>NZ_JASHIV010000029.1:0-49864 GCF_030733525.1 Bacillus sp. MMSF_3328 | reverse complement strand
CTGTGTTAGTGTACCTTGTTGATTTTGGGCTCATTTCAGCTGTGATGAAATGAGCCCAAAATCAACAAGAATGTTTAACAAAAAAGACCTCCGCCTGGAGGCCTTATCTAGCTGGTTCTTCTTCCTTTGATAAGATTGATGACGAGCAGAACAGCAGCAATTACGAGGAGAATGTGGATGATCCCTCCTGCAATCTTAAAAATGAAGCCAAGCAGCCACAGCACCAAAAGTGCCCCTATGATAAATTTCAGCATCATTATCTTCCTTTCTATTCATGGTAGCATTCAAATACCCTTTGATACTTTAGCATAAACACACGTGTTATCAGCTTGGATCCGCTTCATCCAGAACTAATGCAGTCACATTGGTATATTCGCCTTTCTGCCTTTCCTGTGCGGAAGCATCCTGGTTCAGTTCGTCACTGTCATCAATGCCCGGCGCCATAGTCGGTTCTTTTTTATCCTCAGGCAAGTTAATCACTCCCTTTTTAATGTTACTATCTCCTTTCAGAGAAATCATATTCCCGGTTTAGCAGGGTGCGGAAAGGGAAAAAAACCATTAAGAAAGTGAAAGGAGTTTTTTATATGATTAAAGAATATGCAGTTGTACCAAATAAGGATGAAAACCTCTGGCTGGTCAAGCTGGAAGATGCAGCACCTGCAGCACAATTCGGCAGCCGAACGGCAGCAGTGGAAGAAGCTGAAAAGATGGCTAAAGAAAATAAGCCGAGCAAGGTGACCGTAATGGACGATAATCATGAGGTCATCGACGAAAAATTATTTCAATAAAGTAAAAGCCCGGCCTAATATGGCGGGGCTTATCTTTTGCTGTTTAAATCCTCTTCAATCAGCGACTTTAGAAGTATCCTGTAAGAGCTGCAAAGTTCTTCCCCTTCTGTGTCCCCAGCTTCCCAGCAGTATTCCCTGAAAGTGTCCATCTCCGTAAAGATCAAGTATAGCAGCCCTTCGTCAAGCTTTAGATTCATTTTCAGACCAGATGCATCTTTCCACGGCAGCTGCATCAAAAGCTGCTGATAAAGATCATGAAAAATGCTGTACTCCCTTTTCAGCTGCTCCCTCTCACCTATTAGAATATCATCCCTGGTTTGAATCACTTCCCCCCTCCAGTGGATATTGAAGGTGCAAAATGCCAGCCAAAAAGATCTTTCTTCAGGCGAAATCATGATGGTTCCTGCAATGTCAGCCTGACTGCCTTCATCAAAAGAAAATATTTCCATATCCGCCTCCCGATCTGTTCTTCCCTGAATGGGTCACCTGCCTATTATTTGCAGCTTTTCTGCAATCATTACATAGGATAACCTAAAATCAGAAAGGAGCTGTGCCCTATCAGCAACCATGCTAATTCAGGAATTTCGCCCATCATATTTACTGAGAATTTGGAAGTGTCTGCCCGCGGGAATCAGGTGATCTACAAAAACAGTCTATTCAGAGAGGCTGTCTCACGGTCAATCGAATCTTTTAAGGCCGATTTGCTTGCTGCAGCAGAGCGGCATTCTGAGGACCTGGCCGGGCTGGAGGAAGTTTATTTAAAACAGCTGAAAGAATGTATGCTAAAGCAGGAAGAAGCTGGCTTGAGAATCCTTCAGCGGCTCGAAATGATGGAAAGTCACCACCTGCAGCTTACAGAAAGCGTGGAGCAGAAAAGTGCCCGGCAGGAGAAATGGAATGACCAGCAAATTATCCAGGAAGCGATGATGCTGGAACTCTCCCGAAAGATGGATAATCTGCTTCCGCCTGACGGCCTTTTAGAAGAACACGAAGAATTGAAGAATAAAGTGGATTCTCTCGTAGATCTGCATGAAATGACCCATCTGACCATTATGGAACGTCTGGATAAACAGGAGGATCTGCTTCAGAAACTGGGCAGGCATTACGAAGATCTGCGTTCTGGCATGCATGATCGATTTGCTGCTGTCAGCAATTTTCTTGAAGACCGCTTTTATCAGCTGACACAGCCTGTGCAGCGTTTCGTGATTAAAGATAAACAAACGCAAAAAGAGGAAGATGAAAGGACAATAGTATAAAAAAGAAAGAGGCCAAATGGTGTATCCGGCCTCTTTCTTACATTACATATATCAATCAAGTATCCTGACCGTCAATGTCTGTCTGCCAAACTTGATTGCTTCTTCTTTAGTCGGGATAAATACATCAATTTTATTGCCTTTAATGCTGCCCCCTGTATCTCCTGCAATCGCATTGCCATATCCTTCGACATATACCTTGGAACCTAAAGGAATGACATTGGGATCTACCGATATGACTTTCTGATCTGGATTTGCATTTAAATCAATTCCAGTAGATGTTACGCCGGAACAGCCTTCACAGCTGGCAGTATAGGCGGTTGCAGTAACGGTGATTTCCTTGCCGACCTCTTCCTGCGCTACTGGTGCACTGGCTTCAGGAGCAGGCTGGGTGCTTACAGTACCTTCGCTTTCAGCAGGCTTAGACTCAGCAGGGGCTGTTTTTTCAGGAGCAGGAGACTTTTCAGCAGCTTGTACGGCCTGCTGTTTTTCAGTCTGTTCCTGCCCTTTAGGCGCTGGTGCTGCCGGTTTTTCCTTTATGCTTCCTTTCGGATGGATGACAAGGGCCTGTTCAGGGTAGATCAAGTCTGACGACAGATTGTTCCAGTGCATTAAATCACTGACGGAAACGCCATGATTCCTGCTTATAGCCCATAGCGTATCCCCGGATTTAATTATGTATTTTTTTTCTGGAAAAATAGAAAGAGTGGTTTCTGCTCTGATCATGTCTGAAGACAAATCATTCCACTGCTTAATATCATTTACTGTTACTTCATATTTTTGGGAAAGCCCCCAAAGGGTATCTCCCTTTTCTACGGAAATTTCATCTGCTTGTACATTGGCTCCGGCTGCTCCGGCCACGGCTGCTGCAGCCACTAATGATAAAATTTGTTTTTTCATCTGATTACCTCCTGATAGCTATTTCTCGCTAACGGAATCTATCATAGCATGAAATATTCTGAGAAAAAGAACAGGCAGATAATAAATCCTTTACGTTCATGACAAGCATTTAACAGCCATATTTCGCTTCTCGAATTTTTACCTAAATTTTGTATCGGGTGGAAAAATCTAAAAAATTTGCAGTTTATCCTTCACAAATAAATCAACTGAAGGTATACTGTACTATAACAGAAACAATTTAAATTAGTTGTATTATAAAAGGAGGAATTATCATGATTAAGAACCCAGTTGAATTTTTCAGGAACCTTCCGAAGAAGGAATGCCCGGAATGCGGCGAACATATGGAAGAACAGGCAGAAGCCTATTTGCTGGAATGCGACAGATGCCTGGCTAAAAAACATGAGTAGCAATTGGAAACGGGCTTAGCCCGTTTTTTCATGTACAAAGATTAAAAATATTTAGATAAAGGATAGGAAAATGCCTTCCGATGAAGTATAATTTCTTTAGGGTTTCGAAACATCTTCCCGTTTTATATAAAGGAGGCTTTTTATAAATGACTGAAAAAACACTTGTCAAAAGACTAGCACGCTCAGAGGTCCCTGAGGCTATTACATGGAATTTAAATGATTTGTTCTCTTCGGAAGAAAACTGGAAGAGTGAGCTTGAAAGCCTGGAGGCTGACCTGTCCCGGTTTGATTCATATAAAGGCAGGCTTGCCAGCGGCTCTGCTGTCCTGAAGGAATGCCTGCTGGCACAGGAAGCTTACTCCATCAGGATGGTCCAGGCCGGAACCTATGCTTCCCTGCGCCAATCTGAAGATGGATCAGATCCTGACAATCAGTCCAACGCATCGCTGGCAGCGTCACTCCGGGCAAAAGTGAACTCCGCCCTTTCTTTCATTGAGTCCGAGATCCTGGCTTTTGAAGATGGGCTGCTTGAGAGATACATAAAAGAACAGCCAGAGCTGGAAGCCTTCAGAAAAAATCTTGAAGAGCTTCTTGAAACAAAAAAACATAAGCTCAGCCCAGAGACTGAAGAAGTCCTTGCCTCACTTGGCGAGGTACATGCCTCTCCATATCAGGTTTATCAAAACAGCAAGCTGGCAGATATGCAGTTCGCTTCATTTAAGGACAAGGAGGGCAATGTACTGCCAAACTCTTTTGCCCTGTTTGAAGACCGTTATGAATTTTCGCCTGATACACATACAAGAAGAGCTGCCTATGAATCTTTCACTGATACACTGAAGCAGTATAAAAACACGTTTGCTGCCGCTTATTCAGCAGAAGTGAAACGGCAGGTCGTTCTGTCCCGGGCGAGAAAGTATGAATCTGCAACAGAAATGCTGCTGGAGCCTCAGCAGGTTACAGAGGAAATGTACCACAATCAGCTTGATATCATCGGAGAAGAATTGGCCCCTATTATGCGCAAGTATGCTGAACTGAAGAAGACGGTACTCGGACTTGATAGGATGACATTTGCTGACCTTAAGGCGCCGCTTGACCCGGAATTCAACCCGGCCACCACCTATGAGTCTGCCAGTGAAGTCATCCTGGAAGCTCTTCAGGTGATGGGGCCAGAATATACAGAAATCATGAAAAAAGGCCTTGAAGACAGATGGGTGGACCTTGCAGATAATATCGGCAAATCGACAGGTGCGTTCTGTTCAAGCCCGTACGGCTCGCACCCGTATATTCTGATCACATGGACAGATACAATGCGCGGTGCATTCGTGCTTGCCCATGAATTGGGCCATGCCGGCCATTTCTACCTGGCAAATAAAAATCAGCGTATTATGAATACCCGTCCTTCCACTTATTTTGTAGAAGCGCCATCGACGATCAATGAGCTTCTGCTGGGGCAGCATCTACTGGAAGGCACCGAAGATCCGCGGATGAAGCGCTGGGTCATCCTTCAGCTACTTGGAACCTATTATCATAACTTTGTTACACATCTCCTGGAAGGCAGATACCAGAGAAGAGTCTATGCTTTGGCGGAGCAAGGGGTTCCCCTGACGGCTGCTTTATTATCCAGGGAGAAGAAACAGGTGCTTGAAGACTTCTGGGGCAGTTCAGTTGAAATCGATGAAGGGGCAAGCCTGACATGGATGAGGCAGCCTCATTACTACATGGGTCTGTACCCGTATACTTACTCTGCGGGATTGACTGTATCAACTGCTGTTGCACAAAGGATCAAGGAAGAAGGACAGCCTGCCGTTGAACAGTGGATCGATGTACTGAAAGCCGGAGGAACGAAAAAGCCGCTGGAGCTTATCAAGGACGCGGGCGTTGATATGAGCAAGCCGGATTCGATCAGGAAAGCTGTTTCTTTTGTCGGTTCTCTTGTTGATGAACTGGCGGACAGCTATCAATAATGAAACAAAGGGTGAGCCTGATTCAGGCTCACCCTCTTTAGTCAAGAGGTCTTAAAGCAGAAGTGCGGTCAATGAAAAGAAAACCATCGTACCGGTCGGAAATCTGTGAAGGAACGTAATTTCCATTGAGTTCAAATTCCGGATTATATACGACTCCCACCGCTCTGTGTCCAATCGTTTCTTGAAAAAGGCTGCGATTTTCGCTGCTGAAGAGAATCAGCTTATTATGTGCACCAGCCCGGTGCAGCAAATCCTCCCAGCTACCTTCTGCTGCAGGAGGCAGAAGCACCACTTCCCTTCTCTCTCCCCAGCTGCGTCCGGCAATCACAGTCCCGTCGTATGTTCCCAGACCGAGCGCAAATACTTTGCCGGCATACCTCTCCCTGAGAATCTGGCCGACATTCGTCATCCCATGCATTTCCATATCAGTTGCTCTTGCATCACCGATATGCGTATTATGCTCCCAGATGACGATCTTTGTAGCTTCACCATAGTATTTAATGATTTCCTCAATTGCGCTGACCATATGTCTGTCCCTAATGTTCCAGTCCTCAGCGCCTCCTTTTACCATTGACCGGTAATAACTTTCTGCATGAAGGGCAACAAGGCTGTTGACTGAAAGGTTAAGCGCCGTTTCATTTTGGGGAGGGTATTTTGCCAAGTCTCTCCGGATATTTAACAGCAGCTCCATTACTTCTTCCTCGCACGATTCTCCATAAAAGCCCGATGACACCGCATAGTCCTCAGGATTCCTGTAATAAGGCTCAAAGCACGAAAAAGCTTTTTTGGCAGCTTCTGCATCATTGGAGCTGTCTTTTTCAAGATGCTGGATGATTTCCTCCATGGACTCCCATAAACTGTAGACATCCAAACCGTAAAAGCCAATCATATCTTTTTTTGCCTGCTCATTATAATCCCTGAGCCATACGATAAAGTCCTGGATCTCACGATTGGCCCACATCCACTCCGGCCATCTGTTAAATGCTGCTTTCAGTACATCCTGTGGCAGGCGCTGATTATACGATTTGATATAGCTGTTAACCTCAAAACATGATGGCCAGTCCCCTTCAACACAGACGGCCTTGAAGCCATATTGTCCGATAAGCTTCTTCGTCAGCTCTGCCCTCCAGGTATAAAATTCAGATGTTCCATGGGACGCTTCACCAAGTAGGACGAACTGGGAGCTGCCGGCAGCTTCTGCTGCTGCATCCAAGTCATTAAAATTATCAATCCTAATGCTGTGGTTCTGGATATCTGAGATTATTCTTTCTGCATTATTTTTAAACATTCCCTGCCTCCTTTTTTTCTATCTGTTATGCGTATTCCCGCTGCTCAGATCCTAAAGCCTCTGCTTTAATTTGGTCGTAATGCATAGTGGAGATACATCAGGAAAAACTTTTAAATAGATGGTTCGAAAAAAGGAGGGGATATACTTGCAGGAGAAAGAAACAGAAGACCCTAAGAATTTTGCACCTTCTGAGCCTGAAATGACAATAGACACTGATGCTCGCGGGATAAACGAAAGAAATACGCCCGGAGACTCTGTCAATGAGCATGAATCACTGGAAACAGCCAATAGCATCATAGCTGCAGGCGAAATTGGACAGCAAAACGAGAACTTATAAAGGAGAATGCCAATATGGATATGATCAATCCTAAAGAAGTAAAAGCCGGGGACGAAGTATTTGTTATATATAACAACCCCCATACCCCTACGGTCTCAAATATCCGGGCAGCAGAAATCGTCCAGCATCCCAAAGATCCCAACGCGTATGCCCTGTTCCTAAACGAAACCTTTCACGTAATTGAGGACGACGACGCCCTGTTCACCTCACAAGCCGCCGCAGAAAAAGCATTTGAAGAACATTATGAATAGAAAAGCGGAAGCGGCTTGCCCAGAGCCGACAAGCATAAGACGCGCAAGGATAAAAGGCGTTCTTTGCCTTTAATCCTTGCGTGGCTTATGACTCGAGGCTCTAGCCGGCGGAGCTGGACAATAGAAAAGCGGAAAAGCCTTGTTCCAGGAACGCGGCATAAATACTCTGCGTTATGCCAACAAAAAGAAGCCTGACAAAGGTTCAGGCTTCTTCCCATTAATCGTGCAGCATCAAATCTTTGGAAGCTCTCTTATTTCAGCAGTCATACCTGTTCCGCAAAGGGGGCATAATAAGTCATCGGATGCGAAATCTTTCCTCATCCACCCATTGCAGGATTCACCGGCGCAGGAGTATACTTCAGTATCCATTAAGATATCTTCTGGCTTTTCTTCTTGTGCTCTCTTGTTGAAAAAAATAGGAACCGCCTCCTTTTTTTCTAGTATGTGCAGGTTCTGCCTTTTTAACCTGTTAAATAAAAAGAACTGGAGGGAATATGCTTGGAGTCTAATAAAAGGTATACTGCTGCAGGAACTGATATTGAAGAAGTAAAGAAAAAAAATGCAGCTTCGGGACTTTCTTACAACGAAGTCAAAAGGCAGCTGGCAGAAAAGCATCAGAACAGGAAAAAATAACAGCCGCATTTGACGGCTGTTATTTTTTAATCCAGCATCCATGGCCATATGAAGCTGGTCTGGCTTTTGGAATAATGGAAGATAGGTGTTTCTGCGGCTGCACCTTCAAGCTCCGGCGGTAAAAAGGAATTCTCTGCTGCCCTGCCCTCCGCCTGCATCAATCTCCACTTTTTATGATGGATATCCGTCCTTAAATATCGCCCCCCTTTTCTATTGAATAAACAATATCTCTCAGTCAGCCACTCATCAAGTGACCCTTTTTCAGCTGTGTATGTTTGTCCGCAGGTGCTTAAGCTGCATTTGTATTTACGATGGCTGCTTTTCCTGGCAGCTTTTATGGTTAAGCTTTCATTATTTCTTTCTTTTTTCAAATCAGCCCAAAAATATGGGAGGAAATAAGCAAGTCTCGGACCAACTGTATTGAGCAGGGAATTCGTATCAAGGCTGAAAAAATAGACTCCCTGTTTTCCATTTCTCTTCACATAGGTCCGGACGTTCATTTCATGGACTTTTTCTTTTAGCGAAAATCTCGGGGTGATTATCAAGCCTGCTTCCTTCAGAGAAAAGAAAACTATACTGATCCATGCCTGGCCTCTGTAAATATCTATTTCCATACCATCAGGCACGGAGCTTCTGATGGAAGAAGCCTCCACTGGCCAATGTACAAACACCACATCAGTCCAAGTCTGCGTCATTAGCCAGGGTAACTTTGGAAGAGGGTAGGGTCTATGGCTGATTACATTGAATACGCTCATTTTGATCCTCCTGCTGCTTTTTCATATTTTTCCCGGCTGCAGGAAAAAACCCGGAGCTGGATACCCCGGGCCATGACTCTTTCTTTATTGATTTTTTAAGTCTTCCGGCAGCGTATTATGAAGGCTTTTAGGAGCCGGGTTCAGAAATGGCTTCTCGGCATTCGGTTTAGGATCAGCAACATATTCATATTCTCCCTGGCCATCAAGTGCAGGTCCGCTTGCCCACCGTCCTGCGCCGCTTTCCTGGCCTTCAGAAAGATTATATAGTTTATAAGCAATATCCTTTTTCTCAAGTTCGCGAGGGAATGTGCTTGGTGTAATGATGCCTTCTTTTTCCTCAAGTTCAGCGATTGCTGCCATCCATTGATTCTGATGGTAAGAATCGCGGGCAATGAGGGTAGAAAGCAAATCTTTAACTCCAGCATCATCAGACATTTCATACAGGCGTACGGCCTGCAGGCGCCCCTGGGATTCTGCATTCAGGTTAGCCCTGAAGTCAGCCAGAAGGTTGCCGCTTGCAATGGTATAGCTGCCCATCCAAGGGTTGCCGACACTGTCGCTCGGGCGGGCACCAAGTCCGCTTACAATCGCGTGCTGCGGATTCATCCCGCCGAGGACTGCACCAATGACAGGATCTTTTGCTGCATCTTCCTGGTCCTTGACAGGTGCGTTATCTAGCAGGCGGGCAACCATGGTAGCAAGCATTTCAACATGTCCGATTTCTTCTGTACCTATATCCAAAAGCAGGTCCCGGTACTTTTCGTTGCCGCGTGTAGCCCATCCCTGAAACATATATTGCATGGCAACGGTCATTTCTCCATACTGCCCGCCGATCAGCTCTTGCAGCTTCTTGGCAAACAAGGGATCCGGACGTTCCGGCCTTGCTTCGAATTGCAGTTCTTTTACATGATAAAACATAAAATTCCTCCTCGACAGGTGTATTTTAGTCTGGCTGGATAAGCCTTCCTAGAATAAGTACCCCTGGTGGAAAAACGTAAACTATAGAGGAAACAGGGAAAGATTTTACCGGTAAAGTTAAATTATTCCAGTGTTAATAATGATTTTGTCATGTGACATAAGTCCTTCAATAGGTCTATGTTCTTAATCGAGAAGGTCCCACCTTTTACCCTTTTTATGCCAAATGTATTGTTTTTTGAGAAGCGAAAGCATACAATCCATTGCGGCAACGAAAAAGGAAAAAGGAGATTAAGAATTGAAATATACACAAAATGAAAAGCTGAGCATCTATAATGGCCTGGCTTCTACTATTTCTACGAATGCGGTCAACGGCTACATCCCCCTACTGGCCATCAGTGTTCTTGAGGCAACAAATCAGCAGATGGGACTGATAAGTTCCCTTCCTTCTATCATCGGCCTTCTGGCCATCATTCCTGGAGCAGTTTGGATCAATCGTTCACGGAGCAAAAAAAGGGTGGCTGTTGCTTCTACATTTGCGACAAGATTTCTTTTTATGCTGATTTTATTTGTACCTTTCCTGCCAAAGGAATATGCGCCATGGTTTCTTGTTGGGCTTATTGGTCTGCTCAATTTCCCGGGAGCTGTTTCCGGACTGTCCTGGCAGTCCATGATCGGAGATCTGGTCCCTGAAAAAAGACGCGGTGAATTCTTTAGCACACGCAACCGCCTTAATACAATTGCTGCCATGTTTATAACTTTCGGGACAGGATTTTTCCTGCAGCAGTATGACCAAGGTTCCCCTTTTCCGTATCAATTTCTCTTTGTGCTCGGCTTCCTCTTTGCGCTGCTGGAAGTTTATTACCTTTTTAAGCATAAAGAAAGCCCGGTGATAAAAGAAAAGCCGGAAGAGGGCATCAAGACAAAGAAACTATCATTAGCTGTTTTCAGGCACAAGCCATTCCTTACATTTGTTGTCTGCGGACTTTTATTTAATTTTGGTGCCCAGATGGCATGGTCCATTTTCAGCATATATCAAATAAAGGAAGCAGGAGCTACTGCCCTGTGGCTTTCCCTGTTTTCTGTAACCAACCAGCTGGCCCAGATTGTCAGCATTAAATGGTGGGCTAAAGCGGCGGACAGGAAAGGCAACAGCTTTATCCTATTCATCGCAGCAGCTGGCATGGCAACGGCCCCGCTCCTTACAGTCGCTTCATCCAATCTTGTTTACCTGACGCTAATCAATCTATGGATCGGCCTTTTTGTTTCGGGGACTAATCTGCTGCTGTTCAATCAGCTTCTTAATGCTTCGCCGGAAAAAAACCGGACCAGCTATATAGCCAACTATAACTTTTTGTTATCCCTTGTCGGTTTTATCGCCCCGCAATTCGGAGTGTTCCTGCTTGATCATTTCGGTATGTTATCGGCTATGAGCATAACTTCAGCTGTTCGTTTTGCAGCAGCGCTTTCCTTCCTGTTTGCGGCTCTAACATTAGAAAGAAAAAAGATGGCTGCGGCGATTTAAGAGCAGGATATCCTGCTCTTTTTATCTTTAGACGGTTTTTGTGTCATTGCTGCTAATGATTAGATCATTTTTGTGAAATCAAGTTTTACAGACCTGTAAACACACTATTAGTCACGAGGATTATCCAGCTAAATGGTCCCATCACAATATGAATCAGTAAAGCCATAGGAAAGTCGTTTTATTTCCGCCTTTTAAAGGGATTGACATTTCCTGTGTTGAATAAATATTGATAACGCTTACAAACGGGGTGGTATTGTTGCTTGAAACCGAAATAAAAGCAGATGAGATTCAGGAGGAAACCTCTCTCCTTCCCTCTTACAGGAAGGATATGCGAGAGTATACGGAAAAGCAGGCCGGCAGATTCATTAAGATGAACACTGTAAGGGATTGGTCCTTGCTCTCGTGGAAAGACATCGGGAAGCCGTACGAAGTGACATCATTTGCAAAAGAAAAGCATGACTGGGAAAGGGAGCATGAAAAGGAACTTCCCGTCCATACATCCTGGGAAATGTTCAACCGTTCCTTTCATCAGTGGTTTGTTAAGGATGTCCCAGCCGAAATGGACAGGTCTAAGAAGGAATTCTTGAAAAATGCAGCTATGATGAAGCCCCGTGCAGCGAAATCAGCTTTGGGCGAGCTGGTAAGGCTGTCACTATGGAATTATGTTCACAGGATTCAGGATGGGATTTGGGATCCGCGCGGAAAAAGAGGCCTATTTGCCAACTTGAACCTTGAAAAACCCCGTATCCTTTTTTTAGGTGCTGCAGAAGGATATGAAGCAATGCAGCTGTCTGCCATGTATCCAGGCGGAGAAGCAGTACTGGTGGATTATGATCCGTTTTGCAGGGATGCACGCTTTGATGAATTTCCGGAATCATATCCCTTCCTTGGCCAAAATAAACAAACAGGGGGCAGAAAACCTTTTTACAAAAATGATTTCCAAATTGACTATGTAGTGGAGGATATCAGGAATCTGCCTTATGGGAAGGAATTTGATATTGTCTTGAGCGTGGGGCTGCTGGAGCATTTCCCTGACAAATTAAAGCCCGAGGTGGTCGATTGGCACAGAAGTTTTGTGAAACCATCAGGGTATATCATTATGACGACTCCAAGAGCACAGCTCAGGTCCAAGCTTTATTATGAAATAATGGCCGATGTTATGAACCACACGTACCGGGAGCTTATGACAGTCGAACAGATGGGGCTTTATATGTATGAAAACGGACTGGAAATTCTTCAGCACGGATTTATAAAAGTGCACAATGGCATTGTAGCAAGAGCAAGATAAAGTGACAGAATCAAGCTGCATAGCGCAGCTTGATTCAAGTCAATTCTTATAGTCTGCCCTTTTGCCCACTTCAGGTTCTCCGCCGGTTTGATTGCCTGTTGTAGCGGTATAGCCGACTTGGTAGGATGAATTGCGCTGTTTCTTTAACGCATCCGGCATTTTGTATTGTGACATGTCATCCTGTGCTTCTTTTGGCATGATGAATCCCTCCTTGAGGCTGTCATTATATTGTTTTCTTTTTCAGGATTTTAATTCAGGGAGATCATCCATGCGAGCAAGAATGGTTTAGGGGGAAAACGCAAAAAGGAATCTGCCTGAAAACAGATTCCTTTTGCTCAAATGCAGAAAGGATTAGAAGCCTCCCCCAACATAAGCAGCGCCAACAATAATCAAAAGGATGAAAAGCACGACGATAAGGGCAAACCCGCCGCCGTAGCCGTATCCAGCTCCACCGCTCATTCATTGCACCCCCTTTATGCACGACCTAGGGTATTGTATGAGAAGGATGACTGTTTTGAATGGGCTAATAGTATCTTTGTGCTTAATTGAGCTCTTACCATAGAAATGGGACAAAAGCTAAAGCAGCAATTGCTCCGAACGCAATGCCGATGCCAAAGCCTCCCCAGCCCCAGCCCCAGCCGTAAGGATACGCAAATCCATCAAACTCTCCATAGCCGTGGCCGCCGTAATTCCTGCCGCCTGCAGGTCTGATAAAAACCTTTGAAGGTGTAACACGTTCAATAACTCCCACATGCTCTCTTCCATGCACAGTCCGGATCCGCACCATTCGGCCCATGCCGCCTCTGCACTGATTGTAATAGCTTCTTGACATTTCAATCACCTCCGATATGTTGTCCGCTAACATCATATGCAGGAGGGCCTGTCAGCTAATGGACAAACGTCCGGGGACAAGTGCGGATATTCCTAAAGCTGGACCAGTATATGTTGCGAAAAAAAGTGCGGAGCAATTTCTGCCCCGCATTTTTATACGGCATTCCTATCCAAATATTTTTTTGTCAAAAGCAGGCTGGCAATTAAGATTAGCTCAAACAGATTCGTAACTGCAGCACTGCCTGGATCAAATGGTACAGCACTTCCTGCAGCCATAATAGCAATTCCGGCAAACATCCAGAACCAGCCTGTTTTTTTCCAGACAATAACTCCGGATATCAAGAGAAAGACCGATACACCGATCACCATTATTGGAGGACCGTGAGCATGCAATGGTGCATATTTCAGCACCCCGTATTCAGTTACTGCCTCAAGCTGAAGATTCCTGATGGCAAAGAATTCTATAGACATTAATACAATGGTTATGATCCAGGCAATCCCCAGGCTTTTCTTTTGATCAAGCACCCTTGCACCCGATTCTTTTGCAGCATACCAGGCAAAGAGAACGAGGAGAGGTGTTGCGGCGGCATGTAAAATAAATCGCATTCTATTGAGAGACAGAAGCATGTCAGATTCTCCGGCTATCCGTCCTGCTGCAAGGATGCTATTATCATAGATCAGGCCGGCAATCACAACTAGCAGCACATCTCCGTATGTGGACCTTCCCTTTTTAAATAAAAGAAAAATTCCCCAAACCAGCAGCAGAGTGTAAATGATAGCATAAATACCGAAAAAATAAGGATCCATCCAATCCCCCCTTTGTTTTTTCTTCTGTTTCCCTGAACCTGCTCAGACTAACCATATTTAATTTTCCGCAAAAGCGAATATGGAAAATAGAATCCATGTATTAATTTTCTAAACAATTTTATTAAACAAAATACTGGACTGTAAACGGATTCATGTTAAAATGAAACAGGTAAATTAGTTGGATGTCTGACGTCTGTTCTCATACAACATTTGGAAGACGTTTATGAAGATTTTTATAAGCTAGAGATTACTATTAGTTGTTAAGGGGTGGAACTGATGAATTTACTTTGGGGACTATTTGGGATTGCAGTCGTTCTTGGAATCGCACTTCTCTTCTCTTCAAACAGAAAAGCGATCAATCTAAGGACGATAGCTGGCGGACTTGCCATACAGCTTATCTTTGCTTTTGCTGTTTTAAAATGGAATGCGGGGAAAAAAGCACTAGAGATGCTCACTGAAACGGTGAACAATATCGTAGGCTATGCGAACGAAGGAATCAACTTCCTGTTTGGCGGCCTGTTTGCCGATGGAACGAATATCGGGATGGTATTTGCCTTTCAGGTTCTGCCGACTGTCATATTCTTCTCATCTTTAATCTCTGTTCTTTATTACATTGGTGTCATGCAGTGGGTTATCAAGATTATCGGCGGAGGACTTTCAAAACTGCTGGGGACAAGCAAGGCAGAATCCATTTCTGCAGCAGCAAATATTTTTGTGGGCCAGACAGAAGCTCCTCTCATCGTCCGTCCATTCATCAGTAAGATGACCCGGTCGGAATTATTCGCTGTCATGACGGGCGGACTTGCTTCAGTTGCAGGTTCAGTCCTTATCGGTTACTCCCTGCTGGGGGTGCCGCTGGAATATCTCCTTGCTGCCAGCTTCATGGCTGCTCCTGCAGGCCTGGTATTAGCAAAGATCATGATTCCGGAAACAGAACAATCACAGACAGATAAAGAGATTACTATTGAGAAAGATACAGAATCTGTCAATGTAGTAGATGCAGCCGCAAAAGGCGCCAGTGTCGGCCTTCAGCTTGCATTGAATATCGGTGCCATGCTTTTGGCGTTCATAGCGCTTGTTGCTATGATTAACGGATTGATCGGCTTTGCCGGCGGGCTATTCGGTGCAGACAATCTGTCTCTTGAAATGATTCTCGGCTATGTATTCTCGCCAATTGCATTTGCGGTGGGTGTTCCGTGGTCAGAAGCGGTTCAGGCTGGGGGATATATCGGTCAAAAGCTTGTTCTGAATGAATTTGTGGCCTATTCTTCCTTTGCCCCTGAAATCGGGAATCTGTCTGAAAAAACTTCAGCCATCATCAGCTTCGCTCTATGCGGATTTGCCAATATTTCATCCATGGCCATCCTTCTTGGCGGTCTTGGAAACCTGGCTCCCGACCGGAGAGGCGATATCGCTAAACTCGGATTCAAAGCAGTCGTAGCAGGTGCGCTGGCTTCATTGCTGAGCGCAGCAATTGCAGGAATGCTTTTGTAAGTATGCAAAAAGGAAAGAAGCACTTCGCTTCTTTCCTTTCTTTTTATATGTTAATCATCAGCATCTGCACTTAAACCTTTTACATGCTTCTTACCCATCTGCTTCAGAACTTTCCGATTCTCTTTTGTATCAAATATGATGGAAAAATCATATTCTTCCGGATATAGCTCCTCTGCCTTAATATACAGCTTGAGTCTTTTAGAGTTGATCTCCTTTTTCTCTCCTTTAATTTGCACAATATATTGATCCCGGCTGTCTGGTCCTTTATAAATAATCCCCAGTTCACCTGTACTTGTATAGAGTACATTGTCACCTGTTTTAAAGGCGGCAGGCTTTTCTATTTTTGCTGTCTTCTCTCTTTTCTTTTCGTGCTTCTGAACAAATATTTGCCTCTCCATCTTTTTCTTTGCTGTATCATCTGAAAGTTCCTGTGGATAGCTCTTCTCTATCCCGTATGAATAGTAATGGGCCCTTTCAATCAGCTTCGGATGGATTCCAAGCTTTAAAGCGATGGCAAATGCCTGGCTTTCTCCTGACTCTCCTATTTTCAGCCTGTATGTTGGCTTTAAGGTGGCAAGATCAAATTCCATGCTTCCATTTATAAAGCCTTCATGATGCTCTGCAAAAGATTTGATCTCTTTATAGTGCGTTGTTGCCAGGATAGCAGCTCCTTTCCTGTGCAGCTGCTCCAGAATAGCTGCTGCCAGCCCCATTCCCTCCCCCGGGTCAGTGCCTGAGCCAAGTTCATCCAGAAGCACCAGGGAGTCAGCAGTGGATTCTTCTAAGATTTCGCCTATATTTTTTATCCGGGAGCTGAAGGTGCTTAAGTTTTCTTCAATGCTTTGGCCGTCCCCTATATCAACCAGGATCTTCTGGAATATGCCCATTGAGCTTCCCTGGGAAACCGGGAGAAGCAGACCGCATTGAGCCATCAGGACGAGCAGGCCGACCGTTTTGATGGCAACTGTTTTGCCTCCTGTATTCGGTCCCGTTATCACAAGGGCTGTAGTTCCGCTCTGTCCAAGCTCTATAGTTAGAGGGACTGCTGAGCTCCCCAGCGAAGGATGTCTGGCATCAAGGAGGCGGAAAGACTGATCATCCTGAAAACAAACTGGGATGCCCTCAATCGCCAGCCCGTATTTTCCCTTTGCAAAAACGATATCATAATGGATCATTGTCTCGGCCGCCAGCTTGATTTCTTCATGCTTATCCTCCGCCAGCCCTGTCAAGTACAAGAGAATGTTCAGGATTTCCGACTCTTCATCTGAATGCAGCCAATTCAGCTGGTCCTGGTGTGCTCCGATTTCTTCATGTTCAATAAAAAGGGTTGAACCTGAAGCACTTCTGTCCAGTACTGACCCTTTGATCTTATACCTGTATTCCTTCTTTACCGGCACCACATACCGGCCATTCCTCTGGCTGACTACCCCCTCCTGCAAAACCTCTTTATATTTAGCTGATTTCAGGATCTGGTTCAATTTTTCCTTAAGCCTTTCTTCCTGGATAGCAATCTGTTTGCGGATCTTCAGGAGGTCCTTGCTGGCATGGTCATCTATCCCCCCATTCCGGATGCAGCGCATTAGTTCTTCTGCAAGGAAAGGCAGCTCGTCAACAGAGAGTATATAGGAAGATATTCTTGGAGCAAGGTTAGACTTGTCTTTCATATACTTCTTAAGCTTCTTGCAGGATTGCAGAAATTCATATAGCCTGCTAAGCTGTTCTACCCGCAGCACAATTCCTTTGTGGAATGATGACAGCAGGGCTTCAACCCCTTTCATACTGCCGATGGGAACACTGCTTCCGGTTTTAAGAATTGCAGCTGCCTCAGCAGTTTCGTCTGCCAGTGCATCGATCTGGCCTTTTAGAAAGGATGGCTCCATGCTGAGTATCTTTTTTCTTCCTCCTTCCGTCAAAGCGAATTGAGCCGCATTTTCTTTTACCACATGGAAATCTAAAGACTCATAAGTGTGTGAATTCAATTTTTTTCCTCCTTTTTATCAATACAAAAAGCCGCAATGAACTATATCATTGCGGCTCCCAAAAATAGGATTCAGCATATATCAGTATTCAAAAAAGCTGTGCTCAAAGAACACAGCTTTCCACTGATAGAAAATGCTGCAGGCTATGACCGAGTTCTTAACTCTATTCCATGGGCACACTTAAATAAAAGTTCCCTTCCTTAATCTTTTAAGAAAGAGCCCCGGAATGACCGTATTTGATTAACGGTTTAGTTAAGAACGGCACCTAACATACAACATACCCCTTTTGCTGAACAAATTATTTAATACAATATAATCATATACAAGGGAGGCCACAGAAGTAAATAGAATTTTTCTTTTTATCAGAAATTTGAAGGGATAGACAAAAAGCGCAGAAGAATATTGTCGAAAACTATCTGAAAATTTGTTCTCTTTTTATTTGAATAATAGAATCTGTAAATGCTAACATAGTTTATGGAAGCGCTATCAAAATAGGCTTTTGGCTACATAAATTAATTTCAGGGAGGAATTGCAATGACCCAATTAACAATTAATTTGAAGGAAAAAGTAGAAAAGTTCCTGGCCGGAAAGAAAAAGCTTTTCATTAATGGAGAATTCGTGGAAAGCGCCTCTCAGAAAACATTTGAAAGCTATAACCCTGCTACCGGTGAAGTTCTGGCGACCCTGTATGAAGCAGGTCCTGAAGACATTGATAGAGCCGTGCTCGCTGCAAGGAAGGCATTTGATGAAGGAAAATGGTCCAAGATGGGCAGCGCTAAAAGAAGCAGATTAATGTATAAACTCGCAGATTTAATGGAAGAACACAAAGAAGAGCTGGCACAGCTTGAAACCCTGGACAACGGTAAGCCAATCAGGGAAACCTCTGCAGCTGATATCCCGCTTGCTGTTGAGCATATGCGCTACTATGCGGGCTGGACGACAAAAATCGTCGGACAGACAATTCCGGTAAACGGCCCATTCTTTAACTATACACGCCACGAGGCTGTTGGAGTGGTCGGCCAGATCATCCCTTGGAACTTCCCTCTCCTCATGGCAATGTGGAAGCTTGGGGCGGCACTCGCCACAGGATGTACGGTTGTTCTCAAGCCGGCAGAGCAGACACCTCTCTCCGCTCTGTATCTGGCAGAATTAATCCAGGAAGCGGGCTTCCCTGAAGGAGTCGTGAATATCGTCCCCGGCTTTGGTGAAACAGCAGGCCAGCCGCTTGTGGATCATCCTCTGGTCGATAAGATCGCGTTCACCGGTTCTACAGAGGTCGGAAAAATGATCATGCAAAGGGCTTCCAAGACACTGAAACGTGTCACGCTGGAACTTGGCGGGAAGTCGCCGAATATCATCCTTCCTGATGCCGACATGACAAAGGCCATCCCAGGCGCATTGAACGGAGTCATGTTCAACCAGGGCCAGGTATGCTGTGCAGGATCGCGTGTGTTCATCCAGAAAAAGCAGTTTGATAATGTAGTGTCCGATATGGTAGATCATGCCAAGAAGATCAAGCAGGGTGCCGGCCTGCATGCTGATACGCAGATCGGCCCTCTCGTTTCAACAGAACAGCAGAACAGGGTCCTTGGATATATTGAAAAAGGCGTCAGCGAAGGAGCGGAACTGCTTGTCGGCGGAAATAAGCCATATGAAGAAGGTTATTTTGTCTCCCCTACTATCTTTGCCGATGTACGTGATGAGATGACGATTGCCAAAGAAGAAATCTTTGGTCCTGTCATCTCGGCGATGCCGTATGAAGATCTTGATGAACTGATTGCCAGGGCAAATAACAGCGAATACGGCCTGGCGGCGGGCGTCTGGACGAAGGACGTCTCCAAAGCCCATTATATCGCCAGTCAGCTCAGGGCAGGAACTGTTTGGGTCAACTGCTATAATGCCTTTGACGCAGCCTCCCCATTCGGCGGCTATAAACAGTCTGGCATGGGCCGGGAAATGGGATCCTACGCTTTGAATAATTATACAGAAGTGAAGAGCGTCTGGATCGGAATGAACTGATCCAATCATTAAAAGAGGGGCCCGCGGGCTCCTTTTTTTCTTTTATAACTCTACTTGAGAAATTATCGAATCACCCAGATAGTGCTGTCCATATGCCACGGAGCCGGATGAATATTTTTTTGCTCCTGCTTTTAAAATTTCACATAATATCCATGTCATTTTTTCCTTCTCTTCCCTATTCTTAAGTGGGAGGGAACGAAATGAAGAAACTTTATTGGATCAGCTCTATCCTTATTATTGCCGGGATTTCTGCAGGGATTGCTTTTTTTGTCATCAGGGATCATTCAGCAGAAATTCCTGAAGATCTATCATTGATTAATGAAAATGGTGAAACCTATGATTTCAGCGAGCGTGGACAGACCTTAACATTAGTTGAATTTATCTATACCCATTGTCCTGATATCTGTCCCACAACAACACAAAAAATGAATATGCTCAGAAGCGATCTGGAGAAAGATCATGTTTTTGGCAATAAAGTAAAATTCATGACAGTAACCATTGACCCTTATCGCGACACACCTGAAGTGCTGAGTAAGTATATGGACACTTTTGAAATTAATAAAGACGGGAACTGGGTGTTCCTGACTGGAGATCGAGACAGCATGAAAGAAGACCAGCAGGAAATACAGGAGCTCGCCAATGCCTTCCAGTTTCAGTACCGTGATCCCGGGGATGGCTTCTATGTGCACAGCACCTATGTTTATCTCCTGGATAAAGACAATAAATATATTAAAAAGTTCCCAATGGGTGAAAGTTTTGATAGAAAAGAAGTATATAAGAAGATTTTGAAGGAGCTGTAAATCCAGGGTTCCCACGGCCTGGATTTTTTCTTAAGCACGAAAAAGGCTGACTGCCGGAGAGGCAGGTCAGCCTTTTGTATGTATATTCATTCGTATGTTTCTTATGTTCTTCAGGCTGCACAACAGGAGACAGCTGTATATGTGCCTGTCTCCTGTACCTCTCTAGTCTCAGTTCGTGGAGGAAGATATCTTTCCGGCCTGGTTAATGTGCAGCAGGTAGTCAGATTTTGGCTTAGTGAAGCTTATCTTTATGCCGGATTTTTTCAAACGGTTAACTAAATCGACGAGCTGCTTTTTAGCCATGTCAAAAAACTCCTTTGTTTTGCCTGTATGTTTTCATTTTACATGAAAAATATGAAAAAACTATGACATTCGGCAAATTAAATGTGAATAATTTTTGATAATTTTATTTATAAAAAATTGGCACGCATTCTGAGTCAGCTGATTTACTCTATCTATTTCCCATTTCTTCTCAGCTGAAACTTTTTCTCTTGCCTTTCTTCTTATTCTACCTTTTTCTTTTCATAGGCACCTGTTGGAAAGATTCGCTCTTGGACGCTGAAAGTGTTATAATTCTTACGATATTGTTTTTTTTGGAGGAATCAAACCTATATGATAACTGTCAGCAACGTAGGTCTTCGTTATGGCGACAGGAAGCTGTTCGAAGATGTTAATATTAAATTCAATCCCGGTAACTGCTATGGCCTTATCGGCGCCAATGGTGCCGGGAAGTCGACATTCCTGAAAATCCTCTCTGGAGAAATCGAGTCCCAGACGGGTAATGTATCACTTGGCCCAGGAGAACGTCTTGCAGTATTAAAGCAGAACCACTATGAGTATGAGGAGCATGAGGTACTTACGACGGTCATCATGGGCCATGCCCGCCTATACCAGGTTATGCAGGAAAAAGACGCCATCTATATGAAAGCTGATTTCTCTGATGAAGATGGAATGAAGGCAGCTGAGCTGGAAGGTGAATTTGCTGAACTGAACGGCTGGGAAGCTGAATCTGAAGCGGCCATCCTGCTTAAAGGCCTTGGAATTGGCGAAGAGCTCCATAATAAAAAGATGGAAGATCTTACAGGATCAGATAAAGTAAAAGTCCTGCTTGCACAGGCTCTATTTGGCAAGCCTGATGTCCTTCTGCTAGATGAGCCTACAAACCACTTGGATATCAAAGCAATCCGCTGGCTTGAGGAGTTCCTGATCAACTTCGAAAACACAGTCATTGTCGTTTCCCATGACAGGCACTTCCTTAATAAAGTTTGTACGCATATTGCCGATCTTGATTTCGGAAAAATCCAGGTTTATGTCGGGAACTATGATTTCTGGTATGAATCAAGCCAGCTGGCTTCCAGGATGGCATCTGATGCAAATAAGAAAAAAGAAGAAAAAATCAAAGAGCTGCAAAGCTTTATTGCCCGTTTTAGTGCAAATGCATCAAAATCCAAGCAGGCAACTTCCCGGAAAAAGCTGCTCGATAAGATCTCCCTTGATGATATCAAGCCTTCTTCCCGCCGTTATCCTTATGTTGGATTCACGCCGGAGCGCGAGATCGGAAATGATCTTTTAAGGGTAGACAGTATCAGCAAGACGATCGACGGTGTCAAGGTGCTCGACAATGTCAGCTTCATTATGAATAAAGACGATAAAATTGCACTTGTCGGTACAGATGAAATTGCAAAAACGGCATTGTTCAAAATCCTTACCGGAGAAATGGAACCGGACAGCGGTTCATTTAAATGGGGCATCACGACTTCACAGGCGTATTTCCCTAAAGACAACTCGCAGTATTTTGAAAACAGCGAACTTAACCTTGTTGACTGGCTGCGCCAATTCTCCCCTCAGGATGAGAGTGAAAGCTTCCTGCGCGGATTCCTTGGCAGAATGCTGTTCTCAGGCGAAGAAGTGCTGAAAAAAGCCAGCGTGCTTTCTGGTGGAGAAAAAGTCCGCTGCATGCTTTCAAAGATGATGCTGAGCGGTGCGAATGTGCTTCTTCTTGATGAGCCGACAAACCATTTGGATCTTGAATCTATCACAGCATTGAATAACGGATTGACCAGCTACAAAGGTTCCATGATCTTCGCTTCTCATGACCATCAGTTCATCCAGACCATTGCAAACCGGATCATTGAAATCACTCCGAACGGCACTGTTGATAAGCAAATGACTTATGATGAATACTTGGAAAACACAGACCTGCAAAAACAGGTAGCTGAAATGTATAAATAAAAGTGAACCAGGAAAGCACTGCTTTCCTGGTTTTTCTTATTCCTGATCAAGTTCCGGTTTAGTATCAGGCTAAGATTTTCAGGGGTCAGACATCTTGTTTTTTTGTCTTTTTTCTTGCTGAATCAGCTTTGAACCTGCCTGTTTCATTATTGGTCGTGCCCTGTCCCTCAACTTCAGGCGAGCTTAAGCCGGTTTTGGAAGGATCTTTTTTATGTTTGGCCATCTTAAACACCTCCGTTTATTACTTTTAACTCCCAAGTCCCATCTCATTCATGGGAATAAGACCACGCTCTTTCAGGCATCATAACATTCAGAGGAGGTGTAAGTTATGGCGAAACGTATTGCGGTAGAACAATCTCTTACCAATATCCAGGAGGCACTCCGTGCGAAAGGTTATGATGTAATTGACATGAAAACTCAGGAGGATGCCCAGAATTGCTCCTGCTGTGTAGTGACAGGACTGGACTCCAATGTTATGGGGATGCAGGATACTTTCACACAATCTTCAGTCATCGAGGCAAACGGGTTATCGGCAGATGAAGTTTGCCAGCAGGTTGAATCAAGGCTTCAATAAATGGCGCAGAAGACTAAAGGTTACTCTTTAGTCTTTTCTTTTATAAAAAGGCATTGAATCAGCTGATTCAATGCCTTTGTTTGATTCTGCGGTATAGTTTCCGTGACATAATGTAAAGAGAAGCCAGTAAAAGCACAAATACCATGTAAAAGACCCCTGACTTAACCGGTGTCTCCTCCATTTCCTGTGCCTGGACCGCTTCAGAAGGACCTGCAGCTTTTACGGCCTCCGGCTCGAGGGGGAAGATTTGAATCAGTTTTCCGCTTCCATCAACGATTTTCAAAAGGCCTTCTTCTGTGACGATTTTTTCAAAATGATTCAGCGGTAATGTGACAAAGCGGTCTTTTCCGCTAAAATAAATCTGGTCCCCTTTTTGAAAGGAAGTTTCTTTGCTGATCACAGAAGACTTGAAACGGCTGAAGCCGTAGTCAAATAAGGTTTTTGTATCATTATAGATATCCCTCTTGAAATCTGCTTTCATGACGATGGCAGTCAGCTGGATTTTTCCGTTTTCTGCGGAAGTGGCCAGCGTCTGCTTGCTTTCGTTCACAAACCCTGTCTTTCCGCCGGTTATCCCGGTATATGGCACTTCCCCTTTTAGCATCCGATGGTGGGTAAATATCGTTGTATCCCAGCTTTCTCCATCCCATGCGAGCTCTTTTGTCCCGTAAATCGTTCTGAAGGTATTGTTTTTCAAGGCATAGCTGGTAATAAGAGCCATGTCTTCAGCTGTCGTATAATGCCTTTCATCAAACAAGCCGTGCGGATTTGTAAAATGGGTATTATGGACATGCACTTCTTTTTCCAGGAATGTGTTCAAATTTCTCTCATACTCTTCTATATTTCCGTCAATATGCTCGGCAATAGCTGCAGCAGCATCATTCCCTGAGTTTATCAGCATCCCCTCGATCAGATGCCTGAGCGTTGTCTTCTCGCCTTCTTCTAAATAAACCTTAGTCCCTTCTGTTTCAACAGCACTCCTGCTGACAGTCACCATGTCATCCAGATTTCCTTTTTTTATAGCATAAATAGCGGTGGCAATCTTTGTCAGGCTGGCTGGATACATCCGGTCAGATCCATTTTTGCTGTATAAAATAGCATTTGATTGCGAATCAATTAAAACCGCAGCCTCACTCACTATGGCAGGTTCTTTTTCTTCTTTTGCGACAGCGCTCTGTCCGGCGTGTACAGTAAGCATGAAAACCATTAAAGCGGATAAAAATTTCTTCATCTGTCAATCTCCATTTGCTGATTTTGATAGTGCTAAATTCCCTAATTTTGATTGTACCAAAATATTTTGCGGCAAATGGGCTTGTTTATGAATTGTTACAAAAATGAAAAATAACAGGTTTGGTGAATGTTGAGGCTGGGTATATAGCCGGCCAAATTGAAAAGCCATCTATTAACCATGGCTTCAAACAGTGTGCTTTTTTAAAAGCTGCATATTTAGTTTAAAAACACTTTTTATCCAGGGCTGCAAAGGTCTAGCTTCCCCCGCAGCCGCCTCCTCCTCCGCAGCTTGAGCAGCTGGATCCGCCCGAACAGTTCGCCCCCCCTGAACAGCTGCCGGAATCTGAATCATGATCAGTGCTGCAGGCAAAACCGGAACAAGAGGTCGCACCCGCATACCCGCTCTTCATCATTTCTACAGGAAGCACCTCTTCAATATGTGATGAATAATCATCATGCTCATATATCGAGAAAAATACGGCTGCCGGAAGAAGCATGCTCATATCATGTGAAGAAGAAATCCGCGTGAATGGCTTTTTTTCATTTTTGCTGAAAGTCATTTCTGCTTCCCTGATATCATTTTTGAGCTGCCGGATCAGATAAAGCTGAATTTCTCTTGCAGCTTCTCCATCCCTGAAATACTTTGCTAGAAGCTCTCCTTCAGATTTGGTTCTGAAATCATGCAAAATGCCCTGCTCAATCGGTGTTCTCAAAAATTCTCCCCAAATCAAGCGGCTGTTTCTTGCCGGAGAAAAGACCTGAAGGTAGACCCAGTCGAAAAAGGCTCTTTCCCCTGGGATGGGAACTATCTCCATATTGGGTGTGTGGTGCAAAAAGCTGTTGTAGAACTTTTTCGAGAAATCTTCATAATCTCTTGTGAACATAAGCATCTCATGCCAGACTGCATCCACTTTCCCACTGAACATCGGCACCGATTTTAAGATGCTGCTTAGCACAAAGAATCTTTTAAGCTCAAAGAATACCCAGTCAAAATGCTTTTCCGACCAGGAAGGATGCTCTTTCAGCATTCTATTTTTTATATTGGACTGAAATCCGTCAGACATTGCTTTTTCTAAATGCTGTGCAAGCGGTTTGGCCGCATCTTTTTCGATGCCAAGCCCTTCAGGCAATTTATCCGCATACAGCCTCGGACGCCTTTTTCCTTTATTGCCGCTGATGATAGAAACCGCCATACCAAAGATGAATACGAAAACGATGATAAATACAATGAAACCTGCCATTCTCCCCCTCCTTATGACTGATACTACCATTATATTCTGTCATGCATGTTTTTTACAGGAAAAAACCGCCATATTATCAATGGCGGTTTCCCTTGCTGGAATTCAGTTTTGCTTCAAGGAAGAAATCTTTTAAATAATCGATGAAATTTTCGTCTCTGGCCAGCCAGGCGGAATGGTTCCTTTTGAGGTCATGTTCCGCAGCCGTAAAGCTGTCATATTCTTCCCCTGCTGTTCGGCCATTCACATCAATTTTCCATGAGTCGTTGTCCTTGAAGATGAGGAAATGATCTCCCTTTCTGTTCTCATAAAGAGAGCCTGAGCCGGATTCTTTGTGATTATGTTCATTTTTATAGGCGTCACCCTTAATGGGGTCTTCTGAAAAAACGTCTTTCACAAAAAGGGAAAATGCCTCTTCAGTCATGCTGCTGCCTGATGCTTTGGCATGCCCGCCGCCTCCGAACCTTCCTGCTATTTCTGAAACATCGATATGATCATGGATGGTCCTGTAGCTTATCCTTTTTCCGCCTATGCTGAGCAGGGCAATATAGTCCAGGTGAGGGAATTCCTTTCCAAGCTCATTGCCAAGCTCGGAGTGGTAAGACTCTGCGTGGACAATTCCCGCACAATGCTCCCCTATAAAAGCCTGGACGATTTCCCGCTTTTTTCTTCTCATATAACGTTCAATCTTGTCTTCTTCCATTTCGAGAAGTTTTTTCTCAAATTCATCAAACTCGAATGACGCGCTATCTCTCAGCCGGTCGAGCATCTTCTCTTCAAATTCTTCAATGGAAAGAAGGAAAAAGAGATCATTCAGCTGTTTTGCCTTCATGTTCCCGTTCTGGTCCCATTCCCATGTATCATATTGCCTGACGAGCTCTACAAATTCTTTAAGCGCTTCTGTTGGGGTTATGTGGTCTTTCTTGATCAGATAATCGAAAAACAGGGACGTTGCAGAAGCAAGCCGTCCGTCATCATATTCCACGGTTACACTCGCCCAGCTGCTGCTGTTCAGATGCAGAGCGGATTTATGGTGATCGATCAGCTGCACGGAGCCTCCCTCCTTCTGCAGCTGGCTTAGCCGCTGTTCATTTTCTTCATTAACAGATAAATCTGTGATCAGCAGTATATCCTGTTTCTTTTCTTTGTTTTTCAGCCGGTCCAAATGACGGCTTATCTGTATATCCAATCCGGAGACCGAATTATAGCGGACCTCTGCCTTGTCACCATATGCAAGCTTTGCTAATATTCCGCAGCCTATCCCATCAAGATCATTATGTGTAAATAATCGGTACATACTACACCTCGCCAAAAATGTTGTCCTGAATAGTGTGGTGAAACTTTCCTGTTTTATGCCTTTTACCCAGCTGGAACAAAAATTAAAAATATTTTGTGGAATAAGACAAGTTCCCCCGCCCCCCTGGCATATCTTTAATATAGATCAATTCAAAGGGGGATCTGTATATGCCATTTTTAGTTTTAAAAAGAAGTACCGTTATTTTCGCACTGGTTCTGCTGGCAGCTGTCGTGTCGGCAACAGGCTGGTTTTTGCTGGGCAAGGACAGCATAAGTGTATTCAGCCAGGATAAAGCAGCGGCGGCTCCAAGAGAAATACACATGGTCACAGGCGAATTCAAGGCGACGCTGCCTGATGGAAAGGAACTTGAAGCATACCGCTGGGATCCTGGAACGATTTTCATCAAGGAAGGCGAAGAAGTCGTTTTAAAGATTTCCGGCATCAACGGCATGGAACATCCGTTCATCATTGAAGGAACTGATATAAAAGGGATCGTGAAAAAAGGCGGTGAAACATCAGTGCCGGTCAAGATTGATAAAGAAGGCATTTACCGCCTGGTCTGCCTTACCCATCCTGATAGAGACAGCAACGGGCCGATGATCGGGTATATTGTTGTGGATTGAAAGGAACCACCGCACCTTTTGATGGCGGGTGGACAGATTCGGGAATAGAATACGCCGGCATTGTGTTTTTTCTGCTTGAAAGGAAGAATATCGGAGTGCCTATTAGATTAAACAAACGGCGTTTTTTGAGGAGACTAGTGTGGAATTAAGAATCTAAGACCGGAGTGCTTCACGGATTCTTTCTGAGACCTTCTGGCAAGCAGTTTACGGAACAGAGTGCCTCATATCATCCAGATGAGACACTTTGGCAAGTATTATACAAATTAGCGAGATCCAGTACAGCCGACTAAGACCCTCTGGCTAGCAATTCTCAAATCAGAGGGTACTAGTTCAGCTGACTAAGACCCTCTGGCTAGCATTTTTCAAATCAGAGAGTACTAGTTCACCCGACTAAGACCCCCTGGCTAGCAATTCTCAAATCAGAGGTTACTAGTTCAGCCGACTAAGACCCTCAGGCTAGCAATTCTCAAATCAGAGGGCACTAGTACAGCCGACTAAGACCCTCAGGCTAGCAATTTTCAAATCAGAGGGCACTAGTACAGCCGACTAAGACCCCCTGGCAAACACTCCACAATTCAGAGGGCTTTTGATCAGCCGACTGAGACACTCGACCTATACAGTCCAGTTTGCCCGAGCAAAATTTCAACTCAATGAATAAACCTCAGTTCTGTTCCCCGATTAAATAAAAAGAGGATTCCAGCGCATCAGGCTGGAACCCTCTTTTTCCAAGATACATTTGCTGTTCAGTATAGCCAATGCCTTCCTATCGCCCAATAAACATCTGTGTCCAGTAATGCCCGTAGCTGCCTCCTTTGGCATATCCGACGCCGATTTCGGTGAAGCTGCTGCTGAGGATGTTTTTGCGGTGGCCTTCACTGTTCATCCAGGCGGTGACTGCAGCCTGTGGTGTGGATTGTCCGGCAGCGATATTTTCCCCTGCTGTCCTGTAGGAAATTCCAAAGCTCTTCATCATATCAAATGGTGTACCATAGGTTGGAGAGTTGTGATCAAAATAGTTTTTGTTGATCATATCCTGGGATTTGTACCTTGCAGTCCTTGAGAGCTCCCAGTTGGACTGAAGTGGCTTCAGGCCGTATTTCGCCCTTTCTTTGTTTACCAGCTGGACTACCTGTTCTTCGGCAGATTGTTCGGCTGCTGCTGAAGGAATGGTGATCCTCTGGCCCGGATAAATGAAATGAGGGTTTGTGATATGGGAATTCAGATTGATGATTTCTGTAATGCCCGCCTGATATTGCTGGGCTATTTTCCACATCGTATCCCCTTTTTGTACTGTATGTACGGTTGAAGCGTCCGCTGTTAAGCGCGTTCCAAAGACAAAGGTGACGGAAAGCAATAAAATGATAGAATATTTCAGTAATGTTTTCATACTGCTATTTAACCAGATAGATAGTCTCAGAGCCAGCGGTAATTCCTGGCCATTTTTGCGGGATTTTCCCTCTCTGATGAAACCTGGAAATGGAGTCAAATATTCATAAATGTTTCACAAAGCTGCACTCAAAGGCCTTCTTGCACTCCATCAATTCCTATATAATGGAAATGAGGTGAGAACTATGTTGTTGTCCATTAAAAGGTATGATAAAGCTACTTTTGCAGTACTTGCAGGCATGGTAATCGCAGCAAATTGCCTGCTTTATCGGACATCTTATTTAGCTCCTGTCCCTAAGGGAGTTTATTGGGGCACTTTGGCGGATTTGTATATTGTCCTGCCGGCTTTGGTTTATTTTCTCCTTTTAAGGAGAAAACACTCTATTCTATATTTAAGCCCCGTCCTTTTTGCCGCTTATGTACTCTCACAAGTGATTATCCCTGACGGGCACCTGCAATCAGCCAATATGCTGCAGTTTATGCTTATTCTCGGGGAAATCTTTATCTTCTCGGCTGCAATACTGGGAAACAAACAAAAAATATGGCAATTTTATAAAGAACTTAATAGGCGGAACACCCATGATTCTTTTCTGAAATACAATTTGGACAAAGCAGCCGGAAAGTATTTTTCTGATTCAGCGGCTCTCAGGCTTTTAATGTCTGAAATCGCCCTTTTCCACTATTCCTTATTTTCTTGGAAAAGAAAGCCTCTGACAGACACTGGCACTGTATTTACCTATCATAAAAAGAAAAGCTCAACGGCCGTTTACATCATGCTGATTCATGCAACAGTTCTTGAATCGGTTGGACTGCACTTCTTTCTGCATCAATGGAATGCGGTTATTTCTAATATTCTTCTTATATTGAATGTGTATGCAGTTTTATATTTCATCGGAGAGCTGCATGCAATGCGGCTGACCCCTTATCTATTGACACAAGAAGTCCTTTTGCTGCAAACAGGGCTTTCCAAAAGCATGGAAGTGAAGCTCAGCAATATTGAAAGCATATCTTTCTACGAAGGTCCCGAAAAGTTTACAAAAAAAGAACTGCAAACTCTCTATGATGCAAGGGCCATCGACTTTATGCAGGAAAAGCCTCAGATTGAAATCAGGCTTAAAGAGCCGGGAAAAGTACTGATGCCTTTCGGAATAGTCCAGCAGGCTGACCGGATTGTTCTGGACGCTGATGAACCGCAGGCATTCGCTAAAGAACTTAAATCCAGACTTCCAAAGTAAGAAAAGCCGTCCACTGATTGGACGGCTTTTCTTAGTATTTACTGGCTCTGTCCGGCATTTCTGCCATAGGTCCGTTTTTTATTTTTTCCACCAGCTGTCAAACATGGAAGCAGGCAGCTGTCTTTTATGTTCGGTGATCAGGTATCTCTTTTCGATCTTTTCGGCAGATTCAGGTGAAACCTCTTTTCCTTCCAGGTAATCATCCAGCTCATCATAGCTGATCCCCAGCTCAGTCTCATCCGCCTGTCCCGGCTTATTATCTAGAAGGTCGGCGGTAGGGGTCTTGAGATAGAGGCGTTCTTCTGCACCCATTTCCTTCAGGAGCGCCTTACCCTGGCGTTTCGTGAGACCTGTTAGAGGAAGTATGTCTGCTCCGCCGTCGCCATATTTCGTAAAGAAGCCGGTAACTGCCTCTGCTGCATGGTCTGTGCCGATGACAAGAAGTCCTTCCTGGCCGCCAATAGCATACTGGGCAATCATGCGCATCCTGGCTTTTACATTACCCTTATGATAATCAGACAAAGGCTCGCCTTTTGTGATGGTGTCAAATTCTTCTTTAACGGCATCTACAGCATTTTTTACATTAAAAGAGTATTCAGTGTCGGCTTTGATGAATGAAAGAGCAAGCTGTGCGTCATCCTCATCCTGCTGCACTCCATACGGAAGGCGGACGGCTATGAAGCGCACTTCATGCCCTTCACTCCTCAATTCCTCCACCGCCATCTGGGCCAGCCTGCCGGCAAGGGTTGAATCCTGTCCGCCGCTGATTCCGAGCACATAGCCTTTTGCCTGGGAGGCCACCAGGTAATCTTTCAAAAATTGGACTCTATTTCTGATTTCTTCAGAAGGATTAATTTCTGGCTTTATATTTAACTCTTCCATAATTCTTTTTTGCAGATTCATTTTGTTTCTCCTCCTCTATTGATTCCGTTTCACCTTTTCTCTAACTTGCTCAATATTGCGCATTTTGTTTTCCCAGCATAATGTGCTCAAATCAACCGGATATTCCTCAGGATTGAGGGAGCGCTTGTATTCATCCCAGAGCACATGCAGATTGCTCTTTGCAAAAGCTTGTATCTTGTTGAGCTCAGGGGTTTCATATACAAGCTTCCCATCACGGAAAATATCATGATGCAGCTCCTGTGCCTTAAAGCTGGTGATGAATTTGCTGATAAAGGTATGGACCGGATGGAACATTTTCAGCCTTTCTTCTTCTTCGGGCCGTTCATTCTCCATAGCAATATAGTCGCCCTCTGATTTTTGATTAGCCGTATTGATGATCCTGTAAACCTTTTTCAGGCCAGGGGTTGTGACCTTTTCAGGATTGCCGCTGATTTTGATGGTGTCTTTCATGTTACCTTCTTCATCCTCAATGGACACAAGCTTATAAACGGCACCCAGGGCTGGCTGCTCATAAGCCGTGATAAGCTTTGTCCCGATGCCCCATGTGTCTATTTTTGCACCCTGGGCTTTCAGGTTCATGATGGTGTATTCATCAAGGTCATTTGATGCTACTATCTTTGCATTCGGGAACCCGGCTTCATCCAGCATCCTTCTGGCTTCTTTTGAAAGATAGGCAAGGTCGCCGCTGTCCAGCCTTATCCCTATAAAGTTGATTTTATCGCCAAGTTCCTTCGCTACCTTAATGGCGTTTGGAACCCCGGATTTCAGGGTGTCATAAGTATCTACCAGGAATACACAGTCTTTATGCCGGCGTGCATATTTGTGAAATGCAGTATATTCATCCCGGTAAGCCTGTACAAGCGCATGTGCATGTGTACCGGAAACAGGAATGCCGAACAGCTTCCCGGCCCGCACATTGGAGGTTGCGTTGAAGCCTCCTATATAGGCCGCTCTTGTTCCCCAGATGGCAGCATCCATTTCCTGTGCTCTTCTCGTTCCGAATTCCATCGCAGTTTCCTCGCCGACCACCTGCTTGATGCGGGAAGCCTTGGTTGCAATAAGGGTCTGGTAATTAATAATATTCAAAAGCGCCGTTTCGACCAATTGCGCCTGGGCAAGCGGAGCTTCAATCCTCATGATCGGCTCGTTTCCGAAAACAAGTTCACCTTCTGCCATTGAACGGACAGATCCGGTGAATCGCAATTCTGCCAGATACTCAAGGAAATCTTCTTTATAGTGAAGCTCATCCCTTAAATAATCGATATCTGTTTCAGTAAAACGGAAATTTTCGAGATAGCCTATTACCCGTTCAAGGCCGGCAAAAATACCATAGCCGTTTCCAAACGGTAGCTTCCGGAAAAATAGCTCAAACACCGCTTTACGGTTATGAACGCCATCCTCCCAGTATGTTTCGGCCATATTGATTTGATATAAGTCAGTATGAAGAGTCAAACTGTCGTCCAGATACTTTCCTTTCATGTCCTACCTCCAATGATTACTCTATTACCAAAGCATTCAGGCTGCCTTTGAAATGCTCCAGTGCCCAGCTGTGTCCTGCCTGGTTAAAGCTTGCGACCGCCTTCTCATGCACGATGATTTTATACCCTTTATTATAAGCATCCACAGCTGTATGAAGAACACAGATATCGGTACAGACCCCTGCCAGATGGAGCTCTTCAATCCCCCGCTCCCTCAGCTTAAGTTCAAGATCAGTTCCTGCAAAGGCACTATAGCGCGTTTTGTCCATCCAGTGGACATTTTCCTTACTCTGGTGCTGCATAAACACATTTTTCAGGCTGCCATATAAATCCCGCCCTTTAGTACCTTCTATGTTATGGGGCGGATAAAGCTCTGTTTCAGGATGAAAAGGATCATTTTCTTTGTGGAGATCAATGGCAAAAACGGTATAATGCCCTTCCTTTATGAAAGTCTCAGTAAGGTTTGTTATGTATTCTTCGATTTCCTGGGCAGGCTTGCCGCACGGCAGGGCTCCGATTACAAAATCATAAGTGTAATCAATATTGATTAATGCTTTTTTCATACAGAATTCCTCCCTTGCTCTTTAAGAATAAATCTATTATAAGCCAATTCATGGAAGGAATCATCCCGGAGCTTTCTCCAAAATGGTTCATCTTTTACGATGATACCCCAACTTCAAGCTATTTACTCTTATAAAGCCCTGCAACCGGCTCAGAATCTTTGAAAGCCCAAGCACACTCCCGGGCCTGAGAATATCATGTAACGATGAAAGGAGTGTGACAGATGATTAATTGGAAGCAGTTCTTTGCTGTATTGATCCCGGTCCTTCTGATAGCGGCCATTCCTTTTATTATTTTCCACTGGGGTCCTTCAAAGGGAGATGACAGCGGCGGAAATGAGACCGATCCCGAATCGGTGGTGTGGGGAGTCGATTCCGCCAGCCTGACGACAGAGGAACTATTTTCCTGTGTTAGAGATAACTTTGGGAACCCTCAGATCTGGGGACGATATCTGGGAACTAAAGAAGGAGTTTCACAAGGACTGACAAAAGAGGAAGCGGCCTTTCTGCAATCCAATAATGCCGGAATCCTGCTGATCAATAACCAATTCACAGATGCTACAGGCATGGAAAATGGAACAGAAATAGGGAATCTGGGGATTCAGCTTGCCAGTGAGCTGGGGGTTCCGGAAGGTACAGCCATTTTTGCTGATATAGAACCTGACTATCCGGTTGACTCTGACTTTATTAGAGGCTATTACGGCGCTATGAGTGAATCTCCATATGAGGCAGGGATTTATGGTGTTTTTTCCAGCAACAGCACTCTGTATGCCGCTTATAATAATGCTGCCGCAGACTCAGCCGGATTGAAGGAGAATGTAATTATTTGGACAGCTTATCCTCAAGCTGGGATTTCCACTGAAAGCGAGGCACCTGCCTACAGTCCGGAAGCACCGGAAGGGTCAGCTGTGTTGGGCTGGCAATATGGACTAGATGCCGAAGCCTGCAATATTGATACCAATCTATTTAAGGGGCGTATGATTGAATATATATGGAAGTAGAACCGTCAGTCCGGCTTCATGAAGCCGGACTTTACTTTTAAGTAAACTTATATATTTTTTGGTTGACATTAAATTCTGAAAGGTTTACATTTTAATTGTTAACATACATAAGATTATAGTTTACTGAAAAGGAGAATCATGATGACGAAAGATCAACTTAAACTTAGGTCAATGATTGTGACTGCATTATTTGCAGCGATCATCGGGGTGCTGGCACAGATTACTGTCCCGCTGCCTCTCGTGCCAATTACCGGCCAGACGCTGGCAGTCGGACTGGCAGCTACCATACTTGGCTCCCGTTACGGAACTTTATCGGTTATTCTTTATCTGATTATCGGCGCTGCCGGTGTTCCTGTTTTTGCTGAATTTTCAGGAGGCATTTCAAAGCTGGCCGGTCCAACGGGAGGGTATCTTGTCGGCTTTATTCCTGCCGCTTTTATCACCGGGCTGTATATTGAAAAAACGGGTTTTACCTTCAAGCATGCTTTAGTGGCCAACATAATCGGGATGTTCGTTACCCTCATTTTTGGAACTGCCTGGCTTAAGATTGCAGCAGGGCTTGGATGGGGTGCTGCAATAGCAGGAGGATTTACGCCTTTCCTTGCTGTAGGAGTCATAAAAGCGGCCCTGGCAGCCTGGGCCGGGATCATTGTAAGGCGAAGGCTTGTGAGTGCAAGGCTCATCTTCACGTCAGGACCCGCAGTAAAAGAGTCTGCATAATATAATAAAAATTGAGGGCTGTCCATTATGAGGGCAGCCATTTTATTTTCCCAGTATTTTCTTTACAATAAACGGTGTTCCTAGAAGGACTGGGAATAGATAATAGCTGAGCCTGTACAAAAACAGGATGAGCATGGCAGCTTCACCTGCAACCCCCTCCCTCTGCATCATTAAGAGGAAGATCAGATCAAAAGATCCTGCTCCGCCCGGAATCATGCTGATAATTCCAGTACACAGCGCGATGATGACGATTGGGAACAGCTGAAAAAAGGATATGTTCACCCCGATTGTATGGGATATCCCCCATATGCATAGGACGATGAACAGCCATTCAAAGATTGAAATGGCAACCAGCTCAGATACAAAGCCTTTCCGGTTTCCGGGAATATCCCAAAAAGGCTTCCGGTGCCAGTAAAGTGCCAAAAAAAGCGGGTTATAAAGTGCAATCGCCCATAAGGGCACACTCTCCCAGCCATCCAGCGGCCCTGCAGAATTGGTTAGGACAGCAATTGCAAAAAGAGAAAGACCGGTTAAAAAGAAGAACGAGAGCTTGGCAGCCGTCAATACCAGCGGACTGTCCTTCGGCAGATATTTCTTATAGAAATATGTCCTGAGGGTGGCACCCGCTATGCCTCCCAGACCCACGATATTGGAATACGCGTTAGCTGAAAGTGAATAAAAGAATAATTTTGTTTTCGGTATATGGACAGAAAACATCTGAAGCAGTACAACATCGTAAAAGTACATTGGAGAAAGGGCGGCGATTCCAAGAGCAAATATATAGAGCAAATCAAGGAATGAAAGACTGCGGGCCAATCCGGCAGAAGCATCCCAGTCCAATTTGGAGAGCATGCCTTTAGCCTCATATCCTAAGACAATGAAAAATAATGCTGGCAGGGCAAGTTTTAGTAGAAAGATATATTTATTTTTTATTGCCACCCTTTTCCTCCTCTCTGTTAATCTGCTATAACTTATCCTATTCATTCTTTCGTTTAAAAAGAATCTGCAGCCTGCTGAATCAGTTGGGCCGCCGCCGAGCAACATTGCCTTTAGTGCTGAAATAGCATATAATGACCGTATTGGCCTACTAATGTATGGGGTGAATGAATGTTTGATCTTTTAATGGATTTTACAAATATTCCGGCTGAATATACTTTGTATGCGAGCTTCATGCTTGGCCTTACAGTAAAGTTCTTATGGGCATGGAATATTGAATACTCTTTCATGGAATCTACCTGCAAGCCAGCCGAGCTGGGCGCCGGTTCCGGAAGCCTTAAGCTTTACGAAGCATGCGGCAGGCCCTTCAGCCCGCTTCTCCGCTGGATTGCCAAATATATACGCGCCAAGGAAGGATCGGGCAGCGACTCCGAGGATGCAGACTCCTCCATTTTGCTTAAATTTGCTATCTAAAATTTAAACTAATGGAGGAATTAAATTGAAATTGAAAAAAAATCCTGCTGCATTTCTTGTTCTATCTTTAACAGCTATCCTTCTTTCCGCATGCCAGGCATCACAGCCCGGCCAGCAGAGTGATGGCTTTTTCAACACCTATCTGGTCCAGCCTTTTGCAAGTGCCATCCATATGGTCGCTGAATTATTTAATGGCAATTTCGGTTTATCCATCATCCTTATTACGCTGATCATCCGCCTGGCCCTTATGCCGCTTATGCTTAAGCAGTACAAAAGGCAGCAGGATATGAAAGGCAAAATGGATGTGCTGAAGCCGGAAATGGACAAGATCCAGGCCCAGTTGAAAAAGACGAAAGATCAAAAAGAACAGCAAAAGCTGCAGCAGGAAATGTTTGCCCTTTACCGCAAGCATGGAGTCAACCCGCTCAATATGGGCTGTCTTCCTATCCTGATTCAAATGCCTATTCTGATGGGCTTTTACTATGCCATCAGAAGTTCTCATGAAATTGCTACCCATTCTTTTCTATGGTTCAACCTTGGACAGCCTGATCTGCTCATAACAGCTGCAGCAGGCATAGTCTACTATCTGCAGTTTAAAGTGACTCAGGCCAATATGCCGGTCCAGCAGCAAAACCAGATGAAGTTCATGGGACTGCTCTCGCCGGTCATGATTGTGGTCTTCTCCTTCAGCGCTCCAGCAGCCCTGCCATTATACTGGACTGTAGGAGGAACATTCCTTATCGTGCAGACCCTTATCGGACGCAGGCTTTATCAGACGGCTCCTGCAGCTAAAGAAGCGGAAATATCTAAGTAATATTGAAAGAAGCATGAGGGAAACCTTCATGCTTCTTTTTTGTATAAATGGCATGGAACTCTGAAATAATGAAGAATAGAAAGGATGTGGGATTTTGATCAGCAAAAGACTATTTCTAACGGGATTTGCAGCCCTCTCTGTTCTCCCCGGCTGCGGAATTAATGAAAAAGATACATATGATGATACTGCTATCAGGGATATGGGAAGCAAGCAGACTGAAAATCTCATCAGCAGCCCGAAGGAAGACAGTGAAACAAACACAAAGCTGACAGATCCAACAAGGACATCTTATGAAGGGAAAAATGAAGCGCCCAGGCTGATCCTGGATGAAAATGCTTCTAATAGGATCAGCAGTATGGACATGGTTAATGATGCTGTCGTGATTAAAACGAATAACCGCACGTTTGTTGCGGTAAAGCCAGGTAATGATTACCAGCTTGCCGAAAACTCCAGACAGGAAATCAAACAGGCAATGCAGGGAGAAAACTCTGCAAGAACGGTTTATTTAACAGAGGATGCAGAGTTTTATAAGCACGTAAAATCCTATCAGGATGCAATCATTGCCGGAAAACCGGTTGATCAGCTATACCAGGAGTTTATAATGCTTGCAGAAAAAACATTTCCAAGTCCTAAATAGGATAGATATGCTCCATTTTCTGTATGAGCCTTTCTTTTACTTCCGGCCATTCTTCTTTTAAGATGCTGTAAAATACAGTATTCCTGGCGTATCCATTTGCTATGATCCTGTCTTTCCGAAGAATGCCCTCTTTAACTGCACCGAGCCTTTCAATTGCCTTCTGGGATCTGACATTCCTGCTGTCCGTTTTTAGCTGGACCCTGTTCATATCCCATTGTTCAAAAGCGTGCCTAAGAAGGAGAAACTTGCATTCCGTATTCACAGATGTCCTCCAGACCTCTGGCGTATACCATGTTGAGCCGATTTCAAGCGTTTTATTTTCCGGCAGGATGTCCAGAAACCTGGTGCTGCCCACAAGCCTGCCGGATTCCCTCAGGGCCACCGAAAAAGCCAGGTGTTTCCCTTCCTTCTCCAAATCCGCCGCTTTCCGGATATCTGCCTCCATTTCATCAAGGCTAAAGATTTTTGACGCCGTATATTCCCAGATCTCCTTATAATCAGCAGCCTCCCACAGCAAACTGCTTTGTTCTTCATGCATTGGGCTCAGCCTGACGGTCTTTCCTTCAAGGATGGGCGGTTCTATCCATAATGCCATAAAAGTTCTCCTCCTGTTCTGCTAAGAAAAACTATATTCGACAATGGTTGAGAAAAATCCTTTTTCAAAAATAAAAAGCCCCAGGCATATGCCCGGAGCTCTCTTCTTAAGCTTCCTGAAAGTAATCTTTATAAAAACCGCTCACTTTTCCGGAATTGTCTACGACAAAATAAAACTCTTCTGTCTCATTTTTTACTTCATACTCTTTGCCCTCAGTAAGCGCCCTGTTCACAATATACTTGGCTGCATTCGTATGGACGCATTTTACTGTTTTTAATGTTGGCCGTTCATGCCAGTCTAAATGGATCATCTTTTGCCACTCCTTCAGCTTTTTCACCTTTTAGTATAAAGAATCGGGAGCCTATATAGCAACTGGATTTTCCTCTTCATCCGGTTTTGGCTGGATATTAGTAATGATGTTATCAATATATTCTTCATCGAAAGTGTACATTTCACCTGTCACTATATTCTTGCATGTTACATATGTTTTTTGGCAAATATTATCTAGCCGGATGAATTCTAAGTATTGATAAAGCTTTTTCTTATAGATTACTTCAATCAGCAAGCCATTATCCATAATCATATTCATATGCTGACCCTCTTTCTGAGATGATGGCAAAGGTTATTTACCACCTTGGGAGCCAGTATTAAACCTATGGATAGGCTTTAGCAGAAATTTTTATTCCTTTTGGCCAGCTAAAGGGCTTTGGGAACGGAGCGCAGCGATCTTTCCTTCTAGCTTCTTGAAATATTCCCCGCTTAGCCTCCCCTTTGCACCCCGAAGGATCTCTGCAGCATAATGGTCAGGAGGTGCAAGCTCATCCCGTTTATTATAAACATGAAAGGAAAGGACATTTTTATGCAAAATGCCTTCTGATTTGATATCAACGAAAACGGGCCTATACAGTCCTCCATGAAAACCTTCACGGATGAACAGGTATTCGACTGCATCATATGGCAATCGGTAAAGGATCCCCTCAGTCAATCCGCCATCCTCAATGATATCTCCCCTGCCCCCGTCCGGCCTCTCCAGAAGATATTTCATTGAGTAGCCTTCTAAGGTGCCTGATCCAATAATCTGCTGAAAAAAATGATCCACCTTTGCCAGTCTGAAGCGTTCATCGTCCATACAGGAGCCGTAAGCAAAATATAATACGTCTGCAGGGCGTTCTTCCATAAATCTGTAAAGTTTCCAATCGCCATGAAGGATAGGTTTCGCCAAAAGATCATCTCTGTTGGATATATAAACAAAACCGCTGAGGGAGCCGGCATCCGTATGGATGTCCTGCTCCACCCTGTCATAGAGATTATCCTTCCGGCCAGGAATATAATCCTCCAATTCATCAAGGTCCTTGAATTGATCCAAGTGCACTTCATATAATTCCCCGTATACTTTCTGATTGGCTGAAGCCTTCATGGAAGGATAGCCCAGCCCTGTGTCATACAGTTCCCCGTAAACCCATGCCTGCTCTGCCAGGCACCTGCCGGTTTCCAGCAGATAGTGATTCTCTTCATGCTTTCTCAATGTACCGTACACAAACAGCTTTACGTAAGACAATGTCAAACCTCCATATTGATATAAAATGAAATGTTGATTCCCGTCATTCCTGCCTTACGCCTATTATACAGAATATAGAAAGCAGGGGCTAATGAAGACCCTGCTTTACCTGGCTACAGATTAAGCTGGCTGCAATGGCATGCCGGCCTATTCTTAAATAGTGAAAAGTGGCAGTAAAAAGGATATTTTTCCTTTTTTTCCTTTTCTAAAAACACTATACTTGCCAATTCCTTTCCCCTGTATTGACTGAGCTTCTCAATTACATAAGTATCTTCATACATCATGCTGCGCCTCCCGCTTTTTGATATTCTCATTATAATCTGCAGAGCATTCTGCAGCATTGGCGGGAAGGAGGAACAGTATTCAGACTTTTGATTGAAAAAGGAAGTATCTTATTTATGCCGTAACAGGGCTCCTTGTTCTTTTTCTGCAATCTCTCTTGCTTTTTCCCTTAATTTAAACTTTTGGATTTTCCCGGAGGCTGTCATCGGATATTCTTTGACAAACTCAAAATACCGGGGAATTTTGTGCCTGGATATTTTTCCCCGGCAGAATGACCTGAGTTCCTCTTTCCCGGCGGTTTCCCCTTCCTTCAGGATGATCCATGCCATCAGCTCTTCCCCGAAAACCGGGTCAGGAACCCCGGTGACCTGCACGTCCAGTACCTTGGGATGGGTATATAGGAATTCTTCAATTTCACGGGGATATATATTTTCTCCTCCCCTGATCACCATATCCTTCAGGCGGCCGGTGATGCTGCAATAGCCGTTCTCATCCATAACAGCAAGGTCCCCTGTATGAAGCCACCCTTCACTGTCAATGGCCTCTTTTGTTGCATCAGGGTTGTTGTAGTAGCCTTTCATGACATGATAGCCCCTTGTACATAGTTCCCCTTGGGTCCCCCGGGGAACTTCATGTGAAGTCCCGGGAGTTACAATCTTGACTTCGACATGCGGCAGCGCCTTCCCAACTGACTCTACACGAAGCTCTATGGGGTCGTCTGTCCTTGTCTGTGTGATGACTGGGGATGATTCTGTCTGTCCGTAAGCAATCGTAATTTCAGCCGCTCCCATTTTCTCAATGACAGCTTTCATCACCTCAATCGGGCAGTTGGAGCCGGCCATGATCCCTGTCCTCAGTGAAGAAAGATCATATCCGCCAAAGGATGGGTCGTTAAGCTCGGCAATGAACATCGTCGGTACACCATGAAGGCCGGTGCACTTTTCGTTTTGGACAGTCAGCAGCACCTCTTTCGGGCTGAATTCCCGGACAGGGAGCATAGTAGCTCCGACAGAGACACAGGCGAGGGTGCCAAGCACACATCCAAAGCAGTGGAAAAAAGGGACAGGAATGCATAGACGGTCCTCTTTTCCCAGTTCCATGCAGCCTGCGATATGGTAGGCGTTATTGATGATGTTAGCATGTGTCAGCATTACGCCTTTAGGGAAACCGGTTGTCCCTGAAGTATATTGCATGTTAATGACATCATCTGGGTCCAGTAATTCCATCCGGCGGTCGAGATCTCTGTCTTTTACTTCTTCTGATAATTGAAGGATATCTTCCCAGCAGTAGGCTCCAGGATATCTGTTTTTACTCATGACTATAATATTCTTCAAAAAGGGAAGCTTCTTGCTCTTCAGCTTGCCGGGCTCAGATTTCCTCAGCTCAGGTACAATTTCATAAAGCATGTCTATGTAAGAAGAACCCCGGTAATTCTCCTGAAGGATCAAAGTGGAAGACTCTGACTGCTTAAGCAGATACTCCAGCTCTGAAGCCTGGTAATTCGTGTTCACTGTGACAAGGACAGCACCCATCTTGCCTGTGGCAAATTGGCAGGCAAGCCATTCTGGTGTATTTGCCGCCCAAACAGCAAGGTTTTCTCCTTTTTCAATGCCCAGTTTCATTAAGCCTTTTGCAGCCTTCCGGCAATATTGGTCAAACTCATGGTATGTCATCCGCAGCCCTTCTGTATGATAAACGACAGCTTCATGCCCCGGATGCAGCCGTGATTTCTCTTCCAATAATTTTCCGACTGTTGTATTAAGCAATCCCTGCATATTCCCCACTCCTTCTAATGTGTTGAAAAGGCTTACAAATATGTTATCATATTTTACAGAATATTCAATTATTTAGAGAGGGAAATAACCCTGCATCCCCGGCAGGGCTTATCAATAATTATGGCTTGCTGCAGGAAAACAGCAGGAATAATGGTATCCTTCTTCTTCGTTCATACTCCGATTTATCCATAAATAATCCTTCCTGAGGAACTGCTTCTTTCAAGCTTTCAACAGTCAGTCCTGCCTGCTGGAGGAGTCCAAAATAGTTCTCAACCGTTCTGTGGTATTTTACTACTAAGCTCCCCATCCATGGCTCCTCCCTTTTTCCAGTCAGAAAATAGTCGTCAACGATCCATTCCTTTCTTTTTCCATCACTGCCCGTGCTTTTGAAAGAAGAAGTCAAAAGGGGGTGCTGCAGGCTGATGACTAGCCTGCCCCCAGGCTTCAGGGCTGAGCGGATGTGGGATAAAACCGGGCCAAGGTCTTCTATGTAATGAAGGACCAGCCTGGATAAGACCAAATCATATTTTTCCTGCTCCCACTCATAATCTTCTATCCTGCTATGAATCACTGTTCCATTGGAGTTCCCCATCCGCTTTTGTGCAAGTCTGGCCATATTTTGCGACCCTTCGATTCCAGTATAAGAAGCACATCCCGCTTCCAGCAGGCTGGCAGCATATGAGCCATCACCGCACCCAATTTCGAGTATTTCCTTGCCTGAGGGGCTGCCGGCCAAAGAATAAAAGGCAGGCTCTTCCATTGTATGATTCGGACTCTCTGCCCGATATCTCCTGGAAAGATAGCTGCTGAAAAACCCTTCCTCATCATAAGCTTCCGGTCCCTTAAATGGCATCATTCCACCTCTTTCTTCATAAATTCAAATCTTTTGAATTTTATCACAAAAAACCAAAACAAAAAAGGCGCCTTAGCGCCTGCCTACTCTTTTGCACGATTATGAATGGCCTTAAGGTAAAATGTTCTTTCCCGGGGACCATCGAATTCACAGAAATAGATGCCCTGCCATACACCAAGCAGCAGACTGCCGCCGGTAACGATGACATGCTGTGAAGCTCCCATGCAGGAAGCTTTCAGATGGGCGGCCGTATTCCCTTCCTCATGCCGGTCCTTTAAATGATTCCATGGAAAGGTTTCATCGAGACGGTTGATCATATCAATTTTTACATCTGGATCTGCATTTTCATTAATTGTCAGTCCTGCCGTTGTATGAGGGCAATATATAAGGATTGCTCCTTCAGTGAGTTCCTGATCTGAGGCAAATTCCCTTACAGTATCAGTAATTTCTGCTAATTCATCCCGCATCGAGGTAGTTATCGAGTATTTTTTAAGCACAAGCATCCTCCTTTGTTTTTATTGATAGATACCGCCATAAATATGGATCCGGTTCTCTTTCAGGGACGGGCTGTAAGTGACTTGCCAAATCGTTTCCCCAAACTCTGAGAAGATGATTTCGGTTTCTTCGCTGTATGGTTCACTAAAATCTATCCGGCACCCTCCTGCCTGAACAATTAACGATTCACCCGCAGTCTTTTGCTTAACTGGGGAGGTGCCTCCCAAAAGCTTCGCCCAGGATTCTGCTGTTTCGCTCTTATTCTCAGTCAATATCTTAATGGTCTTAACCGCATGTGACTCCTGGCTGGGCAATAAGATGCCCGTATTTCTTAAATCATTAAACCTTTCTTCATCCTTCTGTTCCCACTCGATGAAAAAAGGATATGGAAGGCGGCCTCCCCCTTCAGCAAAAAGCATTTTCCATTTAATCAATTTACCATCTTTCCTTGTTCTTCTTCCTTTATGGATGACTGTTTTGATGCCATTACTGGCCATTTGCTCCTGCAGCTTGCCGATATGTTCGGTCCTGAAGCAAAGCTGGCCGATTCTTTCTCCTCTTTTTACCCCTTTTATGAGCTGCTGAATCAATGGATTATCAGAAGAAGCAGCAATCTCCGCCTCCTCCACTGCCAGGAATTCTATGTATGAAGAATTGAAGTAAATGACACTGTTATAGGTTCCCCAGAGCGGATGCCGGCCGCCCATATATCCCTTCAGTCCCTCTTGGTTCAATTTATCAATCGCTTCAGCGGGGTGCCTGTCAATAAAGTGCACAATATGATCAAGCTTCAAATTCATTTATTTGGCCTCCTTTTTCTTTTTGCAGCCATTTTACCGTAAAGTCAACAATATCCCTTTGACTCATCATCAGACAGTCTGCCTGCCCCAGCTTCCCTTTCATGACAGAATGCTCTTTTTCAAAAGCCCGTCCTATTTCAGGGAAGCGGTCTGAATCAACCTCTGCCTCTGTATAAGTCTTCCAGATCCTTTTCCCGCCCTCCATCATGGCAGAACTTTGCTTATAGGTTTTCAGGCCGCCTGCTCTGTACTCTCCCAAATGCATGCTTGTGCTGTTGTCGTAACCCACTCCGATCAGGAGTACCATGCTGCCGGAATCATAAAGCTTAGCCAGCGGAGATTCTTCCCCGAATGGTAAATCGGTGGAATGAGTCTGTGTCATTTCCTCTGCCAGGCGGCCGATGGCTGAAAATGAAACGGTAGGATGTCCGCTCCTTCTAGCGTACGGGAAAGTCCTGAACAGCTCAGCGACCCTGCCCATTCCTCTTGTAGGAGTAGTCGTGGGATCATAAGCCGGCATGCCTTTCCTGATACCATCCCACCATTCTTCAGGTACAGCAGGATTCTGCCAATATTTTGGATCACTGTTTCCCAGTGACTGAGACGGCATCACAATTGTGCCTTGTTCGCCGACGGCGCTAAGTAATGCCTGAATGACTGCCTGTTCTGCACCGCATACCCAGCCGATTGAACTGAGGCTTGAATGTACAATTAAAGTCATTCCTTCACGCACACCGAGACTTTCAAGATCTTTCCTGAGCGTCTCTGCTGTTATCAGGCTTGTGCTTCTGCTTACTGCTTTTTCTTCACTCATTATGATTTCACTACTTCCCTGTAATTGTATGTCTCTCACAGTCTATTTTACTTTTTTTTAATAACCAGAGTCTATCTTCCGCCAGCTGTAAATTTCTATTCATACCCTAAATCGACAGAAATAATCGATTTGAGGAATGTTGCGTAAAATAGGTACTTTAGGACCGATTGTAAATTTTTTTACCTTATTGCTTTTCAAAATGAGCACAATCATTTACAATAAATTAATAGTAAGAATATTCAATTCTTTTTCTGGGAGGAATGCAAAATGAAAATTATGAGTAATGAACAACTTGTCGTCTCGTATCGTGATGCATTGAAAACTGGTATGGAAAAAGAATGGATCAACATACTTAAAGGTGAAATTCAGCGAAGAGGACTAAGGCCATTTAAAAATTAATGAAGCATTTTACCCGTTTAGAATAATCTAAACGGGTTTTTTAGTATTAACCCTAATGAATTTTTTTAACTGTGCAAGGACTCATGTTCAGCTGCTGCTTCTTTTTCCGCCGCAGCAACCCTCAATTATCTTTTGATATTCTTCTTCACTGATGATCCCCGCTTTTTTCATTAAAGCTGAATAGCAGTATATTTTCTTCTGAATTCGTCCCACTTTTCTCACTCCTGCTTTTTATATAGCTTATTCAAAAACGACAAAAAGTTTCCTTCAGGAAACTTTTTTAGACGCACAAAAAAGCAGAGCCTGTTAAGGCTCTGCTTCCTATCTATTAAGCTTCAAAAAGCAATGATTCCGGATCTTCGATCAGCTCTTTTACGCGCTTCAGGAAGGTAACGGCTTCTTTTCCGTCAACGATGCGGTGGTCGTATGATAATGCTATATACATCATTGGGCGGTTTTCCATCTTCTCGGCATCAATGGCAACCGGGCGCAGCTGGATGCTGTGCATTCCCAGGATGCCTACCTGAGGGCCATTCAGGATCGGTGTTGACAGCAGTGAACCGAATACTCCGCCATTTGTGATTGTGAATGTTCCTCCCTGGAGGTCATTCAGTGAAAGTTTATTGTTTCTTGCTTTGTCAGCAAGATCCATGATGTCGCCTTCTATTTCAGCAAAGTTCTTCCGGTCCGCGTCCCGTACGACAGGAACGACGAGGCCTTCTTTTGCAGAAACAGCGATGCCGATATCATAGAATTTCTTGAGTACCAGCTCGTCACCCTGTATTTCCGCATTCAACAAAGGATTCTTCTTCAGGGCAGCAACAACTGCTTTTGTGAAGAATGACATAAAGCCCAGCTTAACGTCATTTTCTTCAAAGAACTTGTCTTTGCGGCGCTTGCGCAGGTTCATTACATTGGTCATATCAACTTCATTGAACGTTGTCAGCATGGCAGCATTCTGCTGAACCTCAACAAGGCGATTGGCAATCGTCTGTCTGCGGCGGGACATGCGGACGCGTTCGACAGGCTTGCTGTCCTGTGCCGGCTGTGCAACAGGTCCTGGTGATGCAGCTGCTGGCTTTGATTCTTGCTTTGCTGCCTGTGGATTGTATCCGGAAACATCCTGTGCCCTTACGCGGCCAAGAGGATCGGCTGTCGGCACCTGGCTGAGATCAATGCCTTTTTCCCGGGCCATCTTGCGTGCTGCAGGAGATGCGATCGGACGCTGCTTCTTTTCCTGTTCTTCTTCTGTCTGCGGCTTAGCTTCGTTTGTTACAGGCTCTTTCGGAGCAGCCGGCTGCTCAGATGCCTGAGGCGCTTTCTCAGCTGGTGCTTCTTCAGCAGGAGCACTGCCTTCTGTCGCTTCCGTATCAACTGTCGCAATCGTTTCGCCAACCTGGACAGTGTCACCTTCTTGTGCGCCGAGATCCTTGATGACTCCGCTGTATTCAGAGATGATTTCAACATTGACCTTGTCGGTTTCCAGCTCTACGACATAATCCCCTTTATTGACAAAGTCGCCCGGCTGTTTCAGCCATTGAGCCACCGTACCTTCTGTAATTGATTCCGCCAATTCTGGAACTTTAATTTCTGCCACTTTAAAATCCTCCCTCTTCCGTACGTGTTAAGACTTCATTAATGATGCGCGCTTGTTCTTTTTTGTGGACGTTCGGGTCACCCTCTGCCGGGCTTGAACGGCGGCGTCTTCCGGTATAGGAAACTTTTGCACCGGCTGGAGCCAATTCGGAAAGGCGCGGTTCTACAAAATTCCATGCTCCCATATTCTTCGGCTCTTCCTGAACCCATACGATTTCCTCAACGTTTGGATACTGTTCAAGGATGCTTCTGATTTTCTTCATCGGGAACGGGTAAATTTCTTCGACCCTTAAAATATGAAGCCAGTCAAGGTTAGCTGCATCCTCAATATTCTCATGAAGGTCGATCATGATCTTTCCTGTACCAAATACAATCCTTTTCACCTGATCTTTTGCCTGTCCCAATCCAGGCTGTTCAATGATCGGCTGGAAGGCTCCTTCGCTGAGCTCCAGCCCGTTGGAAGCAACATTCGGGTTGCGCAGCAGGCTCTTTGGCGACATGAGGACAAGAGGCCTTACTTCTTCCCTGTTCAGGATGGCAGCCTGTCTCCTCAGAATATGGAAGTACTGTGCAGATGAAGTCAGGTTGGCAACTGTCCAGTTGTTTTCAGCTGCTAAAGTCAGGAATCTTTCAACCCTGCCGCTCGAGTGCTCTGGCCCCTGGCCTTCATAACCATGAGGCAGAAGCATGACAAGACCGGATTTCTGTCCCCATTTCGCTCTTCCAGCGGATATGAATTGGTCGAACATGACTTGTGCAGCATTGGAGAAGTCACCGTATTGTGCTTCCCACAGCACTAAAGTTTCAGGTGCGAATACATTGTAGCCGTATTCAAAGCCGACAACAGCCATTTCTGACAGCGGGCTGTTATGGACTGCAAATGAAGCTTTAGAAGAAGAAAGCATATGCAATGGTGAATAAGCTTTTCCTGAACTGCTGTCATGAAGGACAACATTTCTCTGGGCAAAGGTTCCGCGTTCTGAATCCTGCCCGGACAGGCGGATTGGCGTACCATCCTTCAGGATGGAGGCGAATGCCAATGTTTCTGCAAGGCCCCAGTCAATTTTTCCGTTGCCTTCGAGCGCTTCAGTCCTGCGCTTCAGGATTTTGTCCAGTTTATTGAAGACCTTGAAATCTTCAGGCCATGTCAGAAGCTCTTCATTGATTTGCTTTAATGTCTTCAGTTCAACAGCTGTGGCTAATTCAGGAATACCTTTTTCAACCGTTTCAGGCGGATTGGTTTCCTCAACTTCCTTTTTCTTATCTGGAACTTTATTATAGGCCTCTTTCAGCTTATCAAGAACCTCAGCATCCATTCCTTCCAGGCTTTCCCTGGAAAGAGTGCCGTTTGCAACCAGCTGTTCACTGTATAGTGATTTAATGGTTGGGCGCTTATGTATAACATTGTACATAAGCGGATTTGTCGTCATCGGCTCATCCATTTCGTTGTGTCCGAAACGTCGGTAGCCGATCAGATCAATCAGAAAATCTTTATTGAATTTCGCCCTGTATTCACAGGCGAGCTGGGCGGCAGCTACCACAGCTTCAGGATCATCAGCATTTACATGCAGGATCGGAATTTCATAGCCCTTGGCAAGATCGCTTGCATACCGGGTAGATCTGGAATCCTGGGATTCTGTTGTAAATCCGATCGTATTATTTGCAATGATATGAATGGTTCCGCCAGTACGGTAACCAGTAAGCTGGCTGAGATTCAATGTTTCTGCCACAGTTCCCTGTCCCGGGAAAGCTGCGTCACCATGAATAAGGATTGCCATAGCCGAGCTTGGATCTTCCTTCGGATAGCCGGAAGCGCTTCTGTCATCCTGGGCTGCCCGTGTGAAGCCTTCAACTACCGCGCCGACGAATTCAAGGTGGCTCGGGTTATTAGCAAGCGTCAGCCTTGCTTTAGTCGTGTTTTCCTTCTTGATCTGCCTGTCCAATCCCAGGTGATATTTTACGTCGCCTGTCCAGCCGTAGTTAATGCCGATAGAACCTTCAGAAGGCACAAGCTCTTTATTCGGCGCATGCTGGAATTCAGCGAAGATCATTTCATACGGCTTACCAAGCACATGGGCAAGCACGTTCAGGCGGCCCCGGTGAGCCATTCCGATATTGATCGTCTTCGCTCCGTCGACAACAGATTCTGCAACCAGCTCGTCCAATAGCGGCACAAGCGTATCAAGCCCTTCGATTGAAAAGCGTTTTTGCCCAACAAATGTGCGATGAAGGAATTTTTCAAACTCCTCAACCTCCATCAGCCTTTTCAGGACTCCCACCTTCTTTTCATTTGAAGGTTCTGCAAGCAGTGTGCCTGTTTCCACCTTGTTCCGAAGCCAATTCTTTTCGTTCACATCGTATACATGATGAAACTCATAAGCTATTGTTTGGGTATATACATTCTTAAGATGCTCTATTGCTTCAAATCCATTGCGTACATGTGAAGGGGCATCTGAACAAATGATCGATGCAGGCACCTGCTCCAGATCATTCCGGGTCAATCCATATTGCTCCAGCGCAAGGATGTCTTTCTCCGGCTTATTGTTTTTTAATGGGTAGATATCAGCCGAGATATGGCCGTACGCCCTGATATTATCCGCAAGGCGGATAGCTGCCAGCGTTTTTTCCAGCTGTCCGGGAGCAGCAGCCTGGACAGGCTTATCATTTTCAAAGGTGTCAATCTGAGTTTGTTCAGGAGATCCCCACTTTTCAAAGTACTCTCTCATTTCAGCGTCTACTGATTGAGGGTCCTCCAGGAATCTTTCATATAATTCAATAACATAGCCAAGGTTTGGTCCATGAAACCCCTGTAAAGGTCCCTCGCCGTTGGATGGCGTTTTCATGAAAATTACCTCCGAGTGTTTTTTTAAGAAAACATTTAGTTTCCGGCATTTTATCCCGTAAATTTTTACCCTAATATATGAAATAGTAACGCAAAATTGTATGAATAATAATTTTATTCAGAGGATAAAACGTTTTCAATGACATTTTACCACGCAAATCCCTATCGTACAAAGGATTTAAACTGAAAATTAGAAGAAAAATGTAATTTTTTTTCATCACCTTAAAATCTATATTAAAAAAATGATTTTTCTATTTTTTTTCGCTCCATTATGAATATAGTA
>NZ_JASHIV010000028.1:0-49971 GCF_030733525.1 Bacillus sp. MMSF_3328 | reverse complement strand
GATACCATCGGAAGCCAGGCTGATGCTGACAAGGCTCGGGCAAAGCAATCCGGCAAAACTTCCGAAACGAGCTCTGATAAGTAATGGCATTCGCAACGGTAACGGAAGTCCGTGACCAAACTTCTTTTGGTGAGGTTACGGCTCTTTCGGATGCCAAAATCGAAAAGTATATTGACCTGGCTAATGCGTACCTCAGACGATATACAGGAAAAAATTATCGGGATGAAACTGACCCCGATAGGTTGATAGATTTGAATAGAGTCACGGTTTTGCTAGTTGAATATATATGGATGAATGACCAAATCGAAGTAAAAGAAGCCAATTTTACAGGAATGACTTCTGAGAGAATCGGAACCTATTCTTATAATCTTGGTGGAAAAGGTGAGGGCACAGGGAATCCGGAATTAGACCAATTGCTCATAAGTTTAAGAGGTAGCATTGGTCTTAATTTATTTTCGGTGAATGGACCTTCCAGGGCTAGAAAAAGAAATGACGATAATCCTCATGCCTATGTGACCGATATTGAGGGGTGATAATTTATGAGAATCAAACGACTTCTCATACACCGGGCAACCCTTTTAATTCCTGGTCAGCAAAATGGGGAGGATGATTACGGCAGACCCATTTTTTCAGAACCTAGTGAAAAAGTGGTGGCCTGTCGTTTGGATCAGTTGACTACGAGAGTCATCCAGGATGAAAACGGAAAAGACATTACCTTGTCTTATGTCCTTATTTTAGGACCGGATGACAGAGTGACAACAGATACCCAGGTAACAAATGTGATTGATAAAGACGGTTTCGTGGTTGCTGAGGGAACATTCAATGTGAGCGACATTCATGCCGTTTATTCTCTGAGAAAATTACATCATTACGAGCTCCAACTTTCGAGAGGTGATGTGAATTATGCCTAGAGATGGACTTAATATCAGAGTGAATATTGACCCGAGAGCTATACGTTGGTTTCAGTCCAATGCTCCACAGAGATTAGTACAGGCTAGAAAAAATGCTGTAGAAGCTGCCGGAATGGTATGGGCTGATGAAGCAAAGGGCATTACCCGAGCTGAGGACCATATTGATACCGGGCTTTATATTAACTCGATAGGGTACTCCACCGGAAGCCCTTCTAATCCAATTTGGGATATTCAAGAAGGAGCTCAGTCCACAAAATTGACTGCCGGAGCCGATGTGGAATATGCCGAGAGCTTGGAAAAGCGTTATAGCATTTTTATGAGAGGGCTCGATGTGGGTAAAAACCGGATGCAGCGTGTAGCTGAAACCCAGGTGAAAAATACGTTGGGCTTGTAGGTGGTGAGTGAATGTATAAATATGTGGAAGAATCATTTCCTTATGTGGAAGTACAGAATATTCTAGCAGAACAGGAGGAATAAGCCATGATTCAGTATGTGGACCCTGTTCCTCCGGCAATACGATTATTGAAATCTCATTTTCAAACTCGTTTGCGGATTTACGGAAATACGTTTCCATCTAGCATCGCACTTCCGGCTCTGTTGGTGAAACAAGCCGGGGGTACGGATGCCTACCGTTTGCAGTTATTAGTAAGAGCCAATGACGATATAACGGCTATGAGTTTTCTCATTGAAGCCATGAATCATCTGTTAATGTACGGACAGTCCATGACTCAGATCCGTGTGAAATGGGTAAGCCGTGAAAGTAATCCAATTCCAAGTGTTGATACCGACTCCGGTAAGCCGGAAGCCTGGTGTTATTTGAATATAGAAGCTATGGAAGTATAAAGGAGAGTTGAAAAATGGCTGATAATACAGGAAATCCGATTAATGCAAATAATCAAGGGAATGCAAATCAAGCTCAATCTGCTGCCAATACAGGCAATGCCTCAACTGCTAATACAGGTGGAACAATGTCACAGGCTGATTTGCAGAGTCAGAGTGCTCAGAATAACTCAACGACAGGAAACCAGGCTCAGACAAATGTTAATCCTAATGTGAATGCTAATTCTAATGTTAATAATAATGCTAATCCTAATGCGAATACTCAAAATCAGTCCGTGGCAAACGCTCCGGTAAATCCACAGGCTAACGCTGAGGCTTTACGACAACAAAATGCACCACAAGTCCAGGGAAATGTACCACAAACGAACGACCAAGTGCAAACTCAAATTGTTCCAACAGATTTAGGTAACGGTTGGTATCAATTGCCGGATGGTTCCCAAGTTCAAGGCAGAGAACAAGCCTATGCACAATATGAGCAATGGAAACAATCAAATCAAGTGACCATTCAGCAACAACAAGCCGAGGCTCAAATGGTGAGGCAACAGGCTAATACTAATCCTAATGCCCAAAATAACGTTAATACTAATGACCAGGCTAATGCTAATAATAACGCTCAAATTAACGTTGGAAATAATGCTGAAACTAACGCTAATTCTAATGTTAATGCTCAAAATAATGTTAATACTAATGCTAATTCTAACCAAGTTCCATATGAGCCGAAGCACGTTGGTGGAGGTTGGTACCAATTAAGCACAGGTGAAAAAATCCAGGGTGAGCAAAAAGCCAAAGAAGCCCAGGCTGAAATTAGCCGTGATGAAGCTCGGAACCAAGCCGGAGAGCAGAGAGCTCAAACACAAATTCAGCAACCGGTTCGTGTTCAAGTCGTGGAGGGTGAGGCTATTCAAGCATTCGGACCGACTCAGATTGGCAATTTAGCTACGGTTTTACGTTTTACCAAACACGATGACCATTCCCAAAAAATTGATATTAGCTCCGGGCAGATTTTATATGTTGGACAGGATCTGACTCCGGAAGAAGCCGAGCAACTATTGGCATTAAACAATTGGAAGTTTGAAAGGGTGAATGTAAACAATGGCTGACATTTATTCCGTTAATTCCGAGAACATCGTTGGTGGCCCAGGGCGATTAGTCGTGAAAGCCTGGGATGGAACATACCCGGATACCATTGCAGAGGTTATGAGTTTAAATTCGCCTTATTCGCTCATGGGTGGATGGAGAGATTTAGGAGCGACAACTGAAGGTATTACCATCAATCGTTCCTTTGAAACAGAGGACTTCACGGTTGACCAGGTTTCGGGTCCTGTTGATACGGATATTACCGGGTGGACTCATTCACTTACAACGAACCTGGCTGAAAATACCGTGGAAAATCGTCAACTTGCATTAATTGGTGGAACGATTATTGAAACGGCTCCTGTCCTGGGAACCTCCACCACCACGGCATCGGCAACGACTGCCGGAGGAACCATTCTGAATTTGACAGAGGCAGCCGGATTTACGGAAGGACAATATTTGCAAGTTGGTGGAGAAACATACCGAATTGCTTCCGTAACTGGAAGTGCGGTGACATTAACAAGACCTGTTACGGCTGATGTGGCAGCAGCAGCAGCCGTTTCCCCGGTCACTGAATTAGCCACAAGACGAATTGGGTACGGCTCAGTCAATGATATTCCGTTTTACACTTATGCGTTGATTAGCCAAAAGAAAGATGGTTCCTTGTATATGGCTGTTTTCCGTAAATGTAAAATCACAGGGGATGACAAGGAGCAGGTCTTTGGAGCTGAGAAGCGTGTTCTTCCATTGGGTGTGGCAGCTTATCCGGATGGAAGCCAGGCTGAAAATGAAAACGTGTATTACGAAATTGAGCAAGTGCTTTAATAGGAGGGCTTATGGAAACAAAATTAAAATCACTCGATTTGGATAGTCAAATTGGGAGTGTCACTCTGTCCGATGGGCAGAGTTTAGACATTCCCAAACTGTCCATGTTAAAGATAATCAAAATCGTAAAATTCTTAGGGATTGACGGCTCGAAGCTATATAGCCAATGCCGGGAAATTCTGATTGATGAAAACCTGGAGGATTTAGAAAAATTCGCGGTTGTCCTGGAAACGCTAGACGAAAAGCAATTGGTGAAGATATTTGCCATTACGCTTGATATGTCGGAAGAAGAAGTTTTGGCATTAGATCAGAATGAAATGCTCGAAGTGTTATTGGTGTATGTGGAGAAAACCAATTTAAAAAAAACTTATTCCCTCATTCGTCAGCTCATGGCGAAAATGTTCAACAAGGAAATGCCGGAGAGCCTGGGCGATTGGCTGAAACAAAGGCAAGAGAATCGGATGAAGCTAATGGAAATGAGACAACAAGCCCTGGCAGCAGCACAAGCGGATGGGAAAAATTCATAAATGCCTTTATCCAACAGATTGAATTTGTGTCGAAGCATTTCAACTATACCGAGGAATATGTCTTGGAGCATAGCCCTGATTGGTTGACCCGGAAATTTAAACAGGCACAGAAAGAGCAATTTGATGACCATAATACGAAAGTGTTAGAAGGTTTTCAGAGTACATTGCTTGTCCTGGATGCCGTGTTTAACAAAGGGAAAGAGTTTAATAAAATCCTTCCTCCATCCATCGAGGAAGCTATGGAACAGAGCCGTAAGAGAATTGAAATAGAAAGCAAGTTTGTCACCGGAATGTGGTGGAAAGGTCAAAATGTACATTAATTCTAATATTAATTTTAATTCTAGTATTAGGTTTAATGTTAAGGCTAAAGGCAAGGAGGTGAACCGAAATGGCTAATGTCGGTAACGCCAATATAGACATTACGGCTAACAGTGGACAGGCGAGGTCGGAAGTAGGAGGATTTTTTGGGTTTCTGAAAAGATCTGCTTCACTCGCAACAGGGATAATGGGTGGACTCGCACTCTTTGAAACGGTCAAAAGTAGTTTAAGTGGAGCCTATGAAGCGACCATTGGGGCAAATGCTGCAATGGAACAATATGAAAATACGCTGACCATCGTACAAGGTTCTGCGAAAACGGCTGCGGAAACTCTAGCTTGGGCGAAGAAGTTTGCAGCTCAAACGCCCTTTGAAATTCCGGACATTGTGGAAGCGACTACTAGACTAGAAGCCTATGGATTGAAAGCCCAGGATGTATTGGGAGCTACCGGAGATATGGCAAGTGCGATGGGTAAACCTCTTATGCAAGCAGTCGAGGCAGTTGCCGATGCTCAGACAGGCGAACTTGAAAGATTGAAAGAGTTCGGTATCACTAAGCAAATGTTAATAGATAAGGCTGCTTCAATGGGCAAGAAAGAGATTGTAAATGCCTCCGGACAAATTACGGATATGAAAGGCTTGAATGAAGCCCTTTTTGCTCTTATGCGAGAGCGATATGGTGGGGCAATGGAGATACAATCTCATTCCTTTAATGGCTTAATTTCCAATGCGAAGGATAGCATGGGGCAATTAGCCGTTACCGTATCTCAGCCTTTGTTTGAGAAATTGAAACAAGGAATGGAATCCGTTGTTCCTGTCATGGGTGCTGCACTTCAAGCCGTGCAAGGCGATTGGAAGGGAGTACAGGAGACTCTAAATGGTGCATTTGGTCCGGATACAGCCTTAAAAATTGAAAACTTTTTCCTTTCTGTTGCGAAGTTTATTCACGATCTGCAACCAACAGTCGAAAATTTCAAGCGAATTTTTATCGGCTTGGCTCCAATTCTTCAAATGGTAGGTGGAGCGATTGCCGTTGCCTGGAAAGTGGTTGCTGCCGTTTTGCCTCCGGTGCTGAAAATCATAACCGATATTGCGGCTAAGATTGTGGAATGGCAAGGCTTCATTCCGTTAGTAGCTGGAATTGCTGCCGGATTTGTAGCGTTTAAGACTACGGCTCTCATTGTTGACGGTGTAAGAAAGGCTATGGTTTTATTTCAGACGGTCATGTGGGCGGTTCGGAATGCTGCCTTTCTATTAAGATATGGAATGTTGTTACTGAATACTGCCTTTTTAGCCAATCCGATTGCCTGGGTAGTGGCATTAATTGTCGGGCTCATAGCGGTTTTTGTCACCTTGTACAACAAAAATGAGGCATTTCGGGCGTTGGTTGATAAAGTTTGGGCTGCCATAAAAAATGCCTTTGCCTCAGTTATTGAGTGGGCAACTACGACCCTTCCGGCTTGGTGGGAATCCATGAAAACCGGGTTCCAAAATATGATTGACGGAATCGTTAATTTCTTTGCCGGATTAGGTTCCCGAATTATGGCATTTCTGCAACCTTTTATCACGTTTTTTGTCCAATCCTGGGAAAATATGAAGTTATTAGTCCTCGGAATTATTCAAGTTTTTATTTCGCTAGTCACTGGAAATTTTGACGGACTGAAATTAGGGCTTCTTGCAATTTGGACTGCCGTAAAAGACCAGGCTATTAATATATGGAATTTGCTTAAAAATACGGTCATTCAATATGTCACGAATTTGTGGAACGGAGCCGTGAATTTATTCCAATCCGGAAAAAACAAAGTCGTGAGCTTTGTCACTCAGACGAAGGACAATGTAGTGAATGGCTTCCAAAACGCCAAAGATAATGCGATTCAGAAAATAAAGGATATGTGGAACGGAATTGTGACCTGGGTAGGGAAGATACCAGGCAAGTTCCAAGAAATGAAAACCGATGTAATAGCAAAGGTAAAATCTATCAATCTATATGACATTGGTAAAAATGTGGTTCAAGGCTTAATTAATGGACTGAGCGATATGCTTAGATCCGTGAAGAACAAAGCCCAGGAGATTGCAAAAGCCGTTGAGGGTGCCATCCGTGACAAACTGAAACTGAAATCACCGTCACGAGTGATGATTGATATTGGTCAAAATACAGGACAAGGTTTCATTCTCGGTTTGGATGATATGATTCGAGCAGCCATTGAGAAAGCGAAGCAGCTCGGGCAATCGGTGGCAAATGCCGTAACGAATATTCCGGCAAAAATGGAAACAGGCGTAACATTTAATGCCTCAACCATTGGAAACGGAATTGCTAATTTTGGAAAACAACTTGGTCAAATGGAAGGATTAAAAAGCGTAATTAGTGGAGCTCCACAAGGTCAGCAACTTGTCGAGCAACACGTTCATTATTGGCAAATCAACGCTGACGAAATAACCGATGTGGCTGCATTAATCCAAGTGGTTAATGGAATTGTCCAAACGGTTAGGAGTAGGTGATTAAATGGCGAGTAAAACATTTAAAGCAACCTGGATGGGTCAATATACGGCTAGCAATGCAGCTTACTATGGAGCGAGTAACCCGATTCGTGTTGGTGGTGGCTCCTGGTTTCACTCTTATTTAGGGTTTGATAAAAACGGTATTTTGGCTGCAATCAATTCTTCCAAAACGGCTGCAAGAGTTTATTTGAATGTTTATGTTACGAAGGGTGCCGAGTTTGATGTTGGTTATCACAAGGAAGGAAGCAACAAGGCTTCCAATGGATTGCCCTTTTATCGTTACGGAAATATTCATCCGATTTTGGGAACAGGTTGGCAACGAATTGACTTAACAGACGCTCCCTTACAAACCGAAGGTACAGCCGGATTTAAAAATATTATGAATGCCGGATATACCGGACCAGTCCTTTATGGTGGGAATGGTGCTACCCAGGGGGAAGCCTACGGTGTTACAAACAACCAATTCCATATTTATATAGAAGTTACAGGAACATGGAACACGGCTCCAGGAGCTCCGAAAATTACGGCTCCAACTGCCGGGCAAAGTGTCGATAAGACATTTGAATTAAAAGGTACGGCTGCGGCCGATGCCGAGCAATCCTCAACCGGACTCCGTTATGAGTGGGGTATTCGAGATGGCTCCGGAACATGGCAATATCTTGGTTTTGGTGCCTATGGTGTGATAAATAAGGTTGTCGATTTTACCAACTATGCCGAGGGAACCAATGCCCAGGTAGCCTTACGAGCCAATGATGGAGAATTAACCGGACCGTGGGCATATTCTTCTCTGTTTACGATCAGTCACAATAAAGCCCCAGGAGCTCCGACTGATTTAGCTCCGGTGGGTGGTGCTCAACGTGACAGAACACAGGCGATAACTTTTTCTTGGGTGCATAATGACGCTGATGGTCAGAGTGCCTATGATTTCCGTTGGAGACTGCAAGGAAATGAGCTTTGGAATGAGAGTGGAAAAATTTCTACGACTAGCAAAACAAGGCTTGTAGCTGCGAATACATTCCCACAGGGAGCAATCGAATGGCAAGTGCGAACCTATGACCAGGCGAGTTTAGTTGGTCCGTGGTCAGCGACTGCCATTTTTAATGCAACCGAGGCTTCCGATGCTCCGGTTATTTCAAGCCCGGTGATGAATGCCATTATTCCGACTTCAAGAGTCAACGTGACCTGGACTGCAGCAGAGCAGGATGAATATGAATTGCAGCTTGTTCAAGCCGGAATCGTGGTATGGACTGAAAGCCAGGTTTCCAATAATCGAGTGGTGGAAATCCCCTATGACCTTCTGAATAATACAAGCTATCAGATTCGATTAAGAACCCGGTTATCAACTGAATTGTGGTCAGCTTGGGCAGAAGTCACAGTCAATACTTCATTTACAACTCCGGCAACGCCCGAAGTTACCCTATTTGAATGGGTAGAAGAAGGAGCCATTGATATTCGGATTAATAACCCGGTAACAGGAACTGTTGGTGAGCCAAACGTTGAATATAACGATATTTACCGTAGGGTGTATGGAACCGATGACCCTTATGTACGAATTGCTCACAATGTATCGAATAATGGGGCATTCCGTGATTATACTCCGGCTAGTGGCGTGACCTATGAGTATTATGTCCGAGCCTGGGGTGATAATGGTACGTTCCAAGATTCTTTGACGAATACGATTTTGATAACGCTGAGTGACACGGTAATTTCCCTGGCTTCCAATCCGTTACGAGTGGTGAGGTTGGAGTACAATCCGAGCAGATCCGTGAGCCGGAAGAAAGAGAGGCAAATGATGCAATTCAACGGAAGGACATTTCCTGTTGCAGAATTTGGACTCTTTGAAACTTGGAATATCTCACTAAATTTTACGGTGCGTGACCGGGTTTCGTTGGATGTATTATTGGAGATTATCGACTCAAAAGAAACCATGCTTTACCGTGATGCCAGGGGTAGGAGAGAGTTTGTCACGGTGGATGCCGTGGATGTAGATGATAGATTTCCCGATGGTTACAATGTCAAATTTAGCCCGGAAAGGGTTGAATATAATGAGGAAGTGTAAGCCATGAAAGCAAGAGGACCGAATGATTTATTAGGTGCTGATATATCCTCCTGGCAGACCATAACCAATGCACAACAATTTTTTACCGATTTTAAATTTGTATATATAAGGGCTTATGGTTCAGACGGAAAAGCCGATGTGAAATTCAAGGAATATGTCAGTTTAGCAAAACAATACGGTGTGCCCTCCGGTGGTTATTATTTCGCTAGACCAACACCTGGGGCTGATTTAAAAACCGATGCCGAAGCACAGGCACAGTTATTTATTGATAAGCTCCAGGAGGCATATGGAACAGGTAATTTCGGTGATTTGATACCGATGATTGATGTGGAAGCCTATACCGGTAATAAGTATGACGAGGCTACCATTACACCGGATTCTGAAATGAGAGAGAATACCCTGGCATTGACAGCGTTAATGGAAACCTCGACAAGTCCACCGGATTCATTCGGGGTGACAGGTGGGAACTTTGACGGCCAGGGTATTTCTCATGGAGCTATACAATATAATTTCGGCTCCGGCACATTGCAGCCAATTTGGAAAGACTTGATTAATAAATATCCGAGTGTGGTTAGAGGGGCTATTACCAACCAGGCTGACTATGACTATTTCGTAAACATGGTACTCAATTTCACCAAAGCCGACCAGATTGCGTTTGGTGATAGAATTTCCGACCCGGCAAATAAGCATAAAGTGATTGAGCCGTGGAACACGTATTTTAAGAATTTAGGGAAAACACAGGAGTCCATTGACCGACAAAAAGAGGCAGCCGTTTGGTATTTTGACCAGGCAGTTAAATGGATGGATGAATATGGTTTGTGGACTAGGAGGGGTTTTGCCCTTCTTTTTGATATAGCCGTACAGAGTGGAAGCATTCCCCAAACAGTAAAAGATTTGATTTTAGCTGACTTTGCAGCAATGAACAATACAGGCAAAACTCCGGAGCAAATTGAAACCGATAAAATGGTGATTATTGCGAATCGGAGAGCTGATGTTGTAGATCCGACCTGGCAAAACACGTATCGTCAAAGGAAATTAGCCATTGCTAATGGTTCCGGTACTGTTTACGGCTCACTTTTAGTAGACACGACTCAGTACGATGCTATCCTGGAGCCGTGGAAACAAGAAACGGCTTGGGGTTATCCGTATGCCTGGGGCATGACCGGAACACAATTGAAAGATTGGATATTGTTTTTCCGGACATATTTCCGGTCTAAAACAAAAGCAAGAGCGATTGGTATATATGCCAATCGTTATTTTTTGACCGAAACCGAGCAAATGGGCATGAGTGCGGCCGACCTTCAAGCATTGGCAATTATGCCTTTGTGGTTGGCAGAATGGAATCAAACAGATGGCTATACTCCGGCAACATTGGGTGGATGGTCAAATTATGTAGCCTGGCAATATGCCATGATTTCGGATGCAGATACACATGGGGTGTCACACGGCACGAATGATTTAGACCACAACATTACCCAAGAATTAGCGTTGATAATGCCTCCGAAACCTGTTACTGATTTGACGGTAACACAGAAGGATAATACGACTATTACAGTTTCCTGGACACCTCCGGCAGACTCCGATTATATTGGGTCTGATATTTATATTGGGGGAGCATGGAAAGCCTGGGTAGGGAAGGGTACCAATACCAAAGATATTACCGTAACAACGCCTATTGGTGGAAATATTCAAGTGAATGTCGTTTCACAGGATAATTACCAGGATACGACTTGGAGCCCGAATGTCATTTATACGATGGTAGATATGACGGTGCCTGTTGAAACTCCGGACCAGGTTATTAATTTTGTGGGCAGAGCCTCCGGTGACAATACAAGAAAAATCATGGTTAATGGATTGGCTTCCACCGAGCTCACGCCTACTCAGTTTGGAGCTGAATGGTGGGATTATCCGGCAATTTCTTCCGATGATTCAACCAATATGAGCTATACCATTTCCCCGAGTAATGGGGCAAACAATGGTCATAAAATCCAATATTTATTTCAGTTTGAGGTAACGGCTCAACCGACTCCGGCTGAAAAACTTATTTTTAGAGTGGAAGGTCTGCAAAATCAGCCGTTTACGTTAAAGTTTTGGGATCACGTTGCCGGAGCTTGGGATGAAGCAAGTAAAATCACGTTTAATGCAACTGCTGCCGGATATGTGACCATCGAAACTACGAATATAGCAAAACATATTGGCTCCGATAATCGGGTTTATATCAGTATGCTATCGGTCAATTCCGTGGTAGACCCAGCAATTGCATACACTTCCAGGAAATATACGATTACCGATAATGCAGCCTATCGTCAAACAACAGGAGCCTATATGGGGGATACGGATAAAACCATTTATACAGGTGGTTCTTCCGGGCTCACAACATATATTTGGATGCTCCTTACTGATATTAAAAACTCGTTAAATACTTCCAGGGGTACACCGACAGCCTTTTTAAACATTAATACAACGACTGCCGGGTTAGCCCGATTAGGTTTTCATAAATTAGCGACCAATCCAAAAACAACAACAACTCCTATTCCGGCTTATGATGCGACAAATCCGAATTTGACCAAGAGTTTGGTGGTAGGGTGGAATCGTTGGGATATTTCAAATGCTGCCGTTGGTGGGCAGACAGGAATAAAAAATGTCTTGAATAATGGTGGTTATCTTGGGCCAGTCCTTTATGCTTTGACAACAGACGGCTCGACTTCCTTCTCCTATGGTTCAAGTGGGGGAGCTAATGCTCCGAATTTTGAGGTTATGGGTGATTGGCAAGCCGTTAGTGGCGTAACGCTTGGAGCTGACTATGCAGAGCTGCAAGTTTTCCGTGCCGAGCCTGTTCCTCCACCACCACCGAAACCTGAGCCTGTTACGGTTCCGGAGCATTTGACCTACGATTATACCGAAGAAGATTTATATAATATGTTCCATGCCAAATCCGGAAGCCGATTTGTAAAGTTCCGGTTTGATTTGTTGGATGTAAATGAGAACAAGATCCGTGAGCTAGATAATGTTGAGCATTGCGAGGTTGAAATGAATGCCTTCAATACAGTTAAGAGAACGGCTCGAATCCGATTGAGAGAAACCTCACCGGATGACATTAATTATCTGAATAACAGGATTCAGCCCTTTGCTTTGTTCAAGCTACCGGATAAATATGTTCAAAACTCAGATGGCAGTCGTGTCCTCATGGAAGGTAAATGGGTGGAATATTCATTAGGCATTTATCTCCTGTCCTCACCGAAAAAGCAAGAGGATGGGAACCAGGTTTTCCGTGATATTGAGGCATACGATGGCATTGTTATCCTGGAAGAAGATAAATTCACAGACCGTTATATAGCAAGAGCCGGAACGAAATATACGGATGCCGTGATTGGCATTCTCCAGGGAGCCGGAATTACGAAATACAATATTGGAGCTTCTGACAGAACGCTTCCGAACGATGTTGAATATGAGCCAGGCACCGAAAAGACCAAGCCGATTTCCGACTTTTTAAATGCGATAAACTTCACGCCTTTGTATGTCGATGAATACGGCTATTTCACGGCTCAACAGTACATTAGCCCTTCTGATAGAGAGGCTGATTTTAGATATATGGAGGACCAATTCTCTATGGTTGCAAATGGAGTGGAGGAAGAATTGGACTTGTATTCTGTTCCGAATAAGTGGGTTGCCGTTTATACAAGCGTGGACTCGACTTCTCAGAATACGACCTCATTAACTTCCACCTATACAAACGATAATCCAGACAGTGTAACTTCCACCGTGAGCAGAGGCCGGACTATTGTTGATTACCGGAAAGTCGATGAAATTGCAGACCAGGCAGCACTCGATGAATTTGTTCAGAGGATTGCGTTTGAAGCCTCGCAAATATTTGGTAAGGTTCGTTTTTCAACGGCTATTATGCCATATCACGGTTTTCAGAACGTGATTTTGTTGGAGAATAGCACACTCGGAATCAATGGAAAGTATGCTGAAACTTCCTGGCGTTTTGCCTTACAAGCAGGAGCCTTAATGGAGCATGAAGTCCGGAGGGTGGTGAATGTCTAATGTTACGGCTCAAAAATTCCAATGACCTAGTGAATGCTTTGTCGTTGTTAATTGATAAAACGCAACACAAGAAAGAAAGGAAAAGGGATGACTATATCCTCAATAATATGGACACCACGTTTAAGCTCGGGCAGATAGATCCGGCTTATTCGAGTGGCAGACCGAGGATTATTTTTGAGGGGGAAACGGCTACTTCTGTAAAAGCCTATCCTTATTTGTCATCTTATACTCCGGTTGCCGGGGATGTGGTTCTCCTGGCAAGAGTAGGTAACTCCTATATTGTATTGGGTAAAAGAATATAAAAGGAGCTGATAACATGGATGTTTTGCAATGGGTGTTAGCCCAAATCAAACAGACTGCCGTTTTGGGTGTAGATGGTCAGCCGTATGCCGTTGAAATAACGGAGCCAATTGGGTTTACGGTTTATATTGGAATGGCTTTTGTGCTTTATGCTATCCGTGAAACGAACACAATTCCAACTCGTTTTCTGCCCCTGGTTGCCATTGTAATTGGGCTCTTGTATTCCTGTTTAGTTGAATTTAAAGCCTTTGATGAAAGAAGCGTAGTTGCCGGAATACGTTTGGCACTACTAGGAATTGGTTCTGTTGCTACCGTGAAATATTTTCTAAATGGTGACGATAAAACGACTCCACCAAGCAATGGAGAGGCGAATACTTTTAAGGCTTTGAAAGAGTGAGTTAATTCTAATATTAATTTTAGTATTAATGTTAGGATTAAAATAAATATTAGGGAGTGTTTTGCATGGTAAAGATAGCCGTATCCGGTGGTCACGGACCCGAAACACCAGGAAAACGCAGCCCCGATGGATTTAGAGAAGCTCAATTTAATCATCCGACTGCTAATTTGGTGATTCGATATTTGAATGAATATGAGAATGTCCAAACCTTGAAAGTATTTGACGAGAGCCGGGATGTTCCATTAGCCGAGAGGACCAATAAGGCGAATAGTTGGGGAGCCAATTTATATGTGTCTGTTCACTATAATGCCCTGGGCTCAACATGGAGTGATGCTCACGGAATCGAAACCCTGGTGTATAGCACTTCGACTTCGAGCAGTAACGGTTTTAATGTGGCTCAAAAGGTTCATGCTCATTTGATTGCAGCGACCAAACGGACAAACAGAGGCATTAAAGCTAGACCGGAACTGTGGGAAATGCGTTCAACGAAAATGCCGAGTTTCCTTTGCGAATGTGGATTTATGAGTAACAAGGAAGAAAAAACGCTCATGGCATCGTCATCGTATCAGCAATTATGTGCGAGAGCGATTGTTGAAGGAATTGCTGAGTTTTACAGCCTTAAAAAAAAGGTAGTTGAGAAGCCTGTTTCTGCTCCGGCTCCAAAAACAGGAGAAACGCTTTACCGTGTCCAGGTCGGAGCTTTCGGAAACCTGGCAAATGCTCAGAAATTTTTAGTGACTGTAAAGGCTGCCGGATTTTCCGGAATTATCAAGTCATCCGATGGGCTCCATCGAATCCAGGTGGGTGCGTTCAGCAGTAAAGTAAACGCTGAGAAGCTAGTAAGCCAATTGAAAGCCAAAGGATTTACAGGAGCATGGATTACAAATTAAAGGAGGATATTATGACGGACACAAGTAAAAAAGATGTTCGAGTTATTCCGTTTACAGTACAAACCATTGAACAGAAAGCCGATACGATTCCGGAAGGCGTGACCATCCTGGAAGCTCAATCACTTTGGGAACAAGGTTATGAGGGTGACGGTGTGGTTGTGGCAGTCCTGGACACAGGAGTAGAAAAAGACCATCCGGATCTCAAAGATAGAATTATCGGAGGAAAGAATTTTACCGATGACGGTAAGCCCGAAGAATATTTTGATTTTAACGGTCACGGAACCCACGTTGCCGGAACCATTGCAGCGACTAATAAAAATGCTGCCGGAGTGGTTGGAGTTGCACCAGGAGTGAAACTTCTGATTTGTAAAGTGCTCGATGCCCAGGGCTCCGGTTATTTTTCCTGGATTGCCGAAGCCATCCGATATGCAAGTAATTGGACAGGTCCAAACGGTGAAAAAGTGCGAGTCATTTCAATGTCATTAGGTGGACCCGATGAAGTGCCGGACTTACGGAAAGCCATCCAGGAGGCAAATGATAAGGAAATCGCCGTGGTGGTTGCAGCTGGGAATGAGGGTGACGATAAAGAGGATTCGTTCGAGTATTCGTATCCTGGTAATTACAATGAAGTGATTGAGGTTGCAGCTTCCACCCTGGACAACAAGTTAGCTCCATTCTCGAACAATAACCAGGAAGTCGATGTAATTGCTCCGGGCGTGGATGTTTTATCAACGTGGCCAGGGAAAAAGTATGCGAGAATTTCCGGTACAAGTATGGCAACGCCTCATGTTGCCGGAGCTCTTGCGTTGCTCATTCAGATGGGAGAAAAAGAGTTTAATAGAAAACTGACCGAAGCTGAGATTTATGCCCTGTTGGTGAAAAGGACTGTTGCTCTAGGCTATAAAAAGAGCTCAGAAGGTCACGGACTAATCCGATTGAATTACATGGAAAAGGTTCGGAGTCTATTAAGCTATATTGACATAAACTTTTAATATATCAGATAGGGTGTGCCATTTTTGGTTCATCCTATTTTTTGAACGAAAATAGTCCCAGATAAAATAATGTGATATGATTGGCAACAAAAACGATTTCTGAGGTGAAAGTGATTGAGTATTTGTGATAATAAACTTCCAATATTCCAAAGCGATTTAAGGGTTATCGAAATATGTAATTCCGACATTCAATTAAGCAAACTAATAAGAATAATAGGGGATATAGAGATTGAATTAAGACAGGATTATTTTAAAGCTTTGACAAAATCAATCATTGGTCAACAGCTTTCACCTAAAGCTGCAGGAACTATATACTCCAGGTTTGAACAACTTCTACAAAATAAAATAACACCGTCATCTATGAACGAATTTAATGATGAACAACTGCGAAGTGTTGGCGTATCTAAACAGAAAATTTCCTATTTACGCGATTTATCTAACAGGTTTCTATCTGGAGAAATTAATTTAGACGAAATTGATCAAATGGAGAATGAACAAGTTATAAAAACTTTAACCAGCGTAAAGGGAATAGGTAAATGGACTGCTGAAATGTTTTTAATCTTTTCCTTAGGAAGAATGGATGTACTGCCATTAAATGATGTTGGACTACAACGTGCAGTGAAATGGCTTTATTCACAGGAGGAGGAAACGGATATTAAATCATGCTTTTTAGAAAAAGCGAAAGCATGGGGAAAGAACACAACAATTGCGTGTTTATATTTATGGGAATCTGTTAACCAGGATTTAATTAAGGTGGAGAATATAGACAAAATCTAAGCCGACTGTACAATTATACAGTCGGCTGGTTTTTTAAAACTTATTGATAAAGTTCTCTAATTCTTCTTTTCCAAAATTCGATTTTGGACCTTTATAATGTAGAGAAAAAATAACATTGATATTATTAGTTGAAGCTCTTACTTTTACGTTATAACCTCCATCTTCAGGGGATAGATAATATTGTTTGCCAAAATATCTTCCTTTTTTGTCAATTTCCAAATTCTCACTAAATGCTACAAAGGGTTTATCGCCCTTTTTAAAGTCCGTTACAGTCAAACCTAAATTTCGAGCATGTGCGTGCAACTCTTGAACACAATCTTCCATTTTAGACCTAGGAACCGACCTGGTACCACTTCTTTTCCTTCTTACAACTGCAGTAACATGGAAGTATTTCTTAATATCTTCAATAGGGAATATTGCTTTATATCCTCCTAATTCTGTTGAGGTTATTACAAAGTGGCTATCTTTATTTTTATAATGCTCAATTACCCAATCAACCATTAGATTTTCATCGATTTTAATGTTAGTCGCTTTCTGACCTTGGGGCGAATATTCATTGTTATTCGCATTAAGATGGTCAATAATAGCTTGAGTGTACTTATTCGAGAACCTTCCTGCATCAGAAAGAAAGTAAACCCCATTGTCCTCCAATATCACAAACTGGCCACTTTGAGATGGCGAAAGCTTTGCTTCGATGGAAAATAAGTTTATATTGTTTTTAAACACCTTAATATCACTTGTAAGTGAGTTTTTTCCACCAGTTTGCCGAAATTCAATTGTTGAATTAACTATTTCATTGTTTAAATATTCACATGCTTCGAGCTCAAATTCTTCCCAAGCAGGTAATACATTAGCACACATTATTATCATCCTTTTCATCTTCGAATAATTGTTTAATATCTATTTCTAAAGCGATTGCAATTTTTTCAATATTATCTATTGATATATTTCTTTCGCCTCTTTCAACAGCCCCTATGTATGTACGATGCAAGCTACAGTCCTCAGCAAGTTTTTCTTGCGATATTCCTTTAATTTTCCTATGCTTATGGATATTTTTACCTAATATAGATCTGTAATTCATGATTAATAACTCCTAATTGGATACTATTTACAAAATAAAAGAATGCTACTTATAAGTCGACAGATTATAAGTAGCATTCTTCAGTTTCCTGTGTTATTATTCATAATTATTCGGTTTCACTTTTCAAGTATTGCGTTTAGTTAATAATAAATCCCAATAAAAAATCAATGACTTTTATGATATTATAGAGATTAGTATTTACCCAACTAGAGGTGCAATTATGAGGGATATTCAAGAATTCTTAAAAGATTTCCAAAGAGAAATGAACTGGGAAATTTCTGATAAAAGTTACAAGGATTCAAGAGCTTCGATGCTAAATAACTATATGCTTCTTACAACAGAAGTAAGTGAGGTTGCCGAAGAATTTAGGGCAATTTTCAATAAAACGCATAAACTTGTTAAAGACGAGGGCTTTAATGAAGATGAGGCATTCAAGCTCGCTAAAGAGACATATAAAGAAAATATCGGCAAAGAAATATCTGATTGCATAGCGTATTTGGTAAAGTTTGCGAATTACCTAGATATTGACTTAGAAGATAGTTTTTATACAAAAATGAACGAAATTAAGTTGAGGGTAAATAAGGATCAACGGTAATTTCTATGAGGTGTGTCATTTGGATAAGGAAAAATTTATTATGGAAAATTGGGGAGAAAAGCGACTAGACGAAATAAAAAATAGATTAGGTATAAGCTTAAAGGAGTTACTTGAAACTGCTCTTAAGTTAAATTTACAAAATCGTATAACACCTCATATCGGAAGAAGATGGACCAATGAGGAAGATGCATTCCTAACTGAAAATAGCCATCGACTGTCGGTTAAGGATGCTAGCAATCTTATATACAGATCCCATTATGCTACCTATCAAAGAGTACGGGTACTAGGATTACATGAAATGATTAATAAAAAGTAAAGGAAGTTTTAAATGAATTACTTTGAAGAATATAAGGATGCACTAAAAGGAATAAAATACATTGATTTATTTGCTGGTATTGGAGGTTTCCATACAGCTATGGAATCGTTTGGTGCTGAATGTGTTTTTTCATCAGAATGGGATAAGCATGCACAAAAAACTTATTTCGAAAACTACGGTATAATGCCTGAAGGCGATATTACACAAATTGAAGCAGAAGATATACCTGTTCATGACATTCTTTGTGCTGGATTTCCATGCCAGCCATTTAGTATATCTGGTAAACGAAAAGGCTTCGAGGATACAAGAGGAACTCTCTTTTTTGATGTTGCTCGAATTGCACAACATCATAAACCGAAAATATTATTTATGGAAAATGTAAGGAATTTTGCAACTCATGATGACGGTAATACTTTAAAAACAGTTGAAGAAACACTAAATGAAATTGGCTACGATCTTTGGCATAAAGTATTAAATGCCAGTCATTTTGGTTTACCCCAAAATAGAGAGCGAATATTCATGATTGCAGTTAGAAAAGACATTAATGTAAAAGAATTTAAATTCCCTAAACCAACCTATGAACAAGTAATCTTAAGAGATATGATACTTCCTGACGAGGAAACTGAACAATATATAATAAATAGAGATGATATGGTGGTGGATGAGTCAAAGGTTCCAAATGAGAGCCTACTTAATGACTATCAGCTAAAACCGATGAGAGTTGGAACAATAAATAAAGGTGGACAAGGTGAAAGAATTTATAGTGACTTGGGGCATGCTATTACACTATCAGCTCAAGGTGGTGGGCCAGGTAGTAAAACAGGTTGCTATCTAATTAATGGTAAGGTTAGAAAACTTGCTCCTAAAGAATGTGCAAGAATCCAGGGGTTCCCTGAAGATTTTATTATCCCAGTAAGTGACGGTCAAGCTTGGAAACAATTTGGAAACAGTGTTCCTGTAAATGTATTAAAACATATTATTAAAGCATTTATTGATACACCGGAGTTAAGCTCATTATTCTCATTTAATGAAGAAGATGCCGATAAAAGAGAACTAATTACTGCCTAAACCTAAAATAAAAAAGCTACTTATAAGATGTAGACTTATAAGTAGCTTTTCTTTATTTTCTTCTTAACATCTCAATTAAGGAGAAAATAATGTACACATACGGTACCCATATCCTTCCTTTTAAAAATCAATACAAAAAAGTTATAGTTCCGGAAGAAAAGGTAAAAAGAATTAAGGATTTTGTGAACGAACTAATAAAAGAGAAAGAAAAGGAAAGTCATCACGCAGTAGATAATAGATCGCATTTTAAACGGTTTTATACAGGCACTCTAGGAGAAGCTGCTCTTGAAGAATACCTCGGAGTAGAAAATATTATTGACTGGACTATCGGTAATTCAAATAAATACCATGTACCGGATTTAAGTACCATTGGAGTAAAAGCAGGAATTAAAACAGTGGAATATGGATTATTCCCCATAATTTTCAAAAACTCATACTCACCGGAAATTATCATGATTAAGGTAAGCGATAATCATGTAGTGTTATGTGGATTGGCCACCAAAGAAATTTTAAACAAATACCAATCTGATGAATTAATAAAGGATAGTTACCTTCGTCAGAGAGGAACAAAAACTGGATTTTATGGATTTGAACATTTAGAAACCTTTTCAACAATAGAGGAACTAAGGGGATTATCTCCTTTAAAATAACACTCTTATATCATTTTATTTCAAAGTATAATAAGAATGAATAATTCATTAGGGTGATTTTTATTGAAATGTAAATGTGGTGGAGTTTTATCTGTAATAAGGATAGAAGAATATCCGGAAAACTTAAAAGATAAAATCAATTATGACCGATTATGTGACGTTGAATGTCTTTCATGTGGTCAAATTTATTACAGCCAGTCATATGACTTTGGGAAAAGAATTAACAAAGTAAAAGATTTAACACAAGATCGTCAATAGACGGTCTTTTTTAATGAATATTCCGAATGCACCTCTTTGTAATTAAGGAACATTGGAAATGCAGTAATATCAAGGGTTTGTTAGCAATCTATGAAAAAACTCTAAATGAATGTACCAAAATATAGTATAATAACCGATGAGGAACATTCACAAAAGGGGCGTATTTCATGGAATTTGTAGAACCGATTAAAGACCCGAAAAAAATTCAAGCTATGAAAACATATCTATTAGGAAAAAACAAAAGAGATTATTTGCTCTTTGTCCTGGGAATCAATTCTGCCGTTCGGATAAATGACCTCTTGCAATTAACTTGGGGAGAAGTTTTGAAAGATAATATGAAGATCCGTACTCATATTGAATTAAAAGAGGACAAGACCGATAAGAACAAAAAATTTGTCATAGGGAAACAATTACATAAAGCGATTGAGATATATATGAAAGAACTCGGTGAGATAGATTTAGAGGACTTGATTTTCAAGAGTAGAAAAAAAGGATATTCCCTCACCAGGCAACAGGCGAGAAGAATTATTAAGGAAGCTGCCGAAATGGTAGGTATTGAGGATAGGATTGGCTGCCATAGTTTGAGAAAGACATTTGGCTATAATGCGTACACGAAAGGCTATGATATTGCGATAATCCAAAAATATTTGAACCATTCTAGTCCATCGGTGACTTTACGATATATAGGTATAGATCAGCAACAAATGGATGATATGGTACTAGATTTAGACCTCTAACTCGACTGTATACCACAAATTGCAACAATTTAAACCATAGGGTTTTCTGATTGTCAACATAATTTAATATGTGTGTTTGAGTTTTGAAAAAATTTCTCTTTAAATATGACAAGTAATGTTATAGAATGATTATAAACCCAATAAAAAAACCCCAAATGTTAGCAGCATTTGAGGTTTTACGGGTTCTATCTCGGGAGGCACCCCGAACAGAAACACCAGGACAATTAAATTTGTACCCTTATTATACCCTGTTTGCGTAGAGTTATGCAATAGGTTATTAATGTTGTAATTAATGTTAATTTAAGGTACATAGTTAATTTGTTTTTGTTCGAGTCAGCCTTCCGGAAAATATTCCAGGAGGTTATTTTTATGAGTAAAAAAGAAATAGAGCAAGGCGAACGGATCAGTGGAAAACGAGTCAATCAAGACAAGTATATGCCATTATATGAATTTCTAATGTTTGACCCGATTTACAGAAAAATGCACGAGAAGGCGAAAATCCTTTATTGCTTTTTAAGGAATAAGGTTTCATATTTTGAAATGCAAACAGAAGCTCATGCTAATGGGGTAGAGGGCACCAAAAGCTATTTAGACAAGAATGGGGATATATATATCCTGGCAGATAATACAGAGCTTATGTATCTATTAAACTGTTCTGAGCCAACGCTAATAAAATATAAAAGAGAATTAGCTAATCATGGTTTGTTGTTTGAGGACCCGGTAAAAGATGCAGCTAATAGAATTTATGTTTTGACTCCGAAAACTTTGTCCGAGCAATGGTCATATATTGGTGAAATTATAGAATTGCGAGAGCAAACCAAGAAGGAGCAAAAAGAAAAACGTAAGAAATATAAGAATGAAAAAGTCGTAGGAATGAAGAAAATTGGTGACTTAAAAAATTTAAGTCACGAGGAAAATCAAGAGGAAACCGTTGAAAATCATGGTGACTTAAAAAATTTAAGTCACCATGACTTAAATAATTTTAGTCACCATGACTTAAAAAATTTAAGGGAATTAGAATCTAATTCTTTAAATCTTGAATCTAATGATTTTAAATTAGACCCTAAGACCAAAGACCATAAAGAAAAAGGTCAGGGTCAAAAGGTCATTCCTATTCATCCATCTATTGATTTTTCTCAAATTGATTCTAGTGTAGCTTATGATATATATAAAGATTTAAGAACAGGAAAATATCATTTGCCTCATCTTTTAACTACCTGGTTATCAGAGGAAATAAAGAGAACAGGTAATTTTAGAGCTGACTTTGATTTAAAAGAAGTGGAAGCACTTTATGAGAAATATGAAAATTTAATTGATAGTGATTTTGAGCCTGGTTATGGACTGAGAGAATTTGATGTTTTAACGGAAGCTGAGTTTGCTCAATTGGTAGTGGCATTATATAAAAATGGACAACCTGTTAAATCTTCTTTTAAGAAGCAACTAGAGGCATGGTTTAATAACAAGTTTGATTTTAAGAAGGCTGATTTTAAGGAACATATTAAACAACGTAATGAACTTGAAGAAATGCCGTATTAAAAAACTGCCGGGGCATTGCCCTGGCTTCACATAAATAAAATAGATCCGTGAGAGGGAGAGGGGAATTGCTTTCTACTGCCGAAATCGAAAGAGAATTTAGATATGAAATTCAAGAAAAGAAACGAGCAGCTAGTGGGGTTCATCACAAGACCGGGAAGCGTGGCTATACAGGCGTTATCCAATTTCCACACAATCTATTAAGGGGCAAAGAAAAACGAGAGTACACTAAACCAGGAAAGGTTAGGGGCTATAATATGTTTACTTCATTAATGACATTCATGGAATTACAAACGCATCCGGAGGACAGACAAAAAGAGATTCTGACCAAATGGAGAGAAACGTACAAGGCAAAGGAAATCCAGGAAGCATTAGGAATGGACCATAACAGTTATTATGAATTGCTATATAAATTAGAAGTATTAGAACGCCCGGCATCTGCCAAACCGAAAAAGAATACAGGAGTCAAAAGGGATAAGCCCGAGGCCCAGGAGCAGGACATTATTAAGTTCAATGATTTGAAATTACTGCCAAAAGAGAAGCAACTTGAAATATTGGATGACTATAACGAAAAATATAATCTTCATTCCGTGGCGAAGATATGGGGAAAAGATGTGAAAAATGTGTATAGCCTCCGTTATACGCTGCGTAAGAAGTTGGGAAAACCAAACATTTATGAAACAAATGTTGAGCAAAATGTCGAAAAGCATAAACAACCGGAGTTGAGTATAAAAATCGAGCCGAAAAATGAAATTTTTGACGAAGAAAAAGAGATAGAGGAAATTGAGAGAATTGAGGCTGAGAACAGAATGGAACCGGAAGCAGAGCAAATTATTAAAGAAGCGATTAAGGAAAAAGACGAAGTAACAGGCATGAATCGTTTAGAGTTAGAGGAATTGAAACAGTTAGTATTTGCTCAGAGCCGAATGCTCCAGGAGATAATGAACCAACAACAAACGGCACCTACGGAAGTTGTTAATTCTGAGCCGAAAAAGGCTGCTATGAATTTCAGTTTTGAGGATGAAAAAGAAGGGTTCCTATTACATAGTGACCTGGAACGCTTCATATCTGTTTTGAAAAAGAATCCGGATCAGTTCAAGGTTGAGGTAAAAATCACTCGAATAGAAAATTAGAAGGGTGTATAATGGCTCTATAATGAAACTCTAATAAAGGGGCGTTTGTTATGGAGAGAACATTGCGTGTAGGCAAAACCATGATTGATGTTTTTGTTGGGCGTAATTTACACCTGTTTGACCGTGACCAGGAAGGTACAAAGACCTTAACGAATGCCATTGACTCTGATTATCTGAACAATGTTTTAGATTGGTTGGGCGAAGTGTCATTTGATAAGGTCTTTTTATATCACACGGATGGGTACATTACAGAATGGTCCGAGCAGAGAGGTTTCAGTCATGTGAAGCCGAACAGTACAGAATTATATTATGTGTTCCTGGAAAAATGCGAGGAACGAAAAAAACAATATCAGTTTGTTCATTAATGGAGGCAATCATGTTTTACTTAATAGATTTAGAAAGAAGCATTGGCTCCGGGAGAACAACGTATTGGAAAGCTCATAAGCGAGGATATACGACTGTTCTTGAAGAAGCCGGAAAGTATTCGGATATTATGGCTGCTGAAATTGTAGAGAGTGATTTTGACAAAAGAACAGTTATGGTTCCGGAAAGCGTGGTTGAAAAAATTTTGAGAAACTGAGTCAAAGGGGCATATGAAAATGGATGCTAAGGTATTAGCGTGTTCCACCAATAAAGGGGGAGTTTTGAAATCCTCCGTCACTGTTAATCTAGCCGGGGTTTGGGCATCCCAGGGCAAAAGAGTATTGATTATTGATTGCGACAACCAGGGAAACGCCATTCTTTCGTTTGGCAAAAATCCGGATAAGTTTGAATACACCGTTTATGATGTAATGGTCGATGGATTGGCTGCCGAGGCTGCGATTGTAAATGCTTATAAGAATATTGATGTAATCCCAGCAAATGATGATATGACGTTTTTTGAATTTGACGTTTTGACCAATAAGGAAATCAAAGAAAAAGACCGTTTTATGCTGCTGAGAAATTCGATGAATCATTTGAAAAAACACTATGACATTATCCTGGTGGACAGCCCTCCAACATTGGCATTGACCCAGGCGAATATTTTGTCTTTCGTTGATTATGTCATTATTCCATTTCAGCCGGAACCGTATAGCATGAGGTCGTTGATTAAAATTGTTGAAAGCATTAATACATTGAAATTAGATACGAATCCGAATATAGAGATTTTAGGAATTTTGGGTACACTAGTAGATAGCAGAGCCAATCTTCATGTGGAAATTCTCCAGGAGTGCCGACAGTTATGTATGGACCGAGGATGGAAATTGTTCGATACGGTTATTCCTAGATCCGTTCGATTTGCTGATGAATTGAAACGGCAAGGTTTACCGGCTACTATATCGTTACCGAAACATCCATTAGTAAAAAATTATTTTGAATTTGCAAAGGAGATTGAGGAAGTATGGCAAGAGAAAAAGGAAAAGGTATAACAGGATTTCAAGATGTAGCAGATGAAAATTCTAATGTTAATTCTAATATTAATACTGAGATTAATCCTAGCGTTAAATTCAATGTTGACCCACTTGAAAAGCTCCAGGAAGAAAATCCGGCTAAGGAGCTCACGACTGTTTTAAAGGGAATTTATTTTGATAGCGAAGTGGCTGAGGTTATAGATCTGCAAGCAAAACGATTGGGCCGTGGAGGAAAATCTCAGTTGGTGAATGACATTGTAAAAAGTTACTTTATCACCAAAGGTTTGCTATAAATCTACAAAACTATGAGGAATCCTTTGCTAACATTCCACCAACCGTATGATTAAAGAATGTTAGCATGGTATGTATGCTATATGATATTTCGCAAGTTACGACATTAGAACAATTGAATTTTATCCGGAACCAAGTGGTTGTAGGAAAAAATATTAAGGTTAACCATGGTAAACGTGGTTAACCTTTGATATATTAAGGGTAAATAGTTAACTACTGAGGTGGTGGGGAAGATGGCAGACAAGACTTTTGGGGTAAAAGTAAGCGATGAACTTAATGACAAAGTACGAGATATGATTGAAGCTAGTGGAATTACGGCAAAAGAATGGTTTGAAAAAGCAGTGGCCTTGACCGAGTTGAACGCAATTAAACAAGGTGCCACAGATTATACACAGGACCTATCAGAGTTAGAAGTACATACTAATCGGATTTATGAGTTAATATCCAATATGATTCAACGCTCAATCTACATAAAAGACCATGCGGTGAAGGAATATGCAGATAAACTTGAACAGAGGGAAACTATTATAAGCGAATACCAGGAAAAAACTTCTGTTGCCGTTGAGAAGGCGAAAATATCCGATGAAGCATTGAAGGTTTTAGAGAAAGAGAAAGAAGATCTGAGTAAGCAAATCGAAGAACTCCGTTCTGTTAATCATAATAATCAGCTTTTGATAGACGAATATAAGGAAAAAAATGATACGTTAAGTGGGTTGGTAAGTAAATACCAAGCTTTTGCAGATGAAAACGAGGAATTGAAAAAGCAATATGCTACAGATACGGAACGGATGAAATCTAGCATCCAGGAATATAAAGAGACTGTTCATAACCTTCAAGGAACCGTTAACCAGTTAACCGGGCAAATTGACTCCATGAAACGTGACCATGACATTGCCCTGGAACGTCTCGAAGAAAGAAAAGAAACGGAAAAAGATCGTGCGATTATAGAAATAGAACGTGATTATCAAGCTCGATTACTTGCAGCCAATGAAGATTACAATGGAAAGCTCCGAGAATCGTATGCGGAAATCACGGCACTCCGTAACCAATATGAGGAAAGAATCGAGAAACTTCAACAACCAAAAGCACAACCAAAGGACAAAAAGTAAGCCCTGGCAGCAGCCGGGGTTTTTTCTATTTTTTGGGTGTTGTATAGGAAGCGTATGAGCGAATTAAATATGTTTTTACATACCATTACCCTACTCAATGCAAAATAGGTGATGAAGCGTGAGAGAGATAGAGAGAGTATAGACGAGAAAAAAGACCGGGGGGGAGTCCGGTCGGGAGAAAATCTATATTATTGGGGGAAATTCGGCTATTATTTTAATACCCTTTTTAACATTAAAAATAACATTAATATTAGGGTTAATATTACATTAAGAAAAGAGATAAAAATTTTAGCTAAGATGTATTTAATTTTAACAAAAAGATTCTTTTTCGAAATTAATTTTTACATTGACAAAAACCGTTGATAAAATGTAAAATCTAATTAGTAAATAAATGATTCTTTAAGGAGGAATTTAAATGTCTAATGATTCAATCGTTATGGAGTTATTTCGACGAGTTCAAAAGTTAGAGGAAAAAGTTCAATTTCTTGAGGGGAAAATCGAAAGTCAGGAAAGTCAGGAAATTGAACAAGAGGAATGCGAGAATCAAGAACAACCACAACAAGTATTGATAACCAGAGCAAATTCCAGGGATTATGTGGCGGACAGATTACAACAAGAAAATCCACAATTTAGCATTCGGAAAGCAAATCGTGAAGAAGGATCTGGATTGGTTTTAAACGATGATAAAGGTAATAAATTAATTCTTAAATATTATTACAGCAAGAGCTTCTTAGAATATCCATCGGGTTGGCATACCGTTGATATTAGCGATCTAGATAGTAACGCATTTGATATTTATTGTTTTAATGTTTCTTTTAAAGATGAATATTTTGTATTCTTCTTTACAAAAGATGAATTAAAATCATATGTTAAAGGCAAAAAACTTAATTCAGGAACTAAATATTATTTTTACTTCCACATCGAAAACGGCAAAATAATAGAAGTAAGAGATGATGAAAACGATGTGTCTAAGTATTATGATAGATGGGAATTACCGAACGAATTAGTTTAATATGAAATAAAAGAGCCATAACTGTCTTGTTCGATGACGGTTATGGCTCTTTTGTTAATAGAACAATTAATATTAATATTAATACTTATATTAATTTTAGGGTTAATATTACCATTAAAAATAATGTGTAAACCCTGGACTTAGGTAGGTAAAATGTTAGGATTAAAGTATCAAATAACACAACAAACGTTGATATGAAAGGGTTTGAGACAACATGACTGCGAAAGAATTACAAAATAGTGTTTGGAGCTTGAACGATGATTTGATGAAAGTAACAAAGGTTAAAGGCGGTTATTACGGCATTGGAAATAAATTTGATTTTGAAAGAAAGACGGCAAAAGAAACAATTTCTCAATTGAAAAAATGGGGATACGTTCATATCGGATATGAAAATTAATATTAAAATTAACATTAAAATTAGGAGGATAAGACAATATGAACAGACTTGATTTGTATGAATACCGTAAATTTTTGAAAGGTCGAATTGCTGAGTTAATTGCTGAGATGGAGGAATTTATGGAAATGGGAGCTGAGGTATTAGCAAAGGAATCTGAAATTGAGCTCGATGAAATGGAAGAACGCTTAATGCAGATTGAGGCTGAAATTGTTTTTAGAGAAAGAAGAAGATTTTTAGAAGCGACTATTTAGGCGAAACCGGGTTTCCCGGTCTATCCAGGGGTGACTTCCTGGGTACTGACGATGCCAGGTTGATTGTCAGAACATCATTTTGGAGGATGATTACATGAGCAAGAATATGAACATTTACGAAATGGTCACAGACCAAATCATTGAGCAATTGGAATCCGGAACCGTGCCGTGGCGTAAGCCCTGGAAAAACGGTGGAGCCGTTTCCTGGAAAACTCAAAAAGCGTACCGTGGTATTAACGTAATGCTATTACCGGAAGGAGAGTACGCGACTTTTAAGCAAATCACTGAGGCCGGAGGAAAGGTCAAAAAAGGTGAGAAGTCACGAATCGTAGTATTTTGGAAGTGGCTTGAAAAGGAAGAAAACGGAGAAGTCGAGAAAATCCCAATGCTCCGTTATTATAGAGTCTTTGAAATAAATACACAGGTTGAAGGGCTCCAAAGTAAGAGAGCTGCTGAATCGTTTGAGCATGATCCGATTGCGAAGGCTGAGGAAATTGTTCATGGATATATGAATGCTCCGACTTATAAATTTGAACGTAGTGGTGCCTGGTACAAGCCATTTTTGGACTTGGTTAATGTTCCACCATTGAAGGATTTTGAGAAGGCTGAGGAATTTTACTGTACGTTTTTTCACGAGTTGGTGCACGGCACTGGTCATAAGAGCCGTTTAAATAGAGAAGGCATTACCGGAACAATCAAATTCGGTAGTGAGGATTATTCCAAAGAAGAATTGGTCGCTGAAATGGGAGCTGCAATGCTTTGTGGCATTAGTGGAATTGAAACCATCACCATTGATAATACGGCAGCTTATATTCAGTCCTGGTTGCGAGTATTAAAGGATGACAAGACGATGGTAGTAAAAGCCGGAGCCCAGGCTCAAAAAGCGGCTGATTATATTCTTGGGTTAAAGTGGGATGCCGAATGACCGAAAGGCGTTGCGTGATGTGCGGTAAATGGCATGAACACGAAGATCCGTTTTGCTCGAAGGATTGTGAAAAGGAATATCAAGAATGCCTGGATGATTGGAACCATCCAGGCTATGGAGAAAAATATTAATTCTAGCATTAGGTTTAGCATTAACATTAAAACTAATATTACAACTAAGGAGAAATGACAACATGAATAACTTACTAATGAAAAGAGATTTATCAGCAGAGCAATTAGCAATGGTGCAGGCAGAAGTGAACAGAAAAGAAAAATCAAAAGGTGTGGCTTATGCTTTATGGTGGTTCACAGGAGCAATTGGTGGACATCGTTACTATGCCGGAAATGTAGGTATGGGAGTGGCAATGACATTGACATTAGGTGGTTTGGGAATTTGGGCATTGCTCGATGTGTTTGCTATCGGGAAAGCCATTGAAAAGAAGAATGAACAAATTGAATTAGAAGCCATCACACAAGTTAAAGCGTTGGCATAAAGAAAAAGGCAGTCCTGGTCGGGCTGCCTTTTTTGTACATACAGAATGTCTGTTCCTGGGAATGTGTTGCCAGGCTTGTTAGACTCCTTTACAATTAAAGGAATGGCTATGGGGGGAGGACTTTACCATGAAACTTGTGAACGTCTTGCAACGGCAGCGTTATAAAAAGGAGATAAACGAGTTTATTAAGCAGATTGCTCCAGAACTGTTGGCATTTGAGGGAAAAGAAACATTAGCCTTCCAAAAACTTTGTTTAATGGGTGCTATCTCCAAACAGGAGAAAGTCTATTTTGATATGAAGCTCGAAGCGAAAATAATTTGTTTAATTATTGAACATATGTATAAGGAAAAGGGTATGGAGGTTTTTTGTGCCGTTAACTTTATAGATTTTGATTATAAGAGTCCTGGTATCATCGGGAAGCTCATTCATTTATCCGGACCTCATGTACCGGATGAATATGTTCGAGTGGTAGACGGATATTTGATAGATCCGTTTAAGTGTCCATGTGGCAGAGCCATCATATTGAATGAAATTGTTCATACGAATAATGCACCGGATGACCCGATTTCTGAGGATGGGTTAAGAAATGTGTTTAAGAAGTATCATATACAAGGGGTTACTTCTTATCCAATCCATATAGATGGTGAGGCAATCGGTACATTGACGGCTATGCGTTGTCACGACCCGGTTTTGGAACCGGAAGAAGCACGTAAATTCCAGGAAGAAATTCATGAGCGTATCATGGATATGGAAAACGTGTTTACCGTGCTCCAGGAGAAATGGAAAAACATGAACGTTACAAGCTGGAAGTATATTGTTTCCGGTGATGGGCAATTGTATTATGCGGAGGAACCTGTTGAGGAAGTTTTCGGATATAATCCATCTGATTTAATGGGCGAGAGTTTTTATGAAATCTGCCATCCGGATGATAAGGATAAATTAAGAGCCGTTCTGAAAAAGGTGTTTGAAAATCACAAGGCAAAGAAAGTGGTTGTCCGGTTCATCAATCCGGAAGGGAAATATATTACAACCGAAAATCTATTCGTTCCGGTACACGATAACGGAAAGCTCCGATATATTGAAGTCTTTATTTCCGTAAATACGAAGGGTTGTCAAAAATTCGATAGAGAGCGAAAAATAAAAGAAGCCATAAATTATTTCACAACGATGAAAAGTTTGTGCCTTCCTACTGCGATTTTGCCGTTTTTAAAGTATATAGATGTACCATTTATATAAGAACAAAAATAAACGACTGCCGGAATGCAGCCGTTTTTTTATTTGTCGTTTTCAGCCTTATCTTCTTCCATCATTTTAGGAAGTCGGTCTTTGACCACGATCTCGAATAAATCTCGGAGTGGTTTTAGGTCATCATTGGACAAAGGTACTCCGTTCCAATTCAATTTTTCAACAGAAGTCAGATATTCGTCTACGTTTTTAGGAACTTCTTTTGGCTCCGGATTAACTGTTAGCCCGATAAGATAATCCGTGCTTGTTCCTAAAACCTCAGCAATTCCGGCCAAGACTTCAATTGGTGGAAAGCGTTCCTGGGTTTCGTATCCGGCATATGTAGACCTGGCAACGCCAACACGGTCAGCAACATACGCCATGTTTACGCCTCGTTTATTTCGTAATTCTTTAAGGCGTTGTCCAAATTTCTTTTTAGTGTATTCCATTTTCTAACCTCACCTGGTTTTAGTTTGACCATATGCCCCAATGGTCCTGGTTTCCGTTATTTACCTGTTTAAAAAAATCCTTCCATAGTCCGAAGGAATTTATATTTGTATATTCCCCAAAGTTGTTTGAGTAAATCAACACTTTTACTCTAATCTAATTTTATTTTATGTCTAAAAGCTCAAATTGTATAGTTGTTTTTTGCTGACAAACTCAAACAAATTCCATTATTTCTCTAAAAAAAAAGGGTTCTGCAAGCCCTTTATTGTTTACATTGTTGAGTTTCTCAACTATAATAAAGATATACAAAATGTTGCAAAACGCAAACAAAGAGGGGAAGGAAATGAAAAGAGAATGGTTAATTCGTGACCGACAACTCATGGGATTAACCCAGGAGGAAGTTGCGAAAAAGGTTGGTATATCAAGAAGCTACTACAATCAGATAGAAACCGGAGAACGGAATCCATCGGGTAGTGTGGCTTTGAGGATTGCAACGTATTTTCAATTCGACATGAGCAAATTTTTTTGTGGTAAATGTTGCGAAACTCAACATTTAAAGGGGGTGAGATAGAATGTTGACCTCCACAACACAATGGAAGGAAATGACAGCTTTTGAGAAAAAGAAACGATTAATTAAGGCCTATTTTCAGAATTTAGACAGGTGGGAGAGAAAACTGAATGAGATTGAGAGAAGATATAGAAAATCCTATGGTTCTTGATAGTCTTTGGAGAAATCGGACAATGAACGATGATTATTTTGCGGATCTGTTCGAGCCAGGAGAATTAGACGAAGAAGTTTGCTGCAGCGTTTGTAGACAGAGAATGTTAAAGGAGGATGAACCTCATGAGAGCCAAATATGGGAAGATACTTGGTTATGCGACAATCGGGCTTGTCATAACAAGCATTATCAAGGTTGGGCTGAAAGCATGGAGCTCCAAAAATACTATATAAAACAGAAAAAGCATTCATCGGGCAATGAACACTTTTTCCAGGGCATAGTTAATAAATAACATGACAAATTCTATCATAAATTGCCGTACTTAGACAATACGGCACCGGGGAGGAAATATGAAAATCTTTATTCAAGAGCTTGAAATGTGTAATTTCAAGGGGCACAGAAATTTCAAAGCAGAGTTTGATGAAATGGTGAAGGTTTCCGGCAAGAACGGTGAAGGCAAATCCTCCATTGGTGAAGCCATCACCTGGAACCTGTACGGAACAGACACGTTCGGCAATACGTTAGACCCTACTCCATTATATGAACATGAGGGTGAGATTAGTACAACGGTTTTGCTGAAAGTGGATGAAAAGGAAATAAAGCTGAAACGAGCCATCGAGAACGGAAAGAATATGTTCTATGTGAATGACGTTCCGACAAAGGCAACCGAGTTTAAGGAATTGATAGAGTCGTTGTTTGATAAGAATCTGTTTCTATCAATCTTCAATCCTGGTTATTTTTCGAGTCAGCATTGGAAAGAGCAACGAGCTCAGTTGTTGCGTTATGTATCGGAGCCGTTGAATAAAGAGGTTTTTGAAAGCATGACGAATGTGGGCAAAGTCCAATTAGAGGAACCGTTGAAAAAGCACTCACTGAATGAATTGGACAAGCTGCATAAAGACCGATTTAAGAAAAGAGATAAGGAAATTGAGAGAGCCGGGGCTCGGGTTACGACTTTGAAAGAGCAATATGAGAAGTCGCTTGGTGACGGAGCCGTGGATTTAAAGGATATAAAGGCAAAAATGTTAGCGTTGGAAACAGAGATTTCACAGGATATGAAAGTGAATAGCGGTATTGAGAAACAGGAGAGGAAACTCCATGAGCTCGATATGAAAGAGAAGTTTATCCGTGAACAGATTATGAAGAAAAAAGAGCTCATTGACAAATTACAGGATATGCCATTGCAAGAGAATTGTAATGAGTGTGGACAGCCGTTGGATTATAACGCTAAAGAATCAGTAAAGCAAAAGCACCAGGAGCGTATTCACTCCGTGAAAATGGAAGGGAAAGACCTGGTACTTGAACTTGAAGAAATGAAAAAGCTCCGTGAGGAAATTGGTAAACCAGGAGAACGAATCGACATTGCTCATAAAACGCAAGAGATTGAAAAGTACCGTCATATTCTCCTGGACAGTCATCGAATTTCAGAATTGAGCCAGGAAATTAAAAAAGCAGAGGAAGAATACGAGCAGATCCGTAGAGAGCGTTTGGAGTCACAGAGCATTTTGGAAGCCATTAAAGAATTTGTGGATGTGAAAGCATCGTTAATGGTGAGCAAAGTGAATGCGTTGTTTGACAAATTATCCGTGAAACTGTTTGAGCAACAGAAGAATGACAGTATCAAGCAAACGTTTGAGATTGAAATGGATGGGAAGCCATACGGAAAATTGAGTACGGCTGAACGTATCAATGCCGGAATCGAGCTGATTTATGTATTGCAGAATGAGTCCGGTGTGGAAGGTCCAACGTTCATTGATAACGCTGAGAGTATATTGAATCTGAAGGTTGCACCAGGACAGGCGATTATTGCTACCGTTAAAAATAACAAGCTGAAAATTGAAGGAGGCACACTAGCATGAGTGAAGCAGCAGAGAGAAAAGCCGAAGTAAAAGCGATTTATAACGAAAAATTTGTAGGGAATTTTACCAGGAAAGAATTAGATACGCTCCGGGCTACCATTGCTCGGGGTACCAACGATGAAGAATTTGGGTTGTTTGTCCAAACGTGCGTGAATACCGGGTTAAATCCATTCTTGAACCATATTCATTGTATGGTATATGACGGTAGAAACGGCAGACAACTCAGCATTCAAATATCTTCTGAGGGTGTTCTGTACCTGGCAAGAAAGTCGAAGGGCTTCAAGGGCATTGATGCTCAAATGGTACATGAGAACGATGATTTTAAAATTGACCTGGCAACGAAAAAAATCATTCAGCATGAGATTGGTTTTCCGAGAGGTCGAATTATTGGCGGTTATTGCATAGCTCGGCATGAGGATTTTGAGGATAAAATTCTCTTAATGGATGTGGCTGAGGTCGAGCATATGAAGAAAGGTCGAAACGCTAATATGTGGAATACCTGGTTTGCCGATATGTTCAAGAAGCATATGCTCAAACGGGTTGCGAAAGAGCAGTACGGCATTGACTTAACAGAGGATGAAGTACAAGCGAGTCCTGTTGATACCATTGAGTCGTACCAGGAGAAGCCGAAAGTCATCCAAATTAACGAAGAAGAAACGGTATCCGAGGAAGTAAAATTGCAGGAGCTTTGGAGCGAGATTGAGAGCAACGTTCCGGATGATGTGATTTTTGCCACCATGAAGAAATATTTTAAAGGTAAAAATGAGAAGGAGCTGCAACTGCAAGAGGTTGTGGCATTGAGAAAATTCATTCAGTTAGAAATGTCATCACAGAAGAAAAAACAACAAGAAGAACCGATTGAAGCAGAGTTTGTTGAAAAGCCCGATTTTCTTCCTGGAAATAAACAGGATGATGAAATAAGCGAGTTCAACGGTTTCTTTGACTAAACCATTGGGCCCGATTATTCGGGTCCTTTTTGGTATAAGGAGTGATAAAAATGCGTTCCACTAAAAACAATAGAGTCATAGTTTTGTGTAGCTCATGCAAAGCTCCGACTGCATTACCGAGAGAAGTTGAAAGGCAAGTCGATAAAATCCTGAATTATGAATGTTGGGAATGCAAAAATGTGGTTCCCATAACACAAGATTTGCGAAATTTCATATATGCGACTAGGGAGTGATTGAATGGGTGAGCATGATTATTTATCAAAAGTGACAACCTGGCAAATGACACCGGAAGAATTGGCAGCATACCGGGAAAAGTATCCTCCGAAAATGCCATTGAGTGCTTCAAAGAAAAGGTTATGGAAGCGAATTACGAAAGAGCAGTATATGAAGTACAAAAAACAAGGCTTGACCATCGGGCAAATTGCTAATAAATTTCCTGGTATTTCAAGAGAGCATATAAAGGCTTGTATCGAACGTTGGGGGGTCGAAGAATGAGTGGTCAATCTTTCGAGGAAATGCTGAAAAAATCGTGCGAATATTATAAGTATATGGGTATTGCGTTAATGCACAAGATACCGACTCCGTGGAGCGTGACATATGACAAACGGAATTATAAAGTCATCCGAGCCCATCCGGAAGAAAAGAGCTCAGTCGATTTTGAAGGAGTTTGGCACGGTAGATCCGTAGCGTTTGAGGCGAAATCGACCAGGGAACGGAAGCGGTTCGACTTGAAAAATATTAAGCAGCACCAGGTTGACTATTTAAGGCATCACCAGGAACAGGGCGGTTTGTCCTTTTTCCTTGTAGAGTTTGCAAAATTAGGAGAAGTGTATCTGATATGGCATGACCAGGTATTTGAATGGTGGGAAGCTGCCAAAGAAGGTGGAAGAAAGAGCATTCCCTATGATTGGATTCAGATAAATTGCTGCATTGTCGTACCTGGTAGAGCTCCATTAGATTTTATCAGAGTGCTAGAAAGGGAGAAAAAAAATCCAACGTTAAAAAAAGTTTTATAAAGGGGCGAGAAGATGGGTAAAGGAACACAAGTGAACAACGCAAATAAGAGAAGGCAGCGGAAAATTGAGTCGCACTTGAAAAACTACCATCAGTATAAAATCGGCATTAAAAATCTGAAACTGCAATTGGACAGTATTATGCCGAATATCACCGTTTCCTTTGATGTGCTAGAGGGTAGTGTTGGAACATTCGTCATTAAATCTCCGACTGAAAAATATGCAATTGACCGGATTGAGTCGAAACGTGCATTAGATCTGTATGAACAGATGGAGCAGTACCAGTTAATTGTGGATTGCATTGATTCAGCCATCGAAGGACTAGAAGAAGAAGAACAGAAATTCGTGGAGTACCGTTATTTCAGCAATTTCTCAGCACGAAAAATGGCTATGATGCTGGGGTATGGAGAGAGTACCATCTTCCATATTCGGAATAAAATCCTGGACAAGTTGGCTCATAGTTTACGAGCTATTTGTGACATTTAGAGTTTTCTTAGAGTAAGTTTAGAGTTTTCTGTTAATTTGGGGTGTTACTATGGTAAATAAGAAATCCTTTACCTGGTGACTCCAACAATGCCCCTTGTTAGAGTTCCGAGCCGTGTTCTGTCCTGGGAGCACGGCTCCTATATGCGAATGTGGTGTAGTGGTAACACGCTAGGCTTCCAACCTAACAACGGAGGTTCGATTCCTTCCATTCGCTCCATTACTCACAATAATGGTCCTTGACAATTGAATAGTGAAGATCACACCTACTGCTTTTTTAAGATTTTTGATGTTGCGATTGATTACAGCCTTTTTGTTCGTGGATTAAATACCCCCTCCATCCAAGAATAGCCTTCATTTATTGAGGGCTATTTTCTTTTTGGGCAAAAAAAATAACCCGGTATAGGGTATGTAGCGGAGCAGCCTAACTTGGAGAAGAAAGGCATACAAGTTTGTGACTAGCAAACCGGGCTCCGTTCTCAATTATATCAAAAATGAGTGTTTGTATGAAGCAGTACAAGCAAATTAAAACAAGAAAGTAATACCATTACCCACCTAATTTTGCGTATGAACATTAGTTTTAACATTAATTCTAGGGTTAATATTACCATTAATTTTATTGCTAGTCTTATTGCAATAGGTAGGTAAAATGTTAGGATATATATATAAGTTAATTAAATATTCAGAAAACGAGGTGACAACATGAGATACCAACTAGAAAACCAGGAAGGCAATAAAGTGAAAGTAACCGATACTGTAACCGGAGCAACTTATTATGGATCAGTAGAAAATGGTTATGCGAGAGCGAACACTTCATTAGCCATGCAAATCATCAGTAAAGCGTTAAAACAAAGCAAGTAATCAATTATATCAACGGCCAGGAATTGACTACTCCTGGACCGATAACGACACTGTGGAGGGTGTATTTATTATGCAAACAAATAAGGAAAAGTATCCGACTGCTAGATATGTAAAGTTTGAGAAAGTAGTAAGAGAAAAAGAGGAAGCCGGATATTATCACATTCCGGAAGCGTGTAACAGTCCAGAAAGAGCTTATGACACGATTATTGAATTAACCCAAGCTAATAGAGAAACCCAGGAAGTATTCGGGGTTATTTCATTGAATACCAAAATGAGAGTGCTAGGCTGCGAGATTATCCATAAAGGTTCCGTTAATTCTAGCATTGTAACTCCGAGGGATGTATTCAAACAGGCGTTATTGAAGGGTGCGACAAGCATAATGGTTTTTCATAATCATCCATCCGGAGATAGTTTCCGAAGCCAGGAGGACATTCAAGTTACTCGGAGATTAGCGGAAGCCGGAAAATTGATGGGCATTGAATTAATCGACCATATCATTGTTGGTGACGATGAATTTTATAGCTTAAAAGACCGTGGCGACTTCTAAGGGAGTTGCCAGGAACCACCTATATACGTAGGTAGGTATAATGTTAGGATTAATATATACATTAATTCTAATGTTAATTTTAATATTAACAACTAAGAAGGGAGCAGAAAAAATGGACAGATTACTACTTTCATTTATTAAAAGAGCAAAAGAGCAAGTGGAAAAAGGCGAGGCATCAGCGACAGAATATGCCAAGTCTTTGAACGAAATCTATCAAAAAATGAACGAGTTCAACGGCATGACAAAAGATGAATTTTGGAAAATTGTAGAACAACTTTAATCATAAAAGGGGCATTGAAATGAAAAAAATCTACACTTCTTATTATGCAAACGTTAAGAATCTACCGTCTAACATGGTTCCAGTCGGAATCAGCGTTGGGAAAAATAAATGGTTTAATGGTCCAAATGATTTAAGATTGGCTCCAACGTGGGCAATGATGAAAATGGACCGTGAAGATTACGACAAAGCGTTTTTCGCAAAACTATCAAAATTGGATGCGAAGAAAATATATGACGAGCTGCCGGATAATGCGGTGTTGCTATGCTATGAAAAATTCAATGATTGGTGCCATAGACGAGCCGTTGCAGAATGGTTGGAAACGGAGCTTGGCATTGAGGTATGTGAGTGGGGATTAGAGCGTGAAGAAAGTTTCCCATATAAAGAATGTTGCGAAGCGAACAAAGGGAAAAAGCGGAAGGCGAAAGCAGAGGTGAAGGAGGAAGTAAAAACACCTCCGGTCCGATATGAAAGAGAGCCGGATTTATTCGAGCTTCTAAGAAAGGGTGAGCTTGATTGAAAAAGAAAACCGACCTGGCTTGTGAATATTGGAAGGACTTGAATTATAAAGCGGCACTCAGATTAGCTTCTGAGTTCCGTATTGGCATAACCGAAGAAGAACGAAAGCAAATGAAATTAGGCTATGAGTGTATTGTCCATGAGGATTTTTATAGACAACTAGGCAAGGACATAGAGAAAGAGGTTGATAGAGCGATTGAAGTTTTTTTTTACAAAATCTATGTACCGTACAAGGAGAGGACAGCATGAGCAAGTGTTACCGATGTAATGGAAAAGGCGGTATGCAACAAGTGACAGGGTATTTTCCGGATGGAGAGCCCGATGTGAATTGGGATGTATGCCCGGAATGTGATGGAAAAGGCAAAGTAGAGGAACCAAAATATGAAAATGAATAAATATGTTTTCCTGGCTCCTGGACAGAAAGTGTATCTGTCCGAGGGTCCGACACAACTGGAAGCCTATGAAAAACTGAAAAGTCATTTGAGAGTAAACGACATTGATATTATTGCAACCTATAAAGTGACGGAGGAAATACACCATGATGTTCAGAGTGCTTTTTGATTTTGGCGATATTGAGGTAACTGTTTTCCATAGAAGCAATGCAACTAATAATGAGGACATCATAGACGGAGCTATTCAGCAAGTGATTGACCGAGGATTTGGTTTTCCGGCAGAGCCTAGCATTACAAATGTTGAGCCGTGTCCGGAATGGGATGAAGAATGAAAACTTAGTGAAGGCATCAGCCTTCTTTTTTTTACCGAAGGAGTGAGAGCGTGGCGAGTGGCTGCATATTAGGGGAATGTCCTTACTGCAAGGATTTGATTTGGGAGGATGAAATATTTGTGTTTTCCCGGTATGAGAGGATAGCTCATTTAGCATGTGATTACAAAAACGAGGAAAAGGATAAAACCATCCTGGCATTGGAGCATAAGCTGAGAGCTGCGGAAAAGCGAATAAAAGAATTGGAAGGGAGGTTGAGCTAATGTTTGTCGGGAGTATCAATCAAGATTTACGAGCATTGGTTTCGGAAGTTACGAAGTCCTGGGATACGGAGGACATTTATATTGGTTGCTCCGGGAATTTCACCATTGAACGCATTCTGAAAGACAGGGGGCTAAACTTGCACGGGAATGACGTTTCCATTTACACATGCACAATCGGGAATTATTTAGCCGGAGTGCCGGATGAAATGAGTGTCCAGGCAGAGGAATATAAATGGTTGGAGCCCTATATGGAACAGGGGCCAGATAGAATTGCCACGATTTTGCTCTGTACGACTATGCTTGACGGCTATCATCGGAATGAACAGTTTTTCGTGAGAAGGCGAAAAGCCTATAAAGACCAATGGGAAAGGCTTCATGCGGAAACATTAGTTAAAGTGAAAAAGGGAATTGATGATTTGAAAATGTCCGGTTTTTGGTGTGGGGATGTGGTCGAGTGGGCTCACATGGCTCCAAGAGAAGCCGGATTTATTTCATTTCCACCTACATACACCGGAGGCTATGAGAAGTTATATTCTGCCTTGATGGAAGTTTTTCAATGGCAAGAGCCGGAGTATGAAATGTTTGACCAGGACCGATTAGCCGTGATGGTGGAAGCCGTTAAAGAAAAACAGTTTTGGATGATGGCGAGGGATGAACCGATACCTGGCTTAGAAGGTTATGAGGTAGGGAAAATTCAAACGAGCTTACGTTCCAAGCCATTGACGGTATATGCAAACAAAGCTCCGAAGCGGATCACTATGCCCCGGCAGAAAACTGAGATACTGAAAATACCGAGATTTACAGAAAAGGATGAAATCACAGACGAAAGCAGATTGTCCGTGACGAAAATCACCCAGGCACAAATGAATACGCTAAGGAGCTTATATCTCAATCCTGGCATTGCTCCGGCATCTGCCGGGCTAAATTTAGGCGTGTTGGTAGATGGGAAGCTGATTGGTGCCATTGGCTTATCGAAATCGAATTACGGAAAAAATGAAGCGTATCTCATGAGTGATTTTGTTATACGCCCGGTGAAATATAAGAGGCTGAGTAAATTAATCCTGGCAACTGCCATTACCAAAGAAGTGAAGCTACTTATTGAACAGGCATTTAATCAGAGAATGAGGCATATGAGCACAACAGCCTTTACGGAGAAGCCGGTAAGTATGAAATATCGGGGTATATTTGAATTAGAGAGTCGCAAAAAAGACCCGGCTCGATTGAATTATGGAGCTGATACAGGAAAATGGACATTAAAGGAGGCGATGAAATGGTGGAACAACAAGCACAGGAAAGTCACAGTATAAACCGAATTAATCAAGCGTTACCTGGTAGTTTTAAATTGGCCGTCATTCCGGTGGAAGAATTGGAGTTCCTGGAAAAGAACGCCCGATTTATGAGAAATGAAACATTTCAGAACCTGGTGAACAACATTAAACGTGATGGAGCTATTTCGCAACTGCCATTCTGTTATCTGCAAGAGAATGGGAAATACAAGGTACTGAGTGGGAATCACCGTTCAAAGGCTGCCATTGCAGCAGGACTAACCGAAATTCCGGTACTGTACACCGATGAACCATTAACCAAAGACGAGCAAATTTCTATCCAATTGAGCCATAATTCGATAAGTGGAGAAGATGATCCGTTTATCCTGGCTGAGTTGTATAACGAAATTCAAGACCTGGATATGAAATATTATGCCGGGCTCGATGATAAGCAATTAGAGCAATTGGATAAAGTCACCGTAGAAGGTTTAACAGAGGCACAGTTAGATTACCTCATGTTGACCTTTTTATTTTTACCGGATGAAGCTGAGGAAATGGTAAGAGTATTTGAAAAAGCTCGAGATTTTCTCACAAGTGATTCCGTAGCCGTGAGTATGAGGGAATATGATAGATTGCTAGATGCCCAAGCAAAAGTGCAAACTGCCTACAATATTCATAATGGAGCGACCTCCTTAATGCTGATTATGGACATATTTGAACGACACCAGGAAGATTTAAAAAATGGGTGGCTTGATGAAAATGGTGAAGCTGCTCATAAAGGATGGGCACCGTTGAGCTCGATATTTGGCACGGATAATGTTCCGGCTGAGAGTGCTGCCGTTATCAATAGAGCCGTTGAAAAAATGATGAACGAGGGCGATATTGATGTGAAAAATAAATGGCAGTTAATCGAGTACCTGGCTGCCGATTATCTGAATACATGAAAAAAGCCGTATATGAACGGCAAGAAGGAGAGAGCCAAAAGGCATTTGAGGCGTTTGCAACCTATCGTGATTTAGGCATTACCAGGAGTATTAGAGAAGTTGCACAGAAGTTGAACAAATCTGTGGCGTTACTTGGGCGTTGGAGCTCGAAATATGAGTGGGTTGAACGTGCCCAGGCATTCGATGATGAAATGGACAGGAAAGCCATTTTGGAGAATGAGAAAAAGCGTAGGGAAATGGTGAAACGCCATGCCCAGGCTGCAACCATGTTCCAGGGAAAAGTCATAGAACGGCTGAATGGGTTAGACCCGAAAGAGTTATCTCCATCTGATTTAATTCGATGGTTTACAGAAGCCGTTAAAATAGAACGATTAAGCCGTGGCGAAAGTACGGATATAGCGGAGGTGAATCATAGCGGAGAGGTGAACGAAAAACATGAGTATAATATCTTCCAACGAATCGACCAATACGCAGACGTTTACAAGAAACTTGCTGAGCGAGGAATATCAAAAAGCGTTGATGAGGGTGACGATATTTGAAAATGAGTATATTCCTCATGATCCGACCGTAAAACAGGCTGAGTTTTTATTGTGCCAGGAGAAAGAAGCGTTATATGGTGGAGCTGCCGGAGGGGGAAAATCGGATGCCCTGTTAATGGCTGCCTTGCAATATGTGAAGGTTCCACAATATGCAGCGATTATTTTCCGTAGAACGTATAAGGATTTAGCGTTACCAGGAGCCTTGATGGACAGGGCTCATAGTTGGCTAGATACAACCGATGCCAAATGGAGTGAAAATAACAAGACCTGGCATTTTCCGAGTGGAGCGACTTTGACCTTTGCATATCTGGCAACCGAGAACGATAAATATAATTATCAAGGTTCCGAATATCAATTTGTAGGATTTGACGAGCTGACTCAATTCGAGGAAAGCCAATACCGATACCTGTTCTCACGTTTGAGAAGGCTAAGTGGTTCCAGGGTTCCATTACGAGCCCGAGTCGCTTCCAACCCAGGGGGCAGAGGGCATGAATGGGTTCGACAACGATATTTAGTAGAGGGTCCGGAAAAGGGAAGAATCTTTGTTCCGGCAAGTTTGGAAGATAACCCTCACTTGGACACTTATGAATATGAGCAATCGTTAATGGAATTAGATCCGGTAACAAGAGCTCAATTGCGAAACGGTGATTGGGATGTACTGCCGGAAGGAAATAAATTTAAGAGGCATTGGTTTAAAGTTGTAGAGGATTATCCGAAAGACGGCAGAATAGTCCGTTATTGGGATTTGGCTGCAACTGAACCAAAAGAAGGTAAAGACCCCGATTGGACTGCTGGATGTAAAATGCTAGAGAAAGACGGACAATATTGGATTCTTGATATTAGGCGTGACCGTTTATCTCCGAAAGGCGTAGAGGAATTAATCCATCAAACGGCTATGCTCGATGGTCGAGAGGTTCCGATATACATGGAGCAAGAGCCAGGGAGCTCCGGTAAAAATACGATTGATTATTATGCCCGGAAAGTATTGTTAGGATTTGCATTCTATGGTCATGCGACCACCGGAAGTAAGGAAGTACGAGCCAATCCGGTTTCGTCTGCTGCTGAACATGGAAATATTTTTCTTGTTCGTGGGCCGTGGATTAATACATTCCTGGATGAAATCACGACATTTCCATTCGGTTCGCACGATGACCAGGTGGATTCTGTGAGTGGAGCCTTCTCGAAATTAGTTGAGGCAAGAGAACGGAAATATGCAGTTCCTCCAAGAGTTGCCGGAGTGAAACGAGGTTAATTCTAATATTAATATTAATTTTAATGTCAGAAATAATGTTAAAATTAAAGGAGGTGAGGCGTTGAGAAGGGGTGTATTTCATACCTGGTACTGCTTACGAAAAAAAGGCATGGAAATCAAAACCACTAGCATATGGAAAGCCAGGGTAAAACAACTGTTTGGGTGGAAGCTCATGAACAAGTATTACGATGGAATCCTAAAATAGGAGGAATGTTCTATTGGAATTATACGAAATTCTATTTGCCATTGCAGCCGAGCGTGAACGACAAGAAGAACTCCACCCAAACGTACATTCAGAGCCTCACCTGTTAGCCGTTCTTATGGAAGAAGTGGGAGAGGTAGCCAAAGCCTTGCAAGAAGATAGCAATATCACAGAGGAATTAATTCATGTGGCAGCCGTAGCGGTGCGCTGGCTCGAAACCCGAGAATCATAGTGTTTGTATGAAGCAGTATGAGCAAATTAATTAAGGTTTCACATACCATTACCCTACTCATTTTGTTGTAGGTTCAGCAAGGAGGTGAAATGGTGGCATTTTGGGATAAATTTTTTAAGAAATCGAATGCAGAGCTCCGGAATGTTGTGAGTAAGTCTGTTATGAGTGCCGTTAGAGCTTTGCCCAGGGATGGGAAACAGACGAGCAATAAATGGGAGCAGCAATGGTTTTGGTATGAGGGTTTAATCAAGAGAAAAGATTACCGGACTAAAGAAGTTATGGAAAATCTGAAAATTATCCGTGACTTGAACCCCGATGCTTCAATGGCAATATGGAATTTCCTCAGACTTGCGAATAGTGGACATACGTTGGAAGCCGTGACTCCAAACGGCAGACCCGAAAAAGCGACAACTGATTTATTGAACAGTTATGCCCCAAGAGTAGGGAAACTGTATGGTGGAGGATTAGATCAGCTTATAAACGTTTTGCTATTGACGGCATTTACCCAGGGAGCCATTGCCCTAGAGGTTGAGCTGACCGAGGATATTTCTGATATTGTCGATTTTCATGCCGTGGACCCGAGTACCTTAGACTTTGTAAGGAACAAGGAAACAGGCGTAATTGAATTAGTGCAAGTGCAATGGGATGGACAGTATAAGGTTTTGAATCCGGAAACGGTATTCTATTATCCGATTGACCCGGACATTTCAGACCCTCATGGGCGTTCTCCTATTCTGCCAATCTTGCAAATTATCTTTTTCCAAATTCAAGTGCTGAAGGATTTGCAGAAAGTCATCCATCACCAGGGCTATGACCGTTTTGATATTAGCATTGTGGAGGAAGCGATTATGGAAAACCTTCCGGACCATATCAAAAACAGTAGCCCCGAAGAAGTCCAACGGTATGTGACGAGCTATATTACCGATGTTCAGAAGCAGATGGAGGAATTGGAGCCGGATGATGATTTTTACCATACGAGCTCCATTGAAATTAAGTCCGTTGGTGCCAATAAGAACGTGTCTATGTCAGCCCAGGGAGTCATTGACATTATTAATCAGCAAGTCGTGACAGCCTTGAAACAGTTGCCGATATTGCTAGGGCGTAATGAGGGAACGACTGAAACGCATGGTACAGTCCAATGGCAAATATATGTTGCCGGGATTGAAAGCATTCAGAGGGCATTGAAGCGTATCCTGGAAAAAGCATATAACGTGGTATTGCAGGTCAATGGCAGACAACTTCAAGCCAATCTCGAATTTAATCAGCTCCGTGTGTCCGATAGACAAGCTGAGGCTAATGCTGAAAAGACTGAAACGGAAACGAAGATTATGCAGCGTAAAGAAGGTTGGATTACCAATGATGAAGCTGCTATGGAAATGGTGGGGCATAATGCCGTAGCAGAGCCGGAAGCTCCTGTTGTGGTTAGTCCGATTGGTGGTACTACTGATAACAACCAGGATGATAATGCAAACAATGATGAAGCTCAACGAATTTTACGCTTAAAAAAAAAGTCGAGAGCCGATGAACCCGATGAATTTATAGTGAGCACCGGAGATCCATGGGCTGATGACCTGGGAAAATTGACTGTTCGCTCCAAACGAGCGTTCAAGAAATTAATGGATAGCCAATTGGACAAGTATCTTGTACGGTTGCGAAATTCTTCTCCAATTCCGACCAGGATTCTCTATAATGCCATGACCCGAGCCGATGAACCCGATGCGGATTTTGAGAGTTGGGTAAGAGCTGAAATCCTTACTGATTCCGAGGAACAAATGAGTTTGTGGGATGAATTAGGACAGGATTGGATTTTACAGGCTGCCATTTTAGCGGGGGAGGCTGCTTTGGTAGAGCTCACAACACAGATTGATTTTAATGCTAAGGATGAACGGCTATTAAGGTGGTTGAGCAATCGAGCCAGGAGAGAGGCTGAATTAATCCAGGGAGCAACCGACAGGGATGTAATCATGACCTTGTGGGATGTGGTAGCAGATGGGAAATTCACAATTCCGAAAGCTGCTAGAGCCCTGGAGGATGCGTATTCGTTTTCTCCAAGCCGGGCTGAAACCATTGCAAGAACTGAAATTATTTCTGCCGGAAGAAGTGGGCAGTATTTTGCTGACATTCAGAGTGGCATGGTTGTCGCTAAAACATGGATGGCAGCTCAACAAGACCGTACTCGGGATGGGCACCGAAAAGCAGACGGTCAGACTGTTGCGGTTGATAAGCCGTTTCGAGTCGCAAATGGCTCCGGAGAATTGGAGTCATTACTTTTTCCAGGGGATACAAGTTTAGGGGCTACTGCCTCAAACGTGATTATGTGTAGGTGTTGGTATAAACGGATACTAGAGGGAGAGGATTGGTAATGAATCCGTTACATCATCCGGGGGAAAAATTGTACACCATTTATAAGCACAAAATGAAATACGAGCGAGAGCAAAATGCTATTCTGTTCGTGAAATTGTCCGTTAAAGTGCTGAGAAATGAATTTGGTTTTAGCCCCGAAATGGTTAGGGAATTTACGGAGACGTTTGAAAAGGAATTAGAGAAACATGATAGGTTTTAATATTAATTTTAATGTTAATATTAACTGAAAGGGGGTGAAAAAGTGACTGAGGCGAACATTTACGTTCCGGTTCGAGTTACTGCCGAGCCAATTGCTGATGACCAATGGGAAGCAGTCATGAGCAGAATCAATCGTCATAGCTTAGACCCTTTGACGAAAGAGGATGTATTCACCTTCTCCGGTATTTGCTCCAATGACAGAATGGATGCTTATTTAACCAGGATGGACCCGGTAACAACGCTGAGAAACTATGTGGAAGATTTGCAAGGTGGTATTCCTTTGCAAGAAGGGCACGACATTTACAAAAATCCATATGGTCGTTCCTACGATGCGGAGTTCCTGGAATCATCCGAAACGGATAATGCCAATTCTGTCCGTGGTCATTGGTATGTGTTACGAGATTTAACGATTAACGGTGTGCCAACAAATGATACGATCCGTGCGATTCGTGGAGGTATCATTAAAGATATGAGTGTCGGTTTTGGGGGAAACAAGACCTGGTATCGTTGTTCTAGTTGCGGAAGGGATATTTTCGATTGGGAATGTCCACATATTCCAGGACTAGAGGATGAACACGGTCGTATGAGCTTCTCCTGGGTCGTAGACGGTCGATTGCGAGAAGTGTCAACAGTGTATAACGGAGCAACGCCAGGAGCCTATATCGACAAGGCTAGAGCCTTTGTAGAGCAAGGAGAATTATCAAGAGAAAATATTGTAATGTTAGAACGTAAATTCCAGGTGCGATTAGACGATGGGAAACGTTCTATTTTTATGCCCAAAAAGGAGGGAAATCGAATGGATTTGTTAGCTCAAATTAGACAAGCCTTGCAAGAAGGCAAAATTGAAAAAGCCCGATTATATGAGGTGTTATCAGCAGAGGGTGAAACATTCCGTCAGCCGGATGACATTGCAATTCGTAATGAATTGGGTGAACAATGCTCCGTGGATGGTATCAAGCAATTGAAATCTGAGGCTGAAATGGGCCGTACCTATATGGTGGATTTGATTGACCAGGCGGTAGCTGCAAGGGTAAAAGCTCAGGGAGAAAAATTTAATGCCGAGCAATACAAGCAAATGCTTGTCCGTGTGAATGATATGGAATTTATTAAGGGTGAAATTGACTCTTACGAAAAACAAGCATTGGAGCGTTTCACACCCGGTCGGCAAACTGCTCCCGATGATTTGGATGGCGAGGATCCAAAAGAAGTTCGTTCCAACCCGGTAAAACCGATTGATGAAAATATTTTTGACTAATAAGGAGTGAATGAAAATGGCAAGAGTTGGTGGAGTTGTACCAGATTCCTATGGACTGTCCTTGACTGTGACAGTTCCAACTGCAAGTGCAGCAAACCCTGTTGAGGCTGATGATTTATTAGTTTTTGCCACAACCGGACCATACCAGGCAGCAAAAGCCCCGGCTGGAGCAGCCATTGTAATGAAAGCAAAACACCCGGTAAGTGATGGTTTAACTCCGTTGGGTGTTCACGTTTACGGATATAGCCGTGTAGATAAATTCACTTATTCCGGTACGGCTCCGGCAATTGGAGCATCCATTGAAAGTGCCGGGGATGATACCGTTCGGACAGCTGCGGCAGCCAATGGAAGTTTTGTCCTTTATGTAGATACGGCTCGAAGCTATGTTGAAGTTGCAATGCCATAACTTTATTTGAGGAAGGTGAGAGAATAATGGGTAAAGCATTAAAGCTATTTAACCGGAACAAGCAGGAAATCGAGCTTGATTTAGGCTCAAAAATGCGTTCCTTTATGACAGACCGTTTTGGTAAAGAGGCAAGTGAGAAAAATTCTTCCTCAGCCTTCAAGCGTTATTTAGTAGAGAATAACGTTTCGATGAAAGAAATTGTTAATGCACTAGGATATGACCGTGTTGGGCAAATTCAAGTCCGTGCTTTATTGGATAACGATGGTACGGCTCCATTGTTCAATGCGATTGTGGAGGATGGTTTGAGAATTGGTTTTGAAAGACAGTCAAATTGGCAGCGACTTGTTGCTCGTTCGATTGATAGTGACCAATTCACACAAGCCTGGTATTATCTCGAAGATCCGGACACGGATGATTACGATTTAAGGGATATTGGTCAAGGGGCTCCAATTCCGGTTGGAACCATCAAACTTGGCGATAACTCTATCAAAATGCACAAGCGTGGTCGTGGTATTGAATGGACCGATGAAGCAAAACGTGCCAACATTGACCTCGTTAGCCTTTGGTTCCAACGCCTGGGCAGACAGTTAGGCCGTTCTTATGAGGATGTTGCCGTTGAGCGTTTACTGAATGGATATTTTACAGACGGAACCGATGCAGCTCCGACCCTGGGTGTAGCAACTGCCGGAACATTAGCCTTAACGGATATGTTCTATGCGAGTGCATTTATGGAGGACACTTACGGTTTCACTCCGAATGTAGCCATTATGAATCTAGCAACTGCGACAACTTGGGCAGAAATTCGTGATAATGGAGCCCTGTTATTCCAGGATGACATTAGAAACGGTAATTTCCCGAACGTTATTAACGCTGCTCCATTCATTAGTGGTGAGGTTCCGGACAACCGGATTATCCTGGTTGATACGGCTGCAGCATTAGTCCGTTATGTCGGTAAAGCCTTTGGAGTAGAATCCGAGCGAAATGTTAAGACCCAGGTTGAAGGAAGCTACGGCACAGAAATTTCGGAATTTGTTCCGTTTGAAACTGAGGCTCGTTTAGTTATCACATTAGACCAAGCACGATAATTAATATTAATTTTAATATTAGTATTAACATGAGCATTAGATTTAATACTCGAATTAACAAATTATTAGATTTAATGCTCAAATTAATGTTAGGAGTAACAATGAAAATAATTAAGGAGGGTTTGAAATGGCTGAAAAGAAAACTCAATCGAGTGCTAAGTCTGCTAGCAGTAAAGCTAGTGGACAGGCACAAGGACAAGGACAATTGCCGGAAGAAATCCTAGCGAAACTGCCGGAAAGCGAGAAAAAAGCCGTTGCAGAATTAGAGGCATTTGCAAACGGTGGAACAGGTAAAATATATCGTCTGAAAGACCCGGATACGCAATATGTTGACCTGGAAACAGGATGGTCATTAGCCGGAGAACAAGCCAAGCCATTGCCGGAAGCATATGGAGCTGAAACCTTTGCCCGAATTAAAGATGGATTCCTGGTAGAAGCTGATGCTGAAAATCCTGGTATTGTTCTGAGTGGTCCTGTTGTGGCAGCCGGAACAGAGGAAGCCAAAGCAAGAGCCCAGGAACAGGCTAAAGCTCAAACTCAGACCGATGGTGTAGTGAGAACAAGCAATGAGCCAAGAGATACCATCGGAAGCCAGGCTGATGCTGACAAGGCTCGGGCAAAGCAATCCGGCAAAACTTCCGAAACGAGCTCTGA
>NZ_JASHIV010000027.1:0-53405 GCF_030733525.1 Bacillus sp. MMSF_3328 | reverse complement strand
AGTATATTATGAATAAAAAAGAGGATAAAACGTTATATATTAAACATTCCATCCTGTAATTATTATAGTATAGTTAAGAAAACTCCAACAGGGATCTTGCTTCTATAATGGTACGTGCGATAGTCTGCTATTCCAACTCCAGCCGGCAAGGCCAAAAACAAAGAGGGGCCTTCCTGCCGCTCCCTGTCATGAAGAACATGATCAGGGGATTTTTATTGCCGGACACTCAGACAGCCGAGCAGCAGCCATCTGTGCAGCGGCCGGCTGCTGAAAAGCCAGCTGTGCAGCAAGCGCAATCCGGCCAGATCTTTAAACAGAAGGAATCCAGGGCCGATGCCGATATAGTAATGAATTACACCGTCCTCCTTCCGCGAACAGAAGAAACTGTACGTGAAGTCATGATAAACGGTGCATTGTTTATGAAGAATACGGGGAACTCCGCTCTCATTGATCCTGTAATATGTATTAAAATACCGCCGCAAAAAGGAATCTCATTACAAGGCCAGATCCTCCCTCCAAAGATGGTCGAAGGGTTGGCCGTCAAAGGGACAGGGGGGGATAAAGGCTGGAAATATGTTTATGACGATTGGCGGGATAGAGTGAAAGCAAAAGGCGAATATTGGATCACTTCCATCCCTCAGCTAGAAATTTTGCCTGGGGAAACAAATGCTTTCAACGCCCTAAACTTGTCTATTAAAGAGCCCGAAGAGAACTCTTCAATACTGATACAGGCGTTTGTCTATTTTAATGAAGGAAAATACAGATTCTCATCAAGCAACAGCATATCGCTCTCTTTTTAAAACCTGCCACCGGCCAGGTTTTGTTTTTTGTCACACCTGATGTGTGTCAGCATAAGATGGCAATACCATCACAGCCCAGAAAGAAGAGGTGGCATCAATGCTTCGATCAAGCGTGTATAGAGAAGATGATTACCGAATGCTTCAGCAGAAAATCATTCACCTCAACTCCGAACTTTCCCGATATAAAGCAAAAGTAAAAGAATATCAGGATGATTATCATTACAGCCAGTTAGAACAGCTGAAAGAAGAAAACCTGCGCCTCAGGAAGGAATTGGATGAATCAGCGGAGTGTCTCGAAAAAGAAAGAAATGCTTTTGCCCGCAAGCTTGAGGAACATACCAAAAATAACCTTTCCTCCATCAGTGATTTGGAGGAATATATTATAGAACTCGAAAAGGATAGCCGAGAAAGTGACAGGCAGATAAAAGAACTGGAAGAAACGCTTATTTTCCGTGACGAGGAGACAGATAGCCTGCAGGCAGAACTGGAAAAGCTAAGAGAAACTGCCAAACATGAACAGGCAGAATTGATTGACTTAAGAAATGAGCTGGGGGAATCAAAAAAGACTCTAGAAATTAACCAAAGTGAGCACCAAATTATGTTGGCTGAACAAAATAGATTGCTTGAAGAAAATTCTCAATTAGCGAACCAGCATCACTTTACCATGAATGAGCTTCTAAAACTTCAGATGCAACTTAAAGCAGCTAAACAAGATCCCATAGCAAATTCTGAGGCTTCCTCCCCTTCATTCGAGCGCTTAACTGAAGCTTCCAATAATGCAAACAGGCTAAAAGAACTCCAAACCCAGGTATACGAATACTCTGCCTCCATATCCCTATGCCTTCAGCAGATTGCAGAGCTGGAAGAACAAATGGACCTCCTTATGGCTTTAGTCACAAAGCTGGAATCCGGAAGAGCGAGAGCCTCACAAAGCTTTAAACACCACTAGAACACGTGCATCTTCCGGATGCTTTTTTCTCATAAAAAAAGATGACTCCAGGGCCATCTTTTCGACATAATCCTTGACACAGAGCTTCATCTTGACGCTGCTTCGAGCTTTCTTATATGTTCAGCAATTTTGGGCCTGTAGATTTCCTGAAGGGCGGCTATTTCCACGCTGGATACATCTGAACGCAGTTTGCTGCCCATTTTTTCGTGGACCCGATAATGTGTTAATGGGACATCGAGAAATCCGAATTCATAATGCAGAGCGATTCTCATCCACATTTCATAATCCTGTGTATTTTGCAGCTTCTCATTAAATGCCCCTATATTTCTCATTACACTCATATGGGCCATGACGGTTGATCCATTGACTGGGCAAAATTCCTTCAAGTCCCGGTAAAAGGTAAGCTGGTCAGTATATTTTTTATTGAGTGAAGCAGCGATCAGCCTTCCCTGGCTGTCAATCTTATTGAAATTGGTAAATGAAATCATGTACCCTCTTCTTTGCATAAAAGCGAGCTGAGCTCTGACTTTTGCGGGCTGCAATTCATCATCAGAACTCAGCCAGACAAAATAATTTCCCCTTGCATGCCTGATTCCCTCATTAAGGGCTGAAGCCGTTCCTCCATTGCTTTTCCTAATATATCTGATGCCCTTCATATATGGGGCCAGCTGTTCCATATACAGGGTAGAGCCATCATCCACTACAATGATTTCAATATTGGGATAGGTTTGCCTTTGTGCACTTGCGACAGCCCTCCCGACATATTGGCAGTTGTAATACGGTATTATAATTGAAACAAGTACCTTATCAGCAGCCTGATTGATCATAAGTCCCCCTCCCCTCCTGCTATAAGCATTGCAAAATTTGATCAATCCGGTTGATATCCTGGATGTACCTTTCAATGCCAGCTACCCGGAACCGATAGTTTAATAGGCCTTGCTTATAAAGTTCATCCAGGGATAGAAAACCTTTTTCCCTTGCAGCAACCATGAGATCCAGCCATTCACTGAACGCAGACGGACCAAGAACATTATTATTCTGGCTGGCATGAAGGCGGAACAAACTGAGCGGCTCCGGAATATATACAGCCTTGCCAGCTGAAAGAAGGTTTAGCCATGCAGCCATATCATTGAGAAGTGAATATTGTTTCCCGGCAAAAACACCAAACGGCACTTTTAAATCCTCCCTCTTAAACAAAACAGTCGTCGGCTCCCCTATGATATTTAAACATCGGGAAAGGGCCATATCTGCAAAAACTTTCCCATCCATCACCCTGGTTTCCTGGAACAGCCTTTCTGTTGCATACAAAGGAGCCAGCCAATTCCCGGACTCATCAATTGTCTGTCGATAGGAGGTGACTAGCTTTATATCCTGAAACTCCTGAAAAAAGTGCATCATCTTCTCTATCTTGTTCTTATCAAAAACATCATCATCCATCAGATAATTTATATATTCCCCTGAAGCCTTGTCAAACAGCTTATGCCAATTCTTCAAAAATAAGTTTTTCTCATTTCTATAATAGCGGATATTGTCCACACTGCTGAAACAGGATGACACCATCTCCTGAACCCTGCTGTCGGAGCTGTCATCACATATAATGATTTCTATACAGGGGTATGTCTGCTTAAGGGCACTCTCAACCGCTGTCTTCAGGGTATCCGGCCGATTATAGGCAGGAATGAGAATGCTCACAAGGGGCAAAGGCATAGAAAATCTCCTTCCGGTCGCTTATAGATTTCTCGATTTAATTATTCTATTCATAAGCCTCTCCCCATGTTCGGACCTCTGCCAGTATCTGCTGAAAATCCGCCCTTCCCCAGATTTTGCAACAAGGCTGAGGGCTTGCATATAGATAATAGAAGAGTACGCCACTTTATAGAATAGGAGATAACCTATGCAGGATAACATGACCCCTTTGCTGAAGGCTTATTTTTTTGTTGCAGAAGATGTGCCTTTGGACAAAATGAGTACCCTTCAAGCAAAATTGCACGAGGATCATATCTTTACCATTATGCGCGGCAGGGAAGATACTCCTAATGACATCCACACAAAATTGCCGAGAATTTATGTTTCAATCGGCAGCGACTGGAGACAATTTCCGGGACTAATTGCCATGCCAGAACACGAAAAGAAACGCTGGCTCCATTTTAAGTCCCCAGAAGAAATCGAACCTGGCAATCTTTTTTATTGCTGGCTCTCGTCAACGGATCCGCTTCCTGAAGACAAGACCGTGCCGCCGACAAAATTCACATCTGATAAACCGCTTGTATCTGTGTTTACAGCTGCCTACAGATCAAAAGAAAAAATTCAGCGGCCATTTAGATCACTGCTGGGACAGACCTATGATAACTGGGAATGGGTTATAGTCGATGATTCAGGTGATGATGAAGAAACCTATCGGGAATATTTAAGCAAGATGGATGATCCAAGAATCCGCAGATACAGGCAGGACAGCTATAATGGCTATATTGGATCAATCAAAAGATATGCAGCAGGCCTTTGCACCGGCGAAATTCTTGTAGAGGTCGACCATGATGATGAGCTTACTCCCGACTGCCTGGAAAAAATAGTACGTGCCTTCCAGGAGAATCCGGATTGCGGCTTTGTTTATGGAGACTGTTCAGAGGTGTTTGCAGAAAATCTTCATGCCCACTGGTATGGCTGGGACTGCGGGTTTGGCTACAGCGTCTATTACCGGATTTGGCTTCCCTCGATGAACCGCTGGCAAAATATCCTGCGCCATACAACTATTAATGGCAATACGATCCGCCATCTGGTAGGGCTGCCTAACCACCCCCGCGCCTGGACAAGAGAATGCTATCATCTTGTAGGGGGGCATAGGGAAGAGCTTCTTGTAAGCGATGATTATGACCTTTTAGTCAGGACGTTCTTATCTACTAAATACGCCTCTGTTCCTGACCTGCTTTACATTCAGTACAGAAACGAAGGCGGCAATAATTCTACCTTTACAAGGAACAGACAAATACAGATTCTGGTCAGGGAGCTGAAGAACTACTATCACGAACGAATCTATGAAAAGATTAAAAATCTGGATATGCCGGAGCAAGTGCCCTACAGCAGGATCTGGGAGACCGGAACAGACGACCCTGCCAGGAAAACGGCACATATTATTCATGAAGACGATTCGAAAAGATCAATCATATTCCCAATCCCCTATTCATCAGAAAAGAAAGAACATGCACAGCTGTACCAGACATTAAATAAAGGGTTGGATAATGGATTCAGCGATATGGAAGTAATAATCATCGGAGACGTACCTCCAGACATCAATCTCTTCGCCTCCAAAGCGCCTTCCGGCAGCATCCGCTGGTGGCCGATGGAACCAGCAGATCCGATTGAGTTTTATATTGAATACGGCAAGTATTGTGCATCGTGCAAAGAAAAAATCGTATTTATCAGCTAAATTTTCCCTTTTGGTCAGCCTTGATTTAGGCTGATTTCTTTTTTTTCTTCCTGAGGAGAAATCATTACGGAAACATATTAGCCCTGAACCATATATGGAATATCGACTTCTTGGCTTTCATGCAATTCTAAAGCCTTTTTAGCTTCTAAATATTTAAGTCAAAAGGCAGCCATTTTTAAGTGGCTGCCTTTATCATCTATTAAAATTTAATTAAATTCATAAACCTATTATCAGCTATGACAGAAGTTACATTAGTAGCAACTGTGTTAATTACTCTCAATTCATATGTTGAAGTAGTAGTATTTGGGGCTGTATCAATATATGTGTTAGCTACAATAAATCTCTGAATTCCTGCAGATGTTAAAGTTCTATTCAATCCCCTAGTGACTATCAAATCACCGTCCCTATATAATCTTATTAAAGTATTTAGTGTATTATTATTGTTTGCATTTGCTTCTATTGCCAAGGTATAATCGATTTTTACATTTTGGCCAGCTGTAACAGGAGTAGAAACTGAGATAACGGGTGTTTCAGTAGGAGGAGTGACAGGTACAGCGACTGAACCAAAGATATTATTAAAAGCAAGAGCAGACCCTATACCTTGAGGTCCCTGTGGCCCTTGTTCTCCTTGCGGACCTGTAGCTCCTTGAGCTCCAGTTGCTCCTTGTGGTCCTTGTTCTCCTTGCGGTCCGGTTGCACCTTCAGATCCAGTTGCTCCTTGTGGTCCCTGTTCTCCTTGCGAGCCTGTCGCTCCTTGAGCACCGGTTGCTCCTTGAGGGCCTTGTTCTCCCTGAGGACCAGTTACACCTTGGGCACCGGTTGCTCCTTGAGGGCCTTGTTCTCCCTGAGGACCGGTTGCTCCTTGGGCACCGGTTGCTCCCTGAGGGCCTTGTCCTCCCTGCGGACCTGTCGCTCCTTGGTCACCAGTTGCTCCCTGTGGTCCTTGTTCTCCTTGCGGTCCGGTTGCACCTTCAGATCCAGTGGCGCCTTGTGGTCCCTGTTCTCCTTGCGAACCTGTCGCTCCTTGTGGCCCTTGCTCTCCTTGAGGACCAGTTACACCCTGTTCCCCTGTTGCTCCTTGAGGGCCTTGTTCTCCCTGAGGACCATTGACACCTTGAGCTCCTGTTGCTCCTTGTGGTCCTTGTTCTCCCTGAGGTCCGGTGACACCTTGAGCTCCTGTTGCTCCCTGTGGCCCTTGTTCTCCTTGCGGACCTGTCGCTCCTTGGTCACCTGTTGCTCCTTGTGGTCCTTGCTCTCCTTGAGGACCAGTTACACCCTGTTCCCCTGTTGCTCCTTGTGGTCCTTGTTCTCCCTGAGGACCAGTGACACCTTGAGCACCGGTTGCTCCTTGTGGTCCTTGCTCTCCTTGCGGACCAGTTACACCTTGGGCACCGGTTGCTCCCTGTGGCCCTTGTTCTCCCTGAGGACCTGCCGCACCTTGAGCCCCTGTCACGCCTTGTGGGCCTTGTGCACCCGCTGCACCTGTGGTCCCTTGCGGCCCTTGAGCTCCCTGGGATCCAGTCACGCCTGTAGCCCCTTGTGGCCCTTGAGCTCCCTGAGTTCCAGTTGATCCTTGGGGCCCCTGAGCTCCTTGATTAGATCCATTAGATCCTAATAGTTCATCAGAGACAAGAGCGTGTGCAGCCACCAGCTGCCCCGAAACATCTCTGCCCCAGACAGATACTTGAGTGTTTGCTTCAGCCGGTCCACTTGTATTAAAGACGAGTTCAAACGCATTTAGGTTCGCAAAATATTCCCGTGTCACTACCTGATTTGGAGCAAGGATCACTTGTTCCCGAATATAAGCAATTCTCGAACCATTAAGGCTGTATCCTTGAATTAAAACCATAGAAGAATTTGCATTATCCCTATTATCAAGCTTGATTAAAACCGTCCTGGTAAGCCTCGCTCCTGCAACCGAAGGATTAGCTATTGGACCTGTGGAAAGTACCGCCAATGTCTTCCCTCCTTTTTCCTTATTAAAAACATGAATTGCCCATTGCAATTCATGTTTCTGTTAATGGCTTAAGATTTTTATAATTTGATAAGCTTTTAAAACTGGCCCAAAATTTCATCAGATACAAGCCGCTGTGTGAAAGTGATAGCACCCGATGCTGATTTGCCCCAAAGAGAAATCTGGGTGTTGGCTTCCGCTGGCCCGCTAGTCGTAAAGACAAATTCAAATGCTTCTACATTTCCAAAGTATGTTCGGGTAGCCACCTGATTTGCTGCAAGGTTCACCACTTCTGAAACATAAAGAGTTCTTGTCCCATTTAAAATGTAGCCCTGAATAAGGACTGAAGAAGCACTCGCGGAGCTTCTGTTATCAGCAATTACAGTAATTTGTGTAACCTGCCTAACACCGCCAACTGCTGGGTTTTCAATTGGTCCTGTTGAAATGACTGACATATACCAAACCTCCTTCTATCAAAATATTTCATTAACCGTCAGATCCATGTTCGTTATCAAGACATCTTCTTTGTAATAGATGGTAAATTTTATTTAAAAACCTTCTATATACTTGACTGGCAATATATCTTATTAACGAGAAAAAAATACTCTCATTTCTTCCTCACCCCATAGTATTCATTCTTTGGTTTATGTGAAGCACTATTAGCCTATTTTCTAAAAATAAGGCAACCCTTAGAAAGATATCAAGCCGGTGCAGCTTCCAATTAAAAAGGAAGTTGCACCGGCTTTCTTAAGGCCATTCCATATCACTCTATCAGCTTTCCCTTTGCTCTTAGAACCTTCAAGAAAATCGGGAGCCACTTGAATCAGTTTTTAAAAAGGGCTTATGTAATCATAAGTATGGTAACCACCAATATCCGAAGGATCTGTCGTTTCATCTCCAAACAAAGGAGCAGCTTCACCGAAAATGCCTCAGACCAGCTTGCCGTATTCCGGAATTCTGGCTGTTTATTGCACTGAAAAGTCCCACATCGACAAGCTAAAACGAAAAGGAGTCCCAAGAAAGACTAGAAAATTACTGCTTTCCAGTTCTTAAAGATTTCTGGTGCATCTCCTATACCCATTTCATGTATTATTCTAAAAAAAGTAAGGACCGCTCTGGTGAAGTTTAAGAGGACCTTTCTCTTAATAGATGATTTAATACACAATTTATGTAAGTATCCCCCTCCATATACGCAAATGCATCAAAAAAAGTGATGTGATGAACTTTTGCAGGGAAATCATCATAATATAATATGGTGAAAAAAGAGAGTAACCAGCCTCAGCTTCAATATCTCACCCTTTTACAAGTACCTTAATCCGCAGTGCTTCTATGGGAATTTAAGCGTCAATGAATGCAAGGCTCTCTTCCCTAAAAGCACCTAACCCATTGTTTTGTTGGATACTTCATGAAAAGGTCGTACATTTAACCCTGTATCCTTGTTGGAGTGGTCAATTTAGTGGCAGCTTACCTTCTTCAGTTCTTGACGGCGACTCTTCCCTTTCACATATCCAAGAAACGGAGATGGTCCGGATCCTTATGAAAAACATTCCGTTTTTACAGCCAAATCTTGTTAAACTGGAATCATATTCACATTATTTTGGACAAATTGAAAAAACAAGAAAGTACAGCAACTACGGCCCTTTAAACACCAGGTTCGAGGACAGGGTTCTGGCAGAGTATTTTGAAGGAAATGGCGGAGCACTTACAGTGAACAATGCTACCATCGGCCTTATGCTGGCAATAAGCGGCAGCATGCGCAAAGAAGGCCGCTATGCTATCATGCCAAGCTTTACCTTCTCAGCAACGCCCCTGGCGGCCATGTGGTGCGGACTGCAGCCTTTTTTCATTGATGTTGATGAAGACAGCTGGTGCATGAATGAGTCCCTGCTTGCAGAAGCACTGGACAATCTTGGGGACGAGACAGCGGTCGTTGTCCCATATGCGACCTTTGGCACTAATTTAAATTTAGATTACTATATTCAGCTTCATGATTCTGGCATTCCTGTAGTGATTGATGCAGCTCCCTGCTTCGGCTCCCTCGGCAAAAAAGGCGCATTTTCAAGAGACTTTCCGGGAGTAAGTGTATTCAGCTTCCATGCAACCAAGTCTTTTGGAATAGGCGAAGGCGGCCTGCTGTACAGCGGGAACAAAGGCGTTATACAGGAGCTCAGGAGGGCAGGCAATTTCGGCTTTTCTGCAGAGCGGGAATCCGTCCAGCTGGGAATAAACAGCAAGCTGTCAGAATATGCAGCAGCGATAGCCCTAGCTACATTGGATGCCTATCCGGCAAAGGTGCAGGAACGGCAGGAGATTTATAAATGGTATAAGGAAGCTTTTCTGTCACTGCCGTCCCTGAATAATTGGAAGCTGCAGCACACCGAAGGCACAATTGCCCATCAATTTATGCCCGCCCTTTGTCCTGAAAATGAAAATAGTGAGCTGTATATCAAGCTGCTGGCAGCAGACGGCATTGAAGCGCGCACCTACTTTTCCCCTGCCTGCCACCAGCAGAAGCTATTTTCTCCATTCAAAAGAACTGGAATGCCGGTAACCGATAGCCTTTCGGACAGGATCCTCAGTCTCCCCCTCTGGGAGGGAATGGAAAAAGAGGATGTCCGCAGGGTTGCTGGCGTTCTTTCGAAAGGACTCAGCCAATGAAAAAGCTGATCCTTTGGGGATGTGGCGGCCATGCCCGTGAAGTGCTCCATCTGTGCGGGCAGTTAGGCATAGAGGTAGAGGGTTTTCTGGATGAAAGGCCAGAAATGAAAGGGCATTTTGTCGATGATATCGAGGTGCTTGGAACATTGAATGATATCCTGCATTTAAAAGACCAAGCAAATATTCTGTGCTCCAGTGTAGGAAATCCTGCTCTTAAGAAAAGATTCTCAGAAATGACCCGAAGGGCAGGCTTCCAATTTGCCCCGCCGCTTATACATCCTGGTGTTTATATTTCCAAAAGGAATAAAATCGGCTCCGGTTCGATTATATGTGAAGGAACCATCATGACAACCAATGTCACGATCGGTGACCATGTCATCATCAACCGGGGTGCGAACATCAGCCATGATAATAAAATAGAAGATTATGCAACCATTGGCCCCGGAGCAAATATAGCCGGAAATGTCACGATAAAGGAAGGTGCCTATATCGGCATAGGCTCCTCGATCATAGAAAAAGCGGCAATCGGATCGTGGTCCATTATTGGCGGCGGTGCCTTCGTAAAGGATGATGTACCGGAAAAGTCTTTATATGCAGGCGTGCCTGCAGTCTTTAAAAAGAGGCTGGAAGAATAGCACTCTGGGGAGGTCTGCAATATGTAAAGGATGTGAACAGCATGAAAGGCATCATACTTGCCGGCGGCCATGGCACACGTCTCTATCCGCTGACAAAAGCAGTTTCCAAACAGCTCCTTCCTGTATATGACAAACCATTAATCTATTACCCCCTTTCCGTTCTGATGCTGGCAGGAATAAAAGAAATTCTTATTATTTCGACTAAGGAGGATATCCCGCGCTTTCAAAGCCTCCTTGGAGATGGTTCAAAGCTTGGCATCAGCCTGAGCTACATCATCCAGGCGGAACCTGAAGGAATCGCTCAGGCATTTGTCATCGGCGAAAGTTTCATCGGAAAAGATTCTGTTTCTTTGATTCTCGGAGACAATATTTTTTACGGCCATAATTTTACCAGAATCCTTGAACAGGCCGTGAGCAGTAACAAAGGAGCGACGATATTCGGGTACCAGGTAAAAGACCCCGAGCGTTTTGGCGTGGTAGAGTTCGACAAAGACCAGAATGTCGTGTCACTTGAGGAGAAGCCGCTGAAGCCGAAATCACAGTATGCCATAACCGGACTGTATTTCTATGACAACCAGGTGGTCGACTTTGCAAAAAGCATTGAAAAGTCGGCCAGGGGGGAATACGAAATCACCTCGGTTAATGAGCTATATCTAAAGCAGGGTACCCTCAGGGCTGAGCTGCTTGGCCGGGGTTTCAGCTGGCTGGACACCGGCACCCATAAATCACTGATGGAGGCCTCTTCTTTTATCGAAACGATCCAGAGCAGACAGAATATCCGTATATCATGCATTGAAGAAATCGCCTACAGAAAAGGATTTATCACCGCAGACCAGCTGCTTGATCTTGCTAAGCCTTTAAAGAAGAACGACTACGGCCAATATCTTGAAAGGCTCATTAAATCTGATTCTACTCAGGAAAGGAGTTAGCCATGGAACTTCTAGTAACAGGTGCTGCGGGATTCATCGGACTTAATTTCGTCCATCTTGCCCTGAAAGATCCTTCCGTCAGCGTTACGGTCATTGACGCACTTACCTACGCCAGCCATCCGGAAGAAATGAAGAAACTTTACAGTCATCCCCGCTTCCGTTTCATTAAAGGCAATATTGCCAATGAACAGGAACTTGAAATGGCCTTTGACCGGCACTATGACAGCATCATCCACTTTGCTGCAGAATCGCATGTCGACAACAGCATCCAGAATGCCAGCCTGTTCATTGAGACCAACATAAGCGGCACCTATCAGCTTCTATTAAATATGCTTAAAGGCCGTGCGGCAAAAATGATTCATATATCTACGGATGAAGTGTACGGGACCCTTGAAGCAGGCCAGTCCGCTTTTACAGAGAATTCCCCCCTTATGCCGAACAATCCTTATTCTGCAACCAAGGCAAGCTCCGACCTCCTTGTCCGTTCATTCCGGGAAACCTACAAGCTTCCTGTCATCACCACTAGATGCAGCAATAATTACGGACCCTACCAGCATAGCGAAAAATTCATACCGACCATTGTGCGCAAAGCGCTCAATAATGAAAAAATCCCGGTATACGGGGATGGTCTGCAAATCAGGGATTGGCTTTATGTAGATGATCACTGCAGAGCCATTCGGCTGATTCTTGAAAAAGGCAGACTGGGCGAAGTCTACAATATCGGCGGAGGCAATGAAAAGACAAATATCGAGGTTGTGAAGCATATCCTGGACCTCCTCGGGAAGCCTGACAGCCTGATAGAATATGTGGAGGACCGGAAAGGCCATGACCGCAGATATGCCATTGATTCTTCCAAGCTCCAGTCTGAACTGGGATGGAAGCAGGAAGCTCCGCTTGAACAGGCACTTGAAAGAACCGTTGATTGGTATAAGAGCCGGCTGAAAGGATATGCAGGATGAAAGTTGCGATTACAGGAGCTGGCGGCCAGCTGGGAAGGGAGCTGACTTCCTCACTTGCCCGGCTTGGATGCAGCGTATTACCATTTTCACGGGACGAGTGGGATATTACAGATGCATATTCCACAGCTGAGCGGATGAAGGAAGTGGCGCCGGAAGTGCTGATCAATGCGGCAGCATTTACGGCTGTCGACCTCTGTGAAACCCAAAGAGAGGAAGCATTCCTTATCAATGCTATTGCTCCTTTTTATTTGGCGCGGGAAGCGAAAAGGCTGCAGGCCAGGTTCATTCATATCAGCACAGACTATGTTTTCTCCGGTGATCAATCCGTCCCGTGGGAAGAACAGGATCCTCCTTTCCCCCTTAATGCTTATGGAGAAAGCAAACGGGCCGGTGAAACACTGGCCATGGCTGCCAATCCGGATACCCTGATTATCAGGACTTCGTGGCTTTACGGACATGGCGGCAAGAATTTTGTCAACACCATCGCCCGGCTGCTGCAAACCGAAAGCAAACTGGAGGTCGTAAGAGACCAGATGGGCTCTCCTACCTACACAAAAGATCTGGCCGAAGCCGTTTATTTTCTTTTAGAGCAGGCTCCCGGCATTTACCATGTTTCCAACGGGGGAAGCTGCAGCTGGTTTGAGTTTGCAAAGGAAATTGCGGCATTTTTAAAAAGCGGTGCAGAAATAGAACCCGTTTCGACAGAGGCTTATGGCCTTCCTGCCCGCAGGCCGCCATATTCGGTGCTTGGCAATAAGAAATTGAATAGCTGCGGGTTTTTTATGAGGAACTGGAAGGATGCCTTGTACGACTATTTGGCAAAGGAGGCTGAAAGTGATGCAAATTGAGGGTGTCATAACGAAAAAGCTAATCAAGCATTGTGATGACCGCGGATTTTTTGCAGAAGTGGTGCGCGATGATGAAAACCTTTTGTCCCATTTCGGCCAGCTTTCCTGGTCGACCTCCTATCCAGGAGTGATCAAGGCCTTCCATTATCATGAAGAGCAGGATGACCTTTGGTTCTTTCCATCAGGCAATGCGCAGGTTGTCCTGTATGATCTGAGGGAAAACTCGAGATCATTCGGTGAAACCAATGTGTATTATATGGGTGAAAATAATCCCATGATTCTCCTGATTCCCAAAGGAGTAGCCCATGGCTACAGGGTGCTAGGCAAGAATCCTGCTACGGTCGTGTATTGTACGACAAAATCCTATAACCCTGCTGCACCAGATGAAAAAAGGATCCCGTGGGATGATCCCTCCATCGGATTTGACTGGGAGACCAGAAATAGATAGCAAAAAGAAGCTGGCCCTTTCATATAAAGGCCAGCTCTTTTTTATAGATGCTTTAACGCGATTGCTTTGTTGAACATGGAAAGAATGTTAGTAACCAAAGAATCATAGCTCCATTTTGCTTTTGCCCAATGAAGGGCACTCACACCCATCATAAGCCGTTTTTTATCATGCTGCAGGAGACTTCTGAGCTGCATAAACAGCACTTCGCTGTTTCCTGCAGGGAAGATCATGCCATTCACCTGGTGCTGGACCATCTCGGGCAAACCGGCAGCATCACTGACAATAACCGGCAGGCCGGCAAGCTGTGCTTCCATGACAGAATGGGGCTGTGTATCCTGTAGCCCAGGCAGGACGAAGATGTCTGCACTATTCAAGTAGGGCAGAACATTTTCGACTGTGCCGAAGAATCTGACAGAACCATCAATCCCAAACTTTCGGCATGCCTGTTCTAATTCTGCTCTTATACTTCCCTCGCCAAGAATCCAGCATTCCCAGTCCTGCCTCTCCCTAGAGAGTTTGCCAAGCGCTGGTATTAAAGAGTGCAGACCTTTTAAAGTGACAAGCCTGCCCGTAAATAGAATGACTTTCTTTCCCCTTTTGTTTAGTTTTCCGCTTCCTTGAATAGCCCGAATAAAGCTGTCAGTTTCCATCCCGTACGGAAACTGCATGACCTTCTCAGCAGGCACCTGTGAGCCATCAATGATTAACCTGTTCATCCATTCGGATTGTGAATGGATTAAGTCACTGGAGTTATAGCCCAGCCTTTCCAGATTATGAAAGAAATTATACACATCAGTCTGGAGAAGTTCCTGATCTGGCGCACCTGGCCGCAGGCTCTTCAGATAGTGAAAGATTTCGCCTGATAAATATCCATGGGCACTCATGACTAGCGGTACTCCTCTTGGCTTAATCCTGCTGATGACGCCTGCTGACATAGCGTCCTGCGCATAAATCACATCATAGCCATCCAGCCCGTAATGCAGTGCAGCCAGCTCCAAGAAGCCCCTGGATATTTCTGTCTGGAAAATATAACTCCCCGTATTCTGTTGTGGGTAAGCCCTTTTTACCTTTTCATATAAACCTGCTGACACCTGCTGTTCTGTCAGCTCCTCTGGCTGTCCGAGAATCCTGTAGTTCAGGGTGTCCTGATTCAGGCTTAGAATGGTAATGCTGTGCCCCATACTTTCCAGGCGTTCCTTAAGCTTTGAAACAAATGTCCAGATCCCACCCGGATACGGGAGGGGATAGAAGGAGGTAATCAAGATTTTCATGTGACAGCCCACCAGGCAGTATACTTTCTCATTCTAAACATCCTTTCTCTTTTCCGTCTATGCCCCGCCGGCCGGAAGCTAAGGCGGCGCATACCCTTCGATTCTCTGGCGTATATATAAAACAGTCTATTGTTAATTTATGTTAGGGGGCACTTACAATGACACAGCCTAAAGTGAGCATTATCATTCCTTTTTATAATGATGAATATATAGCCCAGTCCATTTCGAGTGCTGTTAATCAAACTTATCCAAACAAAGAAGTTATCGTTGTCAATGACGGTTCAGACAGGCATATTGAAAAAATAGCTCCTTTCCGTGACAGGATCATCTACCTGGAAAAGGAAAATGGCGGAACAGCGAGTGCGGTCAATTTGGGCATCCGGCATTCGACCGGGGAATATTTTTCATGGCTCAGTTCAGATGATCTTTTTGATTTGCGTAAAACAGAACTGCAGATGGCATATATGAAAAAGATAAATGCCAGTGCCTCTTATACAAACTTCCATATTATCAATAATCAATCAGTCATTATACAGCAATCTGCCGGAAAGACCATCTTTGATAAAAAGGCCTTTTATTCTTTTTTAAGAACATCCTGCCATATTAACGGCTGCACTGTGATCATGAAGTCCAGTCTGTTTAAAAAAACTGGGTTATTTAATGAAAATCTTTTGTACACCCAGGATTATGACATGTGGCTCCGCGTGCTTCATCATACAGATTTTCAATTCCTGAATGCTCCGCTGGTCCATCACAGGCATCACGAAAACATGGGCACCATAAAGCATCTTAATGAGTTATGGGCAGAATTTGCAGAAGTCAGTAAGAAATATGACACTTTTCTTTTAAGCAAACTGCATTAAGACATCCCCTTCTGTTCCTTGGAGCTCAGCCTGCCTTCATTGATTAGAATGTCACGTTGATAGTGTAATAGATCCTCAAAGGTTTGCTCTCTGCTTATTTCCGGATTCCATCCCAGCTTCTGCAGTTTTCCTGGATCCAGTGAATACCTTTCAGAATCCGGATCAGCGGATTTGCTGTCTACTTCAAAATCTGTTTTAGCACACGCTTTTAAATAGCCGGCCACATCCCCTAAAGTAAGGGAGGATCCGGATGAGACATCATATATTCCTCCCCGCTCCCCTTTTTCCAATATGAATCCATATGCCCGAACTGCATCCCGAACATCCAGGAAATCCCGGCTCGATTGCAGGCTGTTTACGTAAAGCACTTTTTCCTCAAGCCCTGACTCCATCCTGGCAATCCTGCTTGCAAATAAAGAGCAAACTCCATTTGAATTCCCAGGGCCGATCAGATTGCAGGGCTTAGCAATCATCACATCCATTTTGAAAAGAGACTCCCATGCCCGGGCCAGTGATGTCTGCATCGACTTTGTAAGGCTGTAGGGATGCGGATGATCTTCAGAGCAGCTCTGCAGCGCAGAACCTGTGACCAGCACCCTGGCTTCAGGCTTTAACCTGCGGAGTGCTTCCAGCAGATATAGTGTTGAAAGCACATTCGCTTCAAAGGAAGAAGAAGGATCCTCCCAGGATTTCCCTACATGGTTTTGGGCTGCCAAATGAAGGACATACCCGGGATCGGTTTTTTTGACAAGCTGATCCAGAGAATTTTTATCAAGCAGATTGCAGATTTCTATCTGATCTGCCTCGCTTTCCTGCAAATTTCCGCGATGCACAGAAGCTGCTGTAAAAAAACCCTTTTTCCTGAAATAAGAACAGGCATGCCTGCCTGTGAAACCTGAAGCTCCTGTAATAAGGATTCTCTTTGCGTCTTTCAATGTCTGTCCATCCAATCTTTCAGCTCAAGGATCATCTCGTCATAGCCAGGGACATGATAGTCAAAATCTGTTCTTGTGTTCACAATGGTCCTGTCCAGCACAAAACCGCTGTCCGGAACGATATCTACTCCGTCCTTATTAAATATCGCCTTGAACAATACAAGCAGATCATGCTTTGATATTTTCCTTTCGCCGCCCAGATGGCACAGGCCGCTAAGTCCAGTTTCAATCATGCCGCGCACTGCTTTGGCCAATTCCAGTGTTGTGACGCCGTTCCATAAGGCTTCCGTATACCCATTGATCCTGCCTTGCTGCTTCATGAACCATAAGAACAGCCCGATTCCGTCATCCTTCAGCTCAGGTCCGATAATGCTGGTCCTGACTGTCAGGTGCCTGCTGTCCACAATTTCCCCTAGCTGCTTGGACTGGGCATAAATCGATGTCCCATCAGGTGTATCTTCTTCCTTATAGCTGCCTATCCCGCCGGAAAACACGCAATCTGTACTGATATGGATGAGCCTTCCCCCATAGCGTTCTGCAAACCTTGCAATCTGGTGGGGCAAAAGGCCGTTCAGCTGAAAAGCGAGCTTGGGATTCTCAGCTGCCTGGCCATTCAACAGGCCGATGCAGTTGATGATGATATCAGGCCTATGCTGATCTATTACTTTTTCCAGCATGGGTGAATCCGCTGCATCCAGATAAAAGCCTTCCCTATCAGCACGGTCCCTTGTGGTAAAAAAAACCTGGTAATCAGTGTTTTCCCTAAGATAGGCAACCATCATATGGCCTGCCATGCCCCTTCCCCCAAGGATCAGTATCTTCACTGAATAAAACCGCCCTTCTTCAGGATTTCTTTGATTTCTTTCCGGCCCATGAGTCCTTTGCTGGAATTATAGGTTTCCAGCTCAGCAGGCTTACAGTCTGAATAGGCTTCTTTCAGCCCCGGAATATGGATGGGCGGCAGAATAACAAAGTATTCCTCGTCAAAAATGACCGTTGTGCTTGCTTCATACTCAGAAAGAAGGAGCTCATGGATCTTTTCACCCGGCCGTGTCCCGAGCACTTCGATCTCGATATCCTGCTTCCCGGCTTCATCTGCCAGCACATAAGCCAGGTCCAGTATTTTACAGGCAGGCATCTTCATAACAAAGATTTCACCGCCCGCACTTTCTTTTGTCGCCTTGAAAACAAGCTTGATTGCGTCCTCGAGAGTCAGAAAGAACCTTGTCATCTCCAGATCTGTAATGCCGATTTTCCCTTTTGACCGAATCTGCTTTTTGAATACATGAATGACGCTTCCGTTCGTTCCAAGCACATTCCCGCCGCGTATGCATACGAACTTTGTGTTAGTGGGAAGCGTATTGGCATGAATGATAAGCCGTTCGCCCATCGCTTTTGAGAGCCCATAGAAATTAGAAGGATTGGAGGCTTTGTCCGTTGAGATATAGATAACGCTCTCGACATTATTATGAATGGCCGCGTCAATGACATTTTGAGTGCCGTGTACATTCGTTTTCAAGGCTTCAAGTGGCTGATCCTCACAAACAGGGACATGCTTAAGCGCCGCCAGATGGAACACAAAATCCACCCCGCAGCAGGCCTCAGTCAGTTCATCCTTTTCTTTGATGTCGCCAATAATAAAATGAAGGCGGGGATTATTGTCAAACTCCTGCTTCATGGTGAATTGATTGGATTCATTCCTTGAAAAAATCCTGATTTCCTGCGGGCTTTCTTCAAGAAGCTGCCGGACAAGCTCATATCCCCATGAACCAGTGCCCCCGGTCACCAAAATGGTTTTATCCTTAAACATTTTTCATTCCTCCCAATAGAACTTTAATGACTTTATCAGATACAAAAGGCTGTTCATATCCGACCGGAAAACTCCAATTCCTGTCAGAAGCAGCCATGACCTCCACACACCTCAGGATGTCTTCAGCTTTCAGGCCTGAAACCATATTACTTCCGCATTCAATCGTTTCCGGCCGCTCCGTTGTTTTTCTAATGGTTACTGCAGGCACATGGAAAAGGCAGCATTCTTCCTGGACAGTGCCGCTGTCGGTAAGTGCACCAAAAGCATTTTTCTCCAGCTTCACGAAATCAAAGAAACCAAATGGATCATGAAATTCTACCAGGGGATGCATATCAAGTGATTCTAATTGCGACAGCTTCGACCTGGTCCGCGGATGGATGCTGCATATCATGCGGAGCTGGAATTTCTGCGCCGTAAGATTCAGTCCTTTCATGATTTCCTTAAGCCGATCTGCCCGGTCAACATTTTCAGCTCTGTGGATAGTCGCCAGGAAATAGCTTTTTGGTTCCAGTTTTAATTCCTCTAGTATCGGACTTTGATTAATTTCGCTTTTATAATGCTGAAGCACTTCATATATTGGATTTCCTGACACGATGATTCTGCTGGAAGGAATTCCTTCCCTCAGCAGGTTTTCTCTGCTTTGAGGCGTATAGGGGAGATTATAAGTAGAGATTGCATCAATCACTTTGCGGTTTTTTTCTTCAGGCACTTCAAGATCAAAGCAGCGGTTGCCTGCTTCCATATGAATGACAGGGACTCCCATCCTCTCAGCTATAATGGCTCCAAGGCCGCTGTTTGTATCCCCAAGCACAAGGACACGGTCAGGGCGCTCGGCAAGGATGAGTTTCTCAAGTCCCGAGAATATCGCTGACAGCTGTTCCCCGAGAGAATGCTGCTTATCCAGGAGAATAACATCAGGCGTTCTCACCTTCATTTCCCGAAAAAACACATCACTCAGATTGCCTGTAAAATTCTGTCCGGTATGCACAAGGATATGCCTGCTGCATAACTGATCCAGCTTGTTGATGATAAGGCTCAGCCGGATGATCTCCGGTCTTGTACCCAAGATGGTCATTACTTTCATGGTTTTATTCCACTCCCTGTCCTGCATTCCCGAAAAACACAGTTATATAGTTATTAAAATATGCTTGTATAGTTTGTTGGTTCTAGGCATCTCTATCAATTTGATTCAGGGGGCATACGCCCTCCATGACTAAGGCAATGAACATGACTGCAGAAGAAGATGCTCCTGCTAGGTTCCTGCCATGTACAATCCTGATATACTCTCATAAAATATTAAAACTCATGATTTCAAGGAGAATTGCCGATGCCCTTTTCCGCTGCTGTTCTTTGTGTATTGCTGGCCATCATGTTCTTTGTCCTTGTCAAAGAATGGCTGCCTGCTGAAATGACCGTTTTTTCAACCCTCGCCCTCTTGATTGTCAGCGGCATCCTGCCCGCCGGTGAGGCTTTATCCGGCTTTTCCAACACAAGCGTCCATACCGTAGCCCTCTTATTTATAGCAGGAGCTGCCGTCTCAAAAAGCGGGCTGATACAGGATGCTGCCGGCAGATTTCTCAGCAGGAGCAGGACTGTACCCGGAGCATTGTTTCGTATCATGGTGCCGGTAAGCACTGCCTCGGCTTTCATTAATAACACTCCATTGGTGACTCTTTTTCTTCCTTTTCTGCAAAAGTGGGCAATTGAGAACAGGATCCAGCCTTCAAAGGTGCTGATCCCACTTTCATATGCTTCCATTCTCGGAGGGACCATTACACTGATAGGCACTTCTACAAACTTATTGGTTAACGGGCTCATGATTGAGAGAGGCGGGGAAGGATTCCATTTGTTTTCTTTTTCCGTCATCGGGGTTCCTATAGCTGCAGCTGGCATTCTCTATATGATTGTCTTCGGACACCGCCTTCTTCCCGACAGGTCGCATAACATCCAATTGTTTGAAGAAGAAGAGCATCTTCATATTCATTATTATGAAGTGCTTAAAGACTCCCCTCTGGCCGGAAAAACGGTGACAGAAGCTTTACTGCGGAATCTAAACCATTTATTCCTGATTGAGATCATCCGAGGTGACACAGTTAAAACTCCAGCCGCCAATGATGAAGTGGTTCAGGCTGGGGATCTTCTGGTGTTTTCAGGAGATCCCCAAAAAGCGCTCCCTTCCGTTCATCTTCTAGGGCTTAAGCCCTGGCCGGCCGGACCCTCTTCCCACTCTGAACGGAAAGGGAGCGGATTATTTGAAGTGGGAATTCCCCCTGGTTCCTTTCTCGTCAATAAAAGAATCAAGGATATCCATTTCCGTTCAAGGTACCAGGCTGTCATTGTGGGTGTGAAAAGAAAGGGAGAACTCATCTCCAGCGGCTTTGGCAGCCTGACAGCTGCCCCGGGAGATACCTTCATCCTCCTGGCAAGGCAGGGTTTTGGCGAAATATGGGCGGGCAGCGACGATTTTTATTTTATCTCCTCCTCAGCTGCAGCTAAAAACAGCCGGAGGCAGAAGCTCTCAGTATCGCTGATCCTTGCAGGCTTTATCATATGCTCGCTTATTCAGGCTGCACCCATTTATCATCTGGCTCTCCTTGCAGCCGCGCTTATCATTGCAACAGGTACACTGTCTTTTTCAGAGGCACTGAAAGCAGTGAATTGGCGGATCATTATCTTGATGGGAAGCTCCATCGGCCTCGGAAAAGCAATTGAATCAACCGGCCTTGCATCACAGGCCGCTTCATTTCTCCTTAAATGGCAGGATGAGCTGAGCTTGCTTGGCATTATTTGCATCTATTATTTGCTTACAATGCTCATGACCGAAATCCTGAATAATTTGGCTACAGCGTCCCTGATGTTCCCGATCGGCTACACGATGGCAGAAAGCCTGCAGATAGATCCGGCTATGTTTGCCATGCTTACTGCCGTTGCCGCTTCATGCAGTTTTTTAACCCCTATCGGCTATCAGACCAATCTTCTTGTATACGGTCCCGGCGGATACAGATTTACGGATTATATGAGAGTCGGACTGCCTTTAAGCTTCATTTCAATGGCAGCCGCCATTACCATGCTTTATATTAGATGGCTTTAGAAAGGAGTGTTCCTTTGAAAGAGAAACATATTACCTGGCACTGCTCAGCCATAACCAAAAGTCTCCGGCAAAAGCAAAATGAGCATAAAAGTGCTGTCCTTTGGTTTACCGGGCTGTCAGGATCAGGAAAATCAACGATTGCAAACGCGGTCCAGGCAATGCTTTTCAAACGGGGAATCCAGGCCTATTTGCTGGATGGAGATAATCTGCGCCACGGCATCAATGGAAATTTATCGTTCAGCCAGGAAGACCGGAAGGAGAATATCAGGAGGACTGCCGAAATGGCAAAACTCTTCTCAGATGCAGGCTTTGTCGTGCTTGCATCGCTCATCTCTCCCTATAAAGCAGACAGAAAGATGGCCAGGGAACTGATGGATGAAGGGGAATTCATTGAGATTTATATTGACTGCCCTGTAGAAGAATGCGAAAAGAGGGATCCTAAAGGACTGTACAAAAAAGTCAGAAATGGCGAAATCAAAGGATTTACCGGCATCGACGATCCCTATGAAAAGCCCGAGAAGCCTGAGATCATTTTGCATACAGGAAAGCATTCTTTGGAAGAATGCGTTCAATCCGTAATGAAGTATTTAGATGATGTTTATGAACTGAAGACTTTTAAAGAGGAGTGAAAAGAATGCCCTGCAGCATACCTCACGGTGGAACACTGATCAACAAAGTCGATTTGAAGAGAAGCTGGGAGGAAATTGAAAAGGAAGCAGAATTGGATGAGGCAGCTTTATCCGACCTTGTTTTGATCGCTACTGGAGCGTATAGCCCGCTGAATGGCTTTATGACTAAAGTAGACTATTGCTCTGTTCTTGAAAAGATGAGATTGGCCGACGGTACAGTCTGGAGCCTTCCCATCACTTTAACGATTCATGAAGCAATGGCTTCCTCTCTTTCCCCAGGAGATTTTCTACGGCTTACATTTAAGGGAAGCACCTATGGTCTTATAGAGCTCAGTGAAATCTACCGGCCTGATAAACGAGAGGAAGCAATAAAAGTATTCCAGACTGATGACCGGCATCATCCGGGGGTTCAGAAGCTTTTTGAGCGAGGTGATGTCTATTTGGCCGGCCAGGTTACCCTTGTAAAATTCCCACCTGCTGATCCGGAATGGGCAGAGTACCTATTCACCCCTGCAGAATTGAGAGAAAAGATACACAGTAAAGGCTGGAACTCAACAGCCGGCTTCCAGACCCGGAACCCTGTTCACCGGGCGCACGAACACATCCAGAAAACAGCCATGGAAATGACTGATGGACTGCTGCTGCACCCCCTTGTCGGAGAAACGAAAAAAGATGATATCCCAGCAGATGTGCGGATGAAAAGCTACAAAGTCCTTCTTGACAACTATTATCCTTCAGACAGGGCTATACTCGCCGTATTTCCGGCGAGCATGAGATATGCGGGGCCGCGGGAGGCCATTTTTCATGCAATAGTCCGTAAAAACTATGGCTGCACACATTTTATTGTAGGAAGGGATCATGCCGGTGTCGGCAATTATTATGGGACTTATGATGCTCAAAATATCTTCCTGCAGTTTACCGAAGAAGAGCTGGGAATCATCATCATGCCGTTTGAACACAGCTTTTACTGCAAAACCTGCGATCAGATGGCTTCAGCCAAAACCTGTCCGCACGGCCCAGAGCATCATCTCCACCTTTCAGGGACAAAGGTGAGGGAAATGCTGAGGAAAGGTCAGCCCCTTCCTTCCAAGTTCAGCCGTCCGGAGGTTTTTGCCATACTCTCGGAGGGTATGAGGAAATGAAGCTGGCGTATATGCCTTCAGCTGCTGAAGAAGCCCCCTTCCTTTTATTTTTCAGGGGGCTTTGCTAAAATACTTTAGATACGGGCCTTTCTTTATTACATAATCCATCAGCGTTCGAAAACAATATACATATGCTCGACTGATGAAGAAGGCCTGTTATCTGTGAAAGAAGGGAGAATAAATTTTGAAGCAAAAACTCGCGGTATTCTACATATCCGTACTATTATTACTTGTACTTGTACTTGTTGGCATTTTTGCACCAAATCAGCTTGAAAGTGTGACTGCCGGACTCCAGGACTTCATCAGCAACGCTTTCGGATGGTATTATCTTATTCTGGTTACACTGCTGGTCATTGTCTGCCTCTACTTCCTGATCAGCCCGATCGGCAGGCTGAAGCTTGGAAAACCTGAGGACAAGCCTGAGTTTTCAAGGGTTACCTGGCTTGCCATGCTGTTCAGCGCAGGGATGGGTATCGGATTGGTATTCTGGGGAGCGGCCGAACCTCTTTCCCATTATGCTGTCAGCTCGCCAACCGGAGAGACCGGCACTGCGGAAGCATTGAAAGATTCTATGAGGTTTACCTACTTCCATTGGGGAATCCACGCCTGGGCTATTTATGGGATTGTCGCACTTGTACTTGCCTATTTTAACTTCAGGCATGGCGAACCCGGACTGATCAGCGCAACCCTGAAGCCTATCTTCGGCGATGCCGTTAAAGGACCGCTGGGCAAGGTCATCGATGTTATTGCTGTCCTTGCTACCGTGATTGGTGTAGCCACCACCCTTGGCTTTGGAGCTGTCCAGATAAACGGAGGCCTGTCCTTCCTTTTTGACATCCCTTCCAATTTCGTTGTGCAGCTGATCATCATATCCATCGTGACAGTGCTTTTCATGATTTCCGCCTGGTCGGGACTTGGAAAAGGCATCAAGATCCTCAGCAATGCCAACATGGGACTGGCCCTGGTCTTATTCGTTCTCATGTTTTTCATTGGCCCTACCCTGTTCATCCTGAACTTGTTCACCAATACAATCGGGACCTATCTGCAGTCTCTCCTTCAGATGAGCTTCCGGATTGCTCCATTGGATCCTGACTCACGTGAGTGGATTAATGGATGGACAATCTTTTATTGGGCCTGGTGGATTGCCTGGTCGCCTTTCGTCGGCATATTCATTGCCCGCGTCTCCAAGGGACGCAGTATTAGGGAGTTTGTGTTTGGCGTCCTTCTCGTGCCGACTGTCATCGGGTTTCTGTGGTTTTCCACATTCGGCGGCTCGGCCATGTATCTTGAGCATGTGAAGAATATTTCAATTTCAGGACTGGCAACCGAGGAAACCCTTTTCGCTGTATTCTCAAACTTTCCGCTTGGAATGGTTCTTTCCATCATTGCCATCATTCTTGTCAGTACATTTTTCATTACGTCAGCTGACTCCGGCACCTATGTCCTTGGCATGATGACAACAAACGGGTCCCATACGCCCGGCAACAGAATTAAACTTACGTGGGGCATCCTGCTTGCCGTCATTTCTCTTGTACTCCTGTACAGCGGCGGGCTGCAGGCACTTCAGAATACCATGATTGTCGCCGCTCTCCCGTTCTCTGTCATCATGGCTCTCATGACCATATCTCTTATCAAAGCATTGTATAAGGAATCAAAGGAACTGGGGATCGGTCAGATAAAAAGACGGAAGCAGTAGAAAAGCGGAAGCGGCTTGCTCAGAATTAAGGAACGCAGGCTAAAGGCGCCACGTCCTGTGGCAACGCCTGCATGACCCGCGTCCACGGGCCCAGCATAAGATACCTTGTGGGGGGCATGAAGAGACCTCTCTTTATGAAAACTAATCTTTACTATTAAAAGCAACATTCTTTACGAGATAGAGCCAAAAAAAGAGACCTTCACGGGTCTCTTTTTTTCATTCAAGTATATAAGGATGATCCAAAACGTCATAATCATCTTCCCTGCTCCCAATTTCATTGCCGTCTTTAAAAACGGATTCGAAAAACCGGGAGGCGGGTTCCGCCAGTTCTTTATAATAATCACTGAAGAGCGAAGCAGCATGGGCCCCGAGCCACTGAACCGGAAGAAGCTCCGCGGGAAGGCCCGGATCGACGAAAAGAAATTTCCTATATTCATGGACCAGCCCCGTCCTCTCTACAAAACAGTCGGCATCTGTCATAAGCCCTTTCTGGATCCTGCTTTTGGCGATAATATATTTCTCGCTGTATTCACTAATGAAGCTCTGGTATTTCCCATTGATTTCGTCCAGGTCCCAGCTTTTCGCCACAATCCTGCTGTTCTCATGGGGGCCTTCATATTCAGCGATAAAGAAATCAACATAATCTTCAATTTTATATTTATCAATCAAGTCGGAAACCTGCTTTTCCAGATTGTTTGCAGAAATCCAGCAGCTGCTGGAAAAAGAGCCGAATCCGCTCCAGACCAGCTCTTTTCTCAGTTCATCCCTGACAGATCTGATCTCTTCCGGTATCGTATACATAAGCATGCGCCATTTGCCGTCCCATTCTTCAGGCTTAAGCTTGAAGATCCGCTTTCCCGCTTCTTCTATTCTTTTCTGGCCCCGATCGGTCAAAGAATAATAGCTCTTATTGCCAGCCTTTTCGGCTTGCACCCATCCTTGCTTATTCATTCTGGAAATTGCAGCCCTCACCGACTGGTCATTATGGCCGAATTCACTTAAAAGCCTGATCAGGCTGCCTATCCAGATTTTGCTTCCGTAGTGTGAGATATAATCTCCATACAATGTAAAAATCATCGATCTTGTATTCAAAGCTCTTCATCCTTTTCTTTCCCTCTGCCATATGCTGTCCCTTGCTGTAGAGACGGATGGCCCGGCCTCTTTTGTGCAATATCTATATATTACATGAAAATTCTTATTTTTAAAACAGCTGGTTCTTATTCTTCCCACCGCTCCAGAATGGCTGCGATTCCCTGCCCGACACCAACGCACATCGCCGCCATGGCATAACGGCTGTTTCTTCTTTTCATTTCATGGACCAATGAAGTCAATATCCTTGCCCCGCTTGCACCAAGGGGATGGCCAAAGGCGATGGCCCCTCCATTCACATTAACGCGGGCAGGATCAAGGCCAAGCTGGTCAATGCAGGCAATCGACTGGGCCGCGAAAGCTTCGTTCAATTCAATAAGGTCTATCTCTTCAATTGAAATGCCGGCCCGTTCAATAGCCTTTCTAACTGCCGGCACAGGGCCGATTCCCATGATAGAAGGTTCAACACCTGCAACCGCTGAAGCTGAGTATTTGGCAAGCGGGCTAAGACCAAGATCAGCCGCTTTTTCCGCACTCATCAGCAAAAGGACAGAGGCCCCATCATTGATGCCGGATGAATTTCCTGCCGTTATCGTGCCTCCGGAAAACAGGGGCTTCAGCTGGCTCAGCTTTTCAAAGGTGGTAGTCGGGCGCGGATGCTCATCAATCGAGAAGGTTTTGGATTCACCTTTGTTTATTAATTCAACGGGGATGATTTCATCGGTCAGCCTTCCCTCCTCCTTCGCTGCCTTCGCCTTCATCTGGCTTTCAAATGAAAAAAGGTCCTGCCTTTCTCTGGTTAACCCGAATTTCTTTGCTACATTTTCAGCCGTTTCCGGCATCGACTCTGCTCCATACATTTCCATCAATGCCGGGTTTGTAAAACGCCAGCCGATCGTTGTGTCGTAAAGCAGCCTGTTCCCCCTCTGGAATTCCTTTTCCGGCTTGGCCATGACAAAGGGAGCCCTTGTCATGCTTTCTGTCCCCCCTGCAATAAATATATCTCCTTCACCGGCCAATATCGCTCTTGCTGCATAATTGACCGCATCAAGTCCTGAACCGCAGAGCCGGTTAACCGTCGTACCTGCTGTTTCGACCGGCAGCCCTGCCAGGAGGGCTGCCATCCTGGCGACATTCCGGTTATCTTCGCCAGCCTGATTGGCATTTCCCAATACAACTTCCTCAATGTCTGCGGGCAGGACCCGGGGATTCCTTGCCAGCATTCCTTTTATGGCCACAGCTGCAAGATCATCCGGCCGGACATCTTTCAGGCTTCCTTTATACCTGCCGATCGGAGTGCGAACAGCATCAATGATGACAGCTTCCCTCATCACCTCATCTCCTTTCCCCATAGTCATATACGCCGCGGCCGGACTTCCTTCCAAGACGGCCTGCTTTAACATACTGCTCCAGAAGAGGTGCAGGCCTGTATTTTTCACCAAGCTTTTCATGAAGATATGTCAAATTGTTCAGCCTTGTATCCAGGCCTACCAAATCCCCCAGTTCAAATGGCCCCATAGGATAATGAAGCCCCAATTTTATTGCTTTATCGATTTCCTCAGCAGTCCCTACCCCTTCCTGCAGCATATAGAAGGCTTCATTGCCGACGAGGGCGCTGATGCGGCTGGTAACAAACCCGGGAAATTCATTGATGATGACGGTTTCTTTGCCCATCTCTTCGGCAGTCTGGCGTATAAATCCCACAGATTCATCGCTCGTCTCAAGCCCTTTGACAATCTCTACAAGAGGCATTTTATGGACCGGGTTGAAAAAATGCATGGCCAGCACTTTGTCCGGCCTCCCGGTAAAAGAGCCGATTTCCGTCGGGCTCATTGTCGATGTATTTGAAGCAAAAATGCAGTCTTCTGAAGCATGCTGATCGATTACTTCAAATATGTTCCTCTTAATATCAAGCCTTTCAGGGACAGCTTCAATGATGAGATCGGCCTCGGCAGCATTGCTTGCCAGGCTTACTGAAAAATGCAGCTTCTCCCAAGTGTTTGAAACCTCATTTTCTGTCATCTTCCCCCTCTGCACACCTTTTTGCATGATAGATGAGATTTCTTTTTCAGCATCCTTTAGCTGGGCATCGCTGATATCAACCAAGACAGTCTGGAAACCGCTGGCTGCACTAACATAGGCAATGCCCCTGCCCATGACCCCGGAGCCGATGACCACTATCTTTTTCATCCTTATCCCCCCGTAAGTGAATTGAAAAGAAAAAGCACCCCAGAGCGAGTGCCAAAATGGTAAGCCTGTGCTACATGCCTATAAAAGCTGCCTTCCTTTTCTCGAGAAAAGCCTGAACACCTTCCTGATGGTCTCTCGTCAGCCCGGCCATCCGCTGACCTTTGGCGTCTTCTTCCAGGTAGTCATTTAGATTCAGTTCCCAGCAATCCTTAAGCTGTTTTTTAATCAATCCTGCGGCTGCAGTCGGGAGGGCGGCTGCTCTATCAGCGAACAATCTTACACCTTCCTCCCAGCTTTCGTGAGGGATAACCCTTGTCGCCAGTCCCAGCCGCAAAGCTTCTTCAGCGGTCACTTTTTCCCCCAGCAAGGCAAGCTCCAAAGCTTTTGCCTGGCCAATCAGCCTGGGCAGGAAAAACATATTGCCTGCATCAGGAATAAGGCCGACATGTATAAAAGACTGAATGAAGCTTGCTTTATCCGAGACAAGCCGGAAATCGCAGGCGAGCGCCAGGCTCATCCCGGCCCCTGCGGCAACACCATTTACTGCTGCAATGACAGGCTTTTCACAATGATACAGCTCCATGACCATCGGGTTGTACCTTTTCCGCAGAATTTCCCCATGATCTGTGTTTTCGCTGACACTGCCCAGATCCTCCCCTGAACAGAAAGCCCTGCCTTCACCGGTTATGACAATTGCTCTTATCCTGGGGTCAGACCCCGCCTCCCGCAAAGCCTGCCCGATTTCACTGTTGAGATCTGCCGTAAAAGCGTTCAGCTTTTCCGGCCTGTTGAGCCTGATCCAGGCAATCTTACCTTCAGCTTCATAAATGATAGTCTGATACATGGGACGCGCCCCCTTATTCTTCTGTTTCTTCGCCGATCATCAGGGTGATGATATCGCCTGCAAATGACATGGCATCTTTTCCGGAGGCTTTTCCTTCGTCCGTTTTCATGGCAGCTTTGAGTGCTTCATGACTGTCATAAAACATTTCGCACATAAGGTAATACTTGCCTTCTCCACCCATGGGACTGCCGGTGATTCTGGTAACCTTCATTTCCCTAAGCCCTGGTATCTTGGCTGTAAGTGGCGCATGCGTCTTAAAATAATGCTCATCGAAGGCTTCCTTATTTTCGGGGTGTTTGTAAAGCGCGATCAGTTTTACCATTTTCTATCATCCTTTCAATCTATAAGTTTATTATTGCCTATAAAAGGCTGGATACCGGCTTCATGGCTTCAAAAGGATTCCTGCATGCACGGCAGTACAGCAGGCTCCTGCAGGCAGTCGGCCCGAATATATTTTCAAGGGAGGTGTAAGGAGAGCCGCAGTAAGGGCAATCCACCTTCCACACTCCGGTTTCTTCCACTCTTTCCGGGGCCGGCGCGATGCCGAATTCTTTCAGATGCGTTCTGCCCTTTTCAGAAATCCTGTCAGAAGTCCAGGGAGGATCATAGATGAAACGCACTTCAGCAGACTGTTCGAGATCCAAATACCTTAGTTGTTCTTCAACGCTGCTTTGAATCATTTCAAGGGCTGGGCAGCCCAGAAAGGTAGGCAGGAGTTCAATCAATATTCTTTCTTCCTCCACCTGCACTCTTTCGACCATTCCAAGTTCAATAATGGAGACAGCCGGGATTTCCGGGTCTTTGACTACATTCAGTGCTCTAAGAATAGATTGCTCGAGCTCGTTTCCGGCGTTGTCCATATCTACACTTCCTTTTTCACCAGCAGGCTGCCGGGTCGCTTCTGTACACTTCAGAAAGTGTATCCAGAGCTTCTGTTAAGTCTTTTGTATGCTGGCCTTCTCTTCCATTCCCCAAATCAAGCCCGAATTGGCGGGGGAAAAGAGAGCCGGCTGCTTCAAATACGGAGGACAGATTTGCTTCCAGGCTTATTAACAGCTGCTCTTCCCCGGCTATCAGACCCTCGGCCTGCATTTCTTCTGCAAGCGGACCCAGATGTAAGAGATCCCCCATCATGGTATAGATGCCAGATGCCGCTTCCTCCATGCGCCTCCTCGCCTCCCCGCCGGCCTGCATCAGCTGCAGGAACCAGGTTTTCCAATGAAGAAGATGGTAGTGAAGCTCCATGCTTATTTTTACGGCAGCTGTCCGGAGCGGAAGAAAGGAGGAAGTTTTCAGCGATTCCATTTTCACTTTCTTTGCGTATACATAGAAAAAGTTACGGACAACAGCAAAAGCCCAATCATACTGGGGATTCTGCAGATAATGGCCCGGCCCATTCGCCCTTTCGGCAAGGATGCTGTTCCTTCTTTCTTCAGCCTTCCTTAAATGGGCGAGATTATCTGAACTTCCCTCCCCCATTTCCTCCAGAATCTGATAAAACATACTGGCATGCCCCATGGTGTCCTGGCTGATAGAGGAAAAAGCAACATCCTCTTCGATGTGCGGAGCAAGGCCGAGCCACTCTGAACCGCGGTATGAAAGGATGAAATCATCATCCGCGAGCTGGTATAATAGTTCAATGGCAGCCCTGGAAGCTTTATTTCCAGGCTGCTCAGCCTTCAGTTCGCCTGTCAATGTTCCCATTCCCTCCCCAAGAAAGAATTTCTTTTTCATCCAGCATATTCTGTTCGTACTGGCGCCATTTCTTCTTTAAATATCCGTATCCTTTTGCAGTCCTGTAATCCTTGTTATCGAGCCGCTGAAGGGTGAGCCTCTCCTCCGGATCCATCTTGCGTATCTGTGAACGCTTGACGACCCAGATGTCAGCAACCGGCTCTCTTCTCATGAAATTTTCCTGTGCAAAAACAAGGGCAAGCTCTTCATTTGGCGCCATCAGCGAAAATTGATGCTGCATTGGTGACGTATCCGTTTTTTTGCTGAACACTTCGTATTCACTGTAAAATTCAGAAGCAGGCACATGCTCCCTCCTTTCTTAATTAGCCTGTACACTCAGTGCATCCCGGACCCATTGGGAGGACTGATAGGCATCCCGGCGCAGACTCAGCCTTTCAGCCGATTTCGGGCCGCTGTTGCTGATAATTTCTTTAAAGCGGCTCCAGTCAGGCTGTTTATATGTCCATCCTGTTTCTTCACTGTATCCCAGGGTCGGATCCGGTATGGTCAGTCCGAGTGAAAGGATCCTTGGCACATACTTCGAAAAGAAATCCTGCCGCAGCTCTTCATTTGTTTTCGTCCTGATCTTATACTTAATCGTAATATCCTGCTTGGACGTACCGGTCGCCCGGGCATCTGCCGGGCCGAAAAACATCAATAATGCTTCCCACCAGCGATTGACAGCATCCTGAACCATTTCTCTCTGCTTTTCTGTCCCCTCGGCCAATGCCATGATGATCGCCTCACCATGCTGGGCATGGAAAACCTCTTCAGCGCAGATTCGTTTTAATGCTCTTGCATAAGGTCCGTAAGATGAACCAAGCATATTCGTTTGGGTGATGATCGCTGCACCGTCGACCAGCCAGCCTATAAGCCCGGCGTCCCCCCATGTAGGAGCCTCCATATGAAAGACATTGTGGAATTTGAGCTTCCCTGTAAAAAGATCTTCCATTATATGTTCCCTGCTTTTGCTAAGCGGCAGCATCAGATCCTCTGCAACCCGAAGCAAAAGCTGTCCGTGGCCCATTTCATCCTGGACCTTGGCCATGATGCCAAGCTTCCTTTTTAGAGTCGGCGCTTTAGGGACCCATTCCTTTTCAGGCAGGGCACCCATGATTTCGCTTATTCCGTGCATGCTGATCAGCTTGATGAGTGTAAGCCTGTAATCATCGGGCATCCAGTCATCCGCTTCTATTTTTTCCCCATTAGAAATCCTTTCCATAAAGTTTCCCAGCTTCTCCTCTTCGGTTAAAGAAGAATACAGCTGTCCTGCCATATTGTCAGCCTCCTTCTATTAAATCCCGCTTATAGCTTCAGGGGCATTTTTGTTATTAATTATTCTCACAGCTTTCCCCTCGGACCGGGGAATGCTTTTCGGCGGATGAAGATCAACGGAAATGGAAATATAGCATTGAGATTGTAAATGGTTTTTAAGCCTCATTCGGATAGCTTCCGCATAATCGGACTGTAAATCGCCGCCCATCTTTGAATAGGACCTTTCCTCCAATTCAAGATGCAGGACAAGTGATTTGAGAGCCTTGCCGGAATGAAGTGCAATCTGATAGTGGGGGGAGATATCTTCCTGGCCAACCAGACAGCTTTCTATCTGGGAAGGAAAAACATTCACGCCATTAATGTTCAGCATATCGTCGATCCTGCCCCTTATTCTCGACATCCTGGCAGTGGTCCTTCCGCACTTGCACGTTTCCTTTGACAGGCTGGCAATGTCACCGGTCCGGTAGCGGATAACAGGAAAGGCTTCTTTTGAAATGCTTGTGAAGACCAGCTCCCCTCCACTCCCAAAAGGAAGCGCTTCCAAAGTTTCCGGATCGATCACCTCCGCAATGAAATGATCCTCGGCGATATGCAGCCCATCCTGTGCCTCATGGCATTCCATGCTGATGCCAGGACCCATAACCTCGCTTAAGCCGTAAATGTCGCAGGCTTTAATGGCGAGCTTCATCTCCAGAACTTTACGCATTTCTTCCGACCAGGCCTCTGCTCCGAATATGCCGTATTTCAGCGAAGTACTTGCAGGATCGATACCCATTTCCTCCATCTTTTCAGCAAGACTTAATATATAAGAAGGAGTCCCGCATATAACGGAAGGTTTAAAATCCTGAATGAGCATGATCTGCCGTTCCGTGTTGCCGCCTGAGACAGGTACAGTGGCCATTCCGAGATGTTCGCTGCCATAATGCAATCCAAGGCCCCCCGTAAAAAGGCCGTATCCATATGCATTATGCAGCCGTTCGCCAGGTCTTCCGCCACCCAGCGCAATGGCACGGGCGACCAGCTCTGTCCAAATCTCAATATCCTTCTTTGTATAGCCGACAACCGTCGGCTTTCCGCTCGTGCCAGAAGAAGCATGCAGACGGACCACTTTATCCATCGGAGCAGCAAAAAGGCCGAACGGGTACTGGCTCCTTAAATCTGCTTTCTCTGTAAATGGCAGTTTTTTTAGATCTTCTAGCGTCTGAATATCCTGTGGCACCAGGTTAGCTTCAGAAAATCTTTGCCTGTAAAATGGCACTTCGTGAAAAACTCTTGCTGCTGTAATCTTAAGCCCTTCCAATTGAACGGCTTCAATCACATCTCTGCCCGATTTTTCAATGCTATGAAGAATCAAAGGGCACCCTCCTATTCCCTTTCCGTCATATAACGTAAAAAAATCGTCTCGTTTAATATCTGTTATACCATTAAGATAACCTGAAAAAAATCCGTTGTCAAATTATTTTTCAGAAAATTCAATCCTCGTTAAATATTATGCCAGATGGAGGATTCTTTTTTTCTCAGTCTTCAGTCACTCATTCGAAGCTTCCTTATAGAATCTAAAAGCCGGCAGGAGAATTTGATCTCCTGCCGGCTATATGATTGAACTCACTATTCCCCGCATTGGCCTTGGGTTGTACATAATTCCTGCAGAGAAAAGTCCCCTTCAGGCAGTGAAATAAAGGTAAACCCATCCTCACTGTATAATTCCCATCCCTCAAAATGGCAGCTGTCATGAAATAAGTCAAGAACTATTGAGCCGGAAAAAGCGATGCGCAGCATTTTAACTTCCTCCATAAAAATCACTTCAATTACCTGACAGCCGATGAGAGACTCTTTCAGCTGAACATTGGCAGGAACCTCACGGGAATCACTGCTTCCAGCCATGATTTTATTTTCGCGCTGGAGCCTCCATGGACACTCAGCGACAAGGCCGCCTGCTGTCAGCTCCAGTTCAAGCAGAGAATTTGAGCCAATAATAACATTGACAATGGATTGCTTTTCAAAATGCGAAAAATCGATACCGCTTAATTTGCTCATATAGTTGTATTCTCCCAGCTTTATATACTTCTTTTAAAACATCGCAGCACTGGTCTGTAAGCACCTTCCATTTTTTTAAAAGTAATGTAATCATTTTTGTATGTATGTTATCAGGATTATATGGTTTCAATAAAAAGCAGCCTGTTTGGATGGAAGCTTTTTGTATTTTTTAGCAGAAGGGGGTGAGTTTGACCGTTGGAGGACCTCTGATTTAATTATTTCAGTTTAGAGGGTTCCATTCCGCTCTTTTGAGGCCCTCTGATTTGATTTTTTCGGTTTAGAAGGTTCCATTTCGCTCGTTTGAGACCCTCTGATTTGATTATTTCAGTTTAGAGGGTTCCATTTCGCTCTTTTGAGGCCCTCTGATTTGATTATTTCAGTTTAGAGGGTTCCATTCCGCTCGTTTGAGGCCCTCTGATTTGATTTTTTCGGTTTAGAGGGTCCTATTCCGCTCCGTTAAGACCCTCTATACCTCTTTTTCCTGCTTAGGGGGTTCTAGTCTGCTCCTCTAAGACCTCTGTACGGCTTTTTCCTTGTTCAGAATGTTCCAGTTCCCTTTTGGCTAAAAATTATCTTTCATCCCTTTATGTTTCTTTTATTATATCCTTGAAAAAAATCCATGCCAAATCATTAACCCCTGTTTTCGGCAGATACGGTGTATCTGTTGAGCCACAAAGAAAACGGAAAACTACTTGTCCTGCACCCTTCACATAAAAAAAAGCCAACTCCTAAGAGTCAGCTTTCGTCTTCGACATATGGATCATGTTCATAGGCAGGAAGGTCGCCGAAGGTTGTCATGATGCCTTCTTCATCAAGGGCCTCTTCATACCTTTCATGCTGTGCACTTGGGTATACTGTGATGTTCTTGCCTTCAATATCGGTACCGATGAAGTTTTCATAATCCTCAACATAACCGATATTTTCCTCTGCTTCTATATTGGTATCGTTATAATGGTCATGCGGAACAATAAAGTCGGAAGGCGTTTCGGAGTTCCCCCAGCTTTCGACTTCCTGCCATGCGTCCTCTGCATCGAATGAAACATTTTCATCCTGTTCGTCCATATCGAATTTACCGAAAGGAGGCATCAGCACACCTTCTTCGATCGGCCTTTCATGGGAAGTAACCTGGTCAGGGCTGTGCTCCTTGCAGTACGTTGTGTTCGGCAGAGCTTCCAGGCGTTCTTTTGGAATTTCTTTATGGCATACTTCACAAATGCCATAGGTCCCCTGGTCAATCGCCTGCAGCGCTTTGAGTATATTGCTCAGTTCAAGCTTATAGTGCTCATTCAGCGCCAGGTCTTTCTCGCGTTCGTATAGCTCAGTTCCTTCGTCGCCAGGATGGTTATCGTAGCTGGACAGCTCCCCGACGGATTCATGGGGATGGTCCCTTGTCAGGTCGAAATTGTCATTGGACTGAAATCTTTCTTCGAGATCTTTTTTTTCATGCAATAGCTGGGAACGGAACGCTGCTATTTCGTCTTTAGTAAGCAAGATTCCATCTCTCCCTTCTGTTTTGTTCTACCTATATTTTGGGATGTACGGTGCAATCTCATGAGTGTTAAATAGTGTTAAATGAACAAAAAAGGAAAGGCCGCTGGGCCCTCCCTTTCTTTATTTCCATTTTTTCAGACCCTGGATGATCCTTTTTCGGAAACGTTCCAGTACGCCAGTCTCACCTTTTGCCACTTTCTGCTTATTCCATTCATAATAGCTTGCAGCTGCAATCAAAAGGCTTCCGGCGATCAGAAGGTACGCCCACCATGGCAGATTGCCCCAAAACGGCCTGGATTGCATCAATACATTAAGTAAAAGAACGGCAAAGCCTGTGAAGAAATATGATTTGATCTTCCAGATCAGCCCGCCAAAAATGGACAGCAGCGATAAAATTCCAATGATCAGGGCATCCTGAATGGTTGAGCCTGCAAGAGCGTCCTCCACTAGAAGAACGGCTGACACAGCAAGCACTGCCCATTGAAGCTTGCTGATGAAGTCCGGGAAACGCCCCTTCAGGATCAGTCTTATCAGTATGCTAACTGCAATGAAAGGAAGCACATATGCCTCCCTGCTGAGCACTTGAGGGATCGGCAAATATTCTACAAGGGCAAAGTATGGCTGAAGCAAAAACATTGCACCGGCAGCGGGAGGAATCCAGCCCCATTCCTGCGGCATCCGCCTGCCTTGAGACCATAATGCCAAAGAAATGAGAATGCCCGGCAGCATTTCCGTAAGAATTCCGCCTTCCGCCGGATACATTCCTGCCAGGAAAAGCAGGCCGGCGGGTGTATAGCTGTCAAACCTCAAACTCCGTTCCGTTATTTCATAAAGCTGTTTGTAAAGAAATTGGCCGATAAAGATCAACACAGCCCCCATTCCGCCCATAACCAGCATCCAGGGTACAGATCCCATACCAGATGCTGTAACATACATCATAGATGCAAACCAGATGAGGACCAGCGGAACACCATTCAGGAGCTCCCACCTTCTGCTGTGGATATAATATAAGATAGCAGCACCATATATCACAGATAAGGAGAAATCCGCCAGTCCAAAAGGATACACCAGCACCGAGAATGCAAGGCCGATTAAGGAGAATGGGACAAGATAATAAGGCAGCCTCTTTTGATCTTCCTCTGACATTAGGCGTGAAAGCCCATAGGTCACAAAGCTTGAGAGCAGAAAAACATACTGCCTGCTGCTTCCCTCAAAAATCAAAAGGTCAAGCGAATAGAAAAACAAAAACAGCGATAAACAAGCACTATATAAGAAGGCTTTCGTTTGCCACTCATGATAGGATTGCCGGGAACTGATCCAATATACCGCACCTGCAGCAGCCAAACTGATGAAAGCATGCTCACTATGTAGCAGCCAGGTCAAAACCAATGCAAACGGAAGATAAATATGGGCTGACCATGCAAAAGAACGAAATAGCATTTGTTCTTTATTCCTTAAGAAAGCCGAAATTCCGGCAAGGACAATGCCCGGCATGACAATCTCTGTCCATCGGACTATTTCAGGCAAGAGCACAGCCTTGCTGACGGCAGTTAAAAGAGCAAAATATGCTGCAAACACGATTGCCGGCATCAGATAAGATGACAGCCTATTTTTCACTGCTTTATGAAGTCTGAAATAAATCCCTATTCCGCAAACCAATACCGCTGCTCTGGCCCACTCATTCAGCGGGAGGAAGATCGCAGATAGAACGGCTGCCGAATAAAAGGCCTGTGAAATAAAAAACATATATTTACTCATTGCCGGCTCAATTTTCCTATTCAGCAGCATGCCTGTCGCCAAACTGGCTGCAGCCAGGAATGCATTCATCGCAAATCCGAGTGTCTCTCTGTAAAATGGCCAGCTGGTCCGCAGCCATTCCCCCCAGGAGAAGAAGGCAAGTGCAAAGGACAAAGGAACTGCCCATGACAAAGCTTCGTTGAACTCCTGCCTTTTTTCAGCGGTTCGGGACATCCAGAACAGGAAGCTGAGAAGCAACAGCATAACGCCTAGCCTGCCCCAGCAGGCAAAGCTTGCTGACAGCAGCATGCAGATGCCCATTACACCCAGTCCGATATCACGCGAACTTTGGCTGATAACACGAAGAAATACCGGTGTTTTAAGGATGCCGAATATAACATATATAACAGCGCCCGATAGAAAAACAGGCAATAGAAAATTTTTGAATGAGAAAAATCTATCAGCCAATAACAGGAGCTCCCATGATGCCGCGAATAGAAAAACAGGGCTAAAATAAGCAAAAAAACCATTTTTTCCTTCAGCCAAAAACAAAAACTGGCCGGAAAGAATCAGGTAAGCGAGGAGCATGCTAATGGACGGTTCATTCAATCCTGCCAGCGCTGCCTCTGCACTTATCAATAAGAAGACAAAAAGAGACACAGCTGCACTCGTCCAGTTGAATATCTTCTTCCAGCCTTCATCTTCCCTGAGCAGTTTTGGCAGGAACATAAACCCTGCACCGGCAGCAGCATAAATTGCCGGGCTAAGAAGCTCCAGCAGGGAATTTTCCGTCAGCTGGTATATCCCCATAACAATCAGCAGTGTGAACGCATAATGATATTCCTTCCTGCCGGAAACATACACACTCGCCATAAAGAGAACAGCTGCAAGAAGCAGATTGATGCCAACACTAAAAGTATTCTGATAAAAAGCCAGCATCATAACAGTAGACAAAATCAGGCTTGCCTGGACGATATAAGCCAGCTCCCTAAAGAACAGGGGAGAAATACTCTTTTTCCGCCCCTTCAGGAACAGGGCAATCAGTCCCGCATTATAAATCATCATGCCTAAATAAAAGGTATCCTGCCTTGCCCCCAGTGCAAGCAGCAGGAAGCCGGCAGCCGATGTTAATGCTGAGAAAGCAAACCAGACGAAAAGCCTTGAACCCATTTGCCGGGCAAGGAAACCATAAAACGGAGCCAGGATTAAAGCTCCTGCAGCAGCATAAAAATAGCTCCCCTCACCATAAAAAGATAAATACTCGCCCATGAGACCGAACCAGCTTACCGACAGCAGAAAGATGGGCAGAAACAAGCTCCCCAGCACATTGAAGGCAAGAGCAGTCTTTTGTATTCCAAGAAGCTTCCCGGCTGCAAGGGAGATCCCGAAGAACAGCAATGAAACAAGTGCGATGGAACCGCTCTTCATCCAGTCGCTCATTTCATCCCAATTGCTGGTTGCGACAAAAAGCCCTCCAACCAGGAGCAGCACAACACCGAGATTCAGCGTCATTGATATATTCCGTTCCCGCACTTCCTCGGGGCTCCGTGTTTTTTCTTCAGCAGAAGGCTTTTCAGGTACAGATACAGGCGCAGGTGCATTGATCACCTTCTCTTCCTTTTTCGGCTGCTCAGCCGTTTTCAATTCCACTGCATCCAATTCCAGTGACTGATAGTAGGAAAGATGGGCTTCAAGCACCCGGCTGTAATCGTCCGGACCAATGAATTCCTGCTTTTTCAGTTTATACAGTTCTTTTTGGAAAATTTGCTTTTCATGCTCTTTGGTAAGAGAACCCAAGGATATGCCCCCTTCTGTGGATTAAAATTCCATTATATTCATTTGGTGTAATATTACACCAAATGAATCCTTTTTAAAACTATTTTTTAAAAAATTGACAGAATTTTTGCAAGAGGGAGGTTTTCTTAACCGCTATGGAGAATATAAAGTATTTATTTGCGAAGGCTCTGCCGGCTGCGGGAATATACCCAGCCCGTACAGAGAAATAGGAGGCTGCTATGCTAAACAATGTATTCGATTATTTGAAAAAAGAACGCGACACCCACCTGCAGGAGCTGACGGAGTTTTTATCGATTCCAAGCATCAGCGCCCTGCCTGATCATAAGGAAGATGTCAGAAAGGCAGCAGAATGGACGGCGAAAGCGCTTGAAAAAGCTGGTGCTGAGAATGTCAATATCTATGATACTTCCGGCCATCCGGTTGTATACGGAGACTATATAAGGGATGAAAGCAGACCGACTGTCCTGATATATGGCCATTATGATGTCCAGCCGGCCGATCCGCTTGAGCTCTGGGAAAGTGCGCCTTTCGATCCCGAAATCAGGGATGAGAAAATCTTTGCCAGGGGAGCGAGCGATGATAAAGGACAGGTCTTCATGCATATAAAAGCTTTTGAAGCACTGTTGAAGGTGACTGGAAATGCACCTGTCAATTTTAAGTTTTGCATAGAAGGTGAAGAGGAAATCGGGAGTCCGAATCTGCCAAAATTCGCTGAGGAGCATAGAGAGCTCCTTTCTGCAGATGCAGCGGTGATTTCGGATACCAGCATGATGGAAAAAGGCAGGCCCTCCATATGCTATGGACTAAGGGGGCTCTGCGGGCTGCAGATTGACTTGAAAGGAGCAAATGCTGATCTGCATTCAGGTTTATATGGAGGAGCGGTGCAAAATCCGATACATGCCTTGGCTAAAATTGTGTCTTCCTTTCATGATTTTGACGGTAAAATATTGGTCGACGGCTTCTATGATCAGGTGGAAACATTGACCGAGCAGGAAAAAGAGGCTTATGATGCACTTGGCTTAGAGGATGACAGCTTTAAATCACAAGCCGGCGTAAAGGAGCTGTTTGGGGAATCGGGGTACTCAACTGTTGAGAGGCTTTGGGTCAGGCCGACTTTGGAAGTGAATGGAATCGGCGGAGGCTTCCAGGGTGAAGGGATCAAAACGGTCATCCCTTCCCGGGCATCAGCCAAAATCACCTGCCGCCTTGTCCCCAACCAGGACCCAGATGAAATCGCCCGCCTGCTCGAGGAACATATCAAAAAGCATACTCCTCCTGGTGTAGAACTGAGCGTTACCTTATTTGACAAAGGAGCGCCTTATGTTACTCCGTTTGACCACCCGGCCATCCAGACTGCCGGAAAAGCTTATGAAAAAGTATACGGTGTGCCGGCGGCTTTCACCCGCGGAGGGGGATCGATCCCGATCGTTTCCGTTTTCGACCAGCTGCTGGGTCTGCCCGTCGTCCTGATGGGCTTCGGTCTGCCGGAAGAAAATTTCCATGCTCCCAATGAGCACTTCCATCTTGAGAACTTTGATAAAGGCATGCAGACCCTCTGCCATTACTGGGCTGACCTGGCGGAGGAAAGGTTTTGAGACCATAGGAAAAAGGCGCTTCTCAGCGCCTTTTCTTTATTTCCTGATAGAAACCAATTTTACATCATCAAAGCTGAAACGGTGGTAATTTTCCTCTTTGTCGGTAAACTCAATAAATCCTTCAAGGTCCTTGATCCTTCCAATAACTTCAGAACGGCTTTCGGCCTCAATCTCCTCAATGACCTCCAGGCCTTTCTCAAATGTGTAAACAATTTTAAAATTTTCCATTGCTAACATCTCCTCTTTTATTCTATATGATTGCCTTCACCGGAAGGAAGGTCTCCAAACCGCGATAGATCAGTTTGTTTTTAAGAGTACAAGCAGCCCATCTTCTGCATACCCCAGGACTTCCCGGGCGTCCACGTCTGACAGGCCAAGGTCTGAAAGTCTCCCAAGAACACTGGAAAGAGCCGGTTCTTCTCCATCCGGTTCGAACGCTGTAGCAAGATTCCGGAAGACCGGACCATCATTTGAAGGTGAATGTTTAACCATTTCAACCTGCAATCCTGTTTTCTCTTTCAGCTTGTCACCCTCTTCACTATCCCTGCACACCACTATATAGCTTTCTGCGGATGAAGCATCCGCTGCTTTCCCGATGATTTCATCTGCAGAAGAAAATACGCCTGCCACTTTTGATTCAGCCATTATGTATCTTCACTCTCCTTCCGGCATCTCTTTCGCATTTTTCCCTAATGGAAACGTCCAAAACCTCTTTTTAATCTGCAAAACATGGAAAAAGGCATTGAGTCTGTGCTCAACGCCTTCAAGAAATTACTTAGTCGTATATAATTTCGGGTCCACTTCAAGGATAAAATCATTTTTCCTGCCTGTATATAGAATATCAAGCTCATGCATGGCCCTCGTGCAGGCAGTATAAAAAATGGTCCGGTCACTTTCATGATCATAGGCAGAAGCATCATAAATAATGACAGTGTCAAACTCGATGCCTTTTGCCAAATAAGCCGGAATGATGGTGACGCCTTTTTCATAGGAGAGGGTTCCCTTTTTGATCAGCCGCACATCCGGCAGCAGTTCCTTCAAGCCTTCAAACGCTTCCTTGCTCTCTTTTGCCGTCCTGCAGATAATGCTGATTGATTTATGAGCCTCTTTCAGCTGCCTTTCCACTGTTTCAGCAATCTTAGCATGAAGAGCTTCCCTGTCTTCTTCAAATATTACAGCAGGAAGCCTTCCTTCCCGATTGAATGGCTCAACAAGATCCCCGCCGCTGATAAAAGATCTTGTAAATTCTACAATTGGCCTTGAAGAGCGGTAGCTTTTTGTCAGCACGATGGTCTTCGCTTCTTCCTCATGGCCATGGTACAGCGTCGTAGCACCGATGGAATGAGTATACACCGCCTGGTTCACATCACCCAAAAGAGTGAGCCTGCTGTAGGGAAACAGCTCTTTGATATAAGCAAACTGGAAAGGAGAATAATCCTGTGCTTCATCAATGAACACATGCCTGATGCCTGTATCCTGCTTTCTCCCCTCCAGGAGATGCTGCAAATATAAATATGGAGTGGCATCTTCATAAGGGATTTTTTCCTTGCTCAGATTTGCTGCAGTAATCTTGCATACAGCATCCCAGTTTTCCGGATAGAGGGAATCACCCAATACATGATCTTTACAGAAGAGCTGCTCATAAGTGGCAAATACATCAAGGAACTTTAAGTTCTTCACCCTGCTTTTCGGCCCTTTGAACCTTTTGTTGACAACCATGTTCTCGAGGAACTTCTGCTCTTGCTCAAACTCATCGAAATTCTCTCCGTTTTTATTTTGCTTCTGCTGTGCTTTTTTAAAGGCTTCCAGATAATCCATTTTATCGAGAAGCTGAATTTCCTCTTCCACCCATTCTTTTTTTCGCTCTGCTTTTTGGATTTTCCGGAGCTCCTGCAGCAGCCAGTCCTTAGTCAGCTGCATCCGGTTTGGGATGGAGATGGATTTATCCAGTAAGTAAAAATACTGGCTGATCTCTTCATGGGAAAAAAGAGTCTCGCCGCGGAAGCGCAGGTCTTCAAATTGCAGCCCTTCCTCCGAGAGCTTCCCGGCATATGCATTAATCATTTCAACAAATCCGGTATCAGACTTGAACCTGATTGCCTTCTTCCTCATCTCTTTTTCAGGAGACTCTTCTTCTGAAAGGATAGATTCCAGCTGATCAAAAGGATCTTCTACACCAAGCTCCCTGCCCAGGCTTCGCGTTATATACTCCTGATAGGTTGCCTGTGACATATTTTCCTCGCCAAGTTCAGGAAGGACGGTGGAAACATAGCTGTTAAAAAGAGAATTGGGAGAAAACAGCATAATATTGTCCGCCTGAAGGGTGCCTCTGTGCCTGTAAAGCAGATAGGCCACACGCTGGAGCGCAGCCGATGTTTTCCCGCTTCCGGCGACTCCCTGGACAATCAGCACCTTGCTGTTTTCATTGCGGATAATTTCATTCTGTTCTTTCTGAATGGTCGCTACAATCGACTTCATCTGGGTGCTCGCCTTATTGCCGAGAACTTCCTGAAGAAGCTGGTCCCCAATCGTCAGCCCTGTATCAAACATTCCCTCAATCTTTCCGCCTTTGATGATAAACTGCCGCTTCAGCAGCATTTCTCCTTCAATAGTTCCTTCCGGGGTATTATAATGGGCAGGACCGGGAGCATAATCATAATACATGCTTGAAATCGGAGCCCGCCAATCATAGACGAGAAAATTTTCATCCTCTTCATCCATAAGAGAGGATATTCCGAGATAGATCACATCTTCCTCTTTTTCTCCTTCCTCATGGAAATCAATCCTTCCGAAATAAGGAGAATTCTTGATTTTTGCCAATGTACTCAGCTGCCGGTCAAGCTGGCTTTTGGTCCTTTCCCTTTCAGATAAAAGTTCAGCCTGCTGCTTGATGCTCGTAAATGTCTCAATCACATCATCCGGCTCATCCAGATTAACTGTAACATCTTCCCAGAATGTTTTTTTGAGTTCAAGCACATCTGAGCCTGCTACAGACCCTTTACCCAAAAGCTTGTGCATCTTGCTGTCCGCAATCCCGATGATCTCTTTAACCCGATGCTGTTCCATTTCTTTGCTATCGCCTGGTTTGCTCATAAAAAAAAACACTCCCCGGAAAAAATTACGGCCGTTTTTAGTTGACACCACTTGTGTTTCTGTGTTACTATTTAATTAGATAATAATATATATTTTCAAATGGCTTTTTTAGACCGCTCTTCATTGTAACACTAATACATATATTAAACAAGACCGCTGTTTTTAGCCGGTCTTGTTTTTTTGTATTTTTCTGCTCTATTCAGTTCACTTTTTCAATAAAAACTAATGCCAGGGCTCCTGCAGAACAGCAGGAGCCCTATTTTCACTATCTATAAAGGCTTAGGATCATAGCTGGATCCTGTAAGATCAGTCAGCTTGCAGACAGCATCCCAGGCAAGCGGATAAAATTCATGCCTGGCACCGCGCTCCAGGGCCTGGGCTGGAATGCCCTTCAGGCTTTTCGTCCGCAGGCCGATCATCCTTTTGACCAGCTGGATGTGAGAATGGCGGAAAGTCTGGAAATACTCGTCAAATGTCAGCAGAGTCTTCAGAAGCCGATAAAGCGTCCGATTGCCGTCAGGTGTTTCTAAAAGCTGGAGCAGAGTCCTGTTTTCCTTCTTTAACAGCCTTTCGAACGGTTCCCAAAGCTTAGGTCCTTCTTTTAAAATAGCATTAAATCCCGGCGAGTCCTGGCCGCTGCCCCTTCCAAGGAACAGCCTGATCGTATGATAATCGGCAGGTGTGATGGCTTTTACGAGATCGAAAACAGGCGGAAGCTGGCGCAAATGCTCATTGATCCGGTCAAGCATAAGACTTGCCCCTTCGGCATCTCCTTTTTGCATGCTCTTGCATGACCGGTCCAGATATTGAAGGATCAGTTTGAAGTGCAGCTCCGCAATCTGGTGGACTGTCTGAAAAGTAAGCTCATCCTCGCAGCAGAGCTCTTCTTCTTCCTTCTGAAGGCTGAGCAGTTCTTGTGTGCGGATGTATTTTTCATAGTCAGACAGCTGTTTGCTTTCCTCTTTCACAGTATCACTCCCATTTCAATCAGGATATTTTCTGAGGACTGCGCGCACCGGGCTTCCATCGGCATATTCAATCGGAAGGGGAAGTGCGATCAATTCGTAGACCCCCGGCTCTGCTTCACTTAAATCCAGCCCCTCGAGTATATGGATCCCGCATCGCTGGAGCTCATGATGGGCGGGAAGCTCCTTACTGTCCAGCCTATCAACCGAAGGCACATCCATGCCAATAAGCTTGACGCCTTTTTCAGCCAAAAATGGTGCAATATCAGGATTTAAAAAAGTGATTTCTTCCGGAAATACGGAGGCATCCTTCCATGACCCTGTCCTTAATAGAAGCCTCTCAGCGCCGTGAAGATCAATTCCTTCAAGCTCTTTTTTCCCAATGCTGGCTGCGCCTGCAAGATCGGCAACTAACGCTTTTCCTATATATACTTCAAGCGGTATATCGGTCATCCGATTCCCTTCTGAGTCAAAATGGAAAGGGGAATCCACATGAGTACCTGTGTGTATGCTCATGGTCAGCTTCCCGACATTCACAGAGCCGCTCTCTTCCTTTGGCCAGCTGACTTCATAGGCAAACGCTGTGTCTCCCGGCCAGACAGGCATCCCCTTGTGAAGCTTCCTTGAAATATCAATGATCATCTTTTATGACTCCTTATGCGATGATTTCTCGCTTGTTTTCATATTTTTCGTATAATCTGTTCTCCATGATGTCCTTTAGAATCGACACAGCCCTCCAGATATCATTGTACGAAGTATAAAAGGCTACCGGTGCGAGCCTGATGATATTAGGAGAACGGAAGTCCGGTACCACACCTTTTTCTTTTAAGGCTTTGCAGATCCTTGCGGCATCCGGGTGCTCAAGAGCAACATGCCCTCCACGCCGCATATCTTCTCTCGGCGTTCCGATTGTAAGCCCATAACCGGACAGATAAGTTTCTGCCAATTCTATCAGGTAGCCGGTAGCTTTCAAGGATTTCTCTCTGATTCTATCGATGCCGGCTTCCTCAAACATATCGAGCGAGCCTAATAGCGGAGCTGCACTTAAAATATGGGGCGTCCCAATTTGAAAAGCGCCTGCATCATGAGCTGGTGTGAAAGTATGCTCCATATCGAACTGCCGGCTTTTATCCGATCCGAACCAGCCGGATAAGCCCGGCATTTTGCCAAAATGCTTTTTATTCACATAAAGGCCTCCGATTCCCCCAGGCCCGCTGTTCATATATTTATAGCTGCACCAATAAGCAAAATCTGTGCCCCATTCTGAAAAATGGTGCGGAACCGCCCCAGCAGAGTGACACGCATCAAAGCCGATAAGGATGCCCCTCTTGTGGGCTTCCTTTGTCAGCCGTTCTATATCCAGAAGCTGTCCGCTTCTATATAAAACAGTAGGAAGGATGATCAGGCAGATTTCATCCGTCATCGCCTCTATGATATCTTCCTCAGTGATTGTTCTCCCATCCCTGCTCTTTACCTGGACGAGATGCTCTTCAGGCGGCAGACCCTTCAATTGGAGCTGCGACTGCAAAGCATAAATATCTGATGGAAAATTCAATTCGTCGGCCAATATTTTGGTCCGCTTGCCTTCCGGTTTGAAAAAGGTTGCGGCAAGCTGGTGCAAATTCGTTGTAGTGGAAGCGGTTGCAATCACTTCTTCAGGCTCTCCTCCAACCAACGCTGCTGACCTATGTCCCAATCTTTCGGATACATAGTACCAAGGATTCTCCCCGCTCAACCATCCGTCTATGCCTAAGTTTTTCCATGAATCAAGCATGTCGAAGAGTGTTTTTTCTGCCCTTGATGATAAAAGCCCGAGTGAATTGCCATCCAGATAAATCATATTTTCTTTTATGTAAAATTCTTCTGCAAATTTGCGGAGCGGATCCTGGCTATCCAAATAATCTGCTCTCTCTTTTAATTGTTCCAAGTGATTCCCTCCCTGCTCTTCTTAAAAGGTAAGCCAGAATAAGGGTATTGTCAATATTCTGAATTAACCCGGTAAATGGAAAAAGAACCTGGCTCAGCCAGGTCCCCATCTTTTTATTTATTCGCTTTTTGCAGGCTCGGGTGCCTTTGTATCTGCTGCACTCCTGAGAGGAATTTCCTTCAGGAAGAAGGTCAGAATGACTGCCACCAGCATCGTGATGGTGACAAATAAGAACACGCCCGACAATGCATAGCTGAGCGCCTCCCTGAGCATTGAAATGATATGTTCGAACAGGGAAGCAGCTTCTGCCGGCAGCGAAGACTTAACCTGGGCCAGTTTCTCATGATCCAGGAGAAGCTGAGGGTTCTTCAATGACTCCAGTTTCCCCGCAAGCTCAGGAGAAGCAGCCATATTATTGGTATTCTGATTCTGTGACATGGTGGTCATTTTGTCTTCCATGCGGTTATTCAAAAGTGTTCCCATTATAGCAACACCTACAGTTCCGCCGACTGAGCGGAAAAGCTGGGATGTCGCGGTGGCAACCCCCAGGAATTTCTGCTCAACCGCATTCTGGACAGTCAGCGTGAATACCGTCATGCCGATCCCGATACCAAATCCTACAAGAATCAGAAATCCAACAAGTGCATATTGGGAAGTATCTGCATCCATCCGTGATAATAAGTACAATCCTACTGCAGAGATGCATAACCCAATGATTGCCTGCAGCTTATATTTGCCTGTCTTAGAAATGATCTGGCCGCCAAGAGCACTGGCGAAAACCAGCCCCAGAGTCATGGCCATCGTCAGGAAGCTTGAGTGTGTGGCTGAATATCCAAGAACACCCTGGATGAAATAAGGCACATACATGACGCCTCCAAACATGGATACCCCGATGACGAAGCCAATGATATTCGAGATCGTAAAGATACCGTTCTTAAATAAATATAGCGGCAGAATCGGTGTTTTGACTTTTCTTTCGATTATGATGAACAAGATGAGTGCAATCACAGCGCCGCCGAACAGCATGATAATCTGTGATGAACCCCAGTCATATTTTGTTCCTGCCCAGGAGAATCCCAATAAAGTGAGAACGATGGTGGCTGTCAAAAATACTGCCCCAACATAATCGACGCTTTCCCCTTTTTTCTTTTCCTGTGACGGGAACAGCTTCCAAATCAATGCAAGTGCGACAATGCCTAGCGGCAGGAATACCCAGAATACCCATTTCCACTCCAGGTTATCAACTATATAACCGCCGAGCGTCGGCCCGAAAACACTTGATATACCGAACACGGCGCTCATCGCCCCCTGCCACTTCCCTCTCTCGCGGGGCGCAAAAAGGTCCCCTACGGCAGTAAAGGCAGTAGACATGATCATACCGGCCCCAAAGCCCTGGATGCCGCGGTATGTAATCAGGTCAAAGATATCAGAGGACGTTCCCGATAAAAAGGCGCCGATAGAAAAGATAATAATTCCAATTAAAATAAATGGCTTCCGTCCATAAATATCAGACAGTTTCCCGACAAGTATGGTTGTAATGGCGCTGGTCAGCATATAAATCGTGAAAACCCAGCTGTAATAATCCAGTCCGCCCAAGTCAGATATGATTTTTGGAAGGGCGTTGCCTACGATTGTCTGATTGACTGCGGCAAAGAACATTGCGGCAATGATGGCGATCATAATCGTAATTTTTTCTTTTTGGCTCAAATGTTCCATTATTTGCTTCACCTCTTATGATGTCTCTTTTTAGTGGACCCTGCCCAGCAGGCTGCTTGTCAGAGCAAGCTCTTCATCCGATAAATCACGGAGCTTTTCTTCAAAATAATCTTTGGATACACGCTCCAGCTCTGCTGCCATCTTTCTTCCCTCATCTGTCAGGGACAAGCATACAATTCTTCTGTCGTGTTCGCTTCCGCCCCGCACGATCAGTCCTTTGCTAAGCAGCTTTTCGCTGACTGCTGTTATATGGCTGCTTGAGACCCCGAGCTCACCCGCCAGCTGGGAGACCTTACTTTCCCCTTTTTCTGCAAGCTTCCTGAGAACAAGGAATTCATTAAAAGGAATATACCCGTCAAACAGGCCATGAAAATCTGCTTTTGATTTCTTCACAGTTCCTCTCACTGTTGCAATCAGGTCGTAAATCAATCTATCCCTGCTAATTGGTATCCCCCCTGCTTCCATTTACCAGATAAATAATTAACTTTGTGAACTATTAACTTAAGCAACTATAATCCTATGCTTTCTTTTTGTCAACATAAAAAAACCAAAAGCTTTTCAAGCTTTTGGTTTTGGTTATTTTAAAAAATATTTCTGGCTAGTTTTAATGAATGTCCCTTTGATTTCCTTAAATAGACGAATAGGCACAAGAAGAATATCGCACCTGCTCCTCTCAGGACTGAAGAAACTGTCATAGCAGCATTCATGCCGGCCGCTTCAAGAAGGAATACACCAAACTGCGGCGCAATGAAGGCGACGAGGGCCAGCAGAATATTATAGTTCGAAATACAGATGCTGCGTGTTTCCTCTTCAGTTACCTCCAGCAGCTGGTTGAAGAGCAGCAGCACGGTGCCTGAAACAAACAGACCGGAAAAGAAATTGACGATAACCAGATACACCATATTCGGCGAGAGGATTGTCAGCACAGGTGCCGATGCCATACCCAAAGATACAAGAATCATCATTTTCGCATTAGTGTGTTTATCAGCCATCCTTCCCCACCATTTAAAGCTCACAATCTGGGCAAGCTGATTCGCAACAGTGAAAAGGCTGATCCAAAGTGCCGTGGCGCCGGCAATTTTGATCTGATAGATGCTGAAAAGCGACCAGGCCATCTGCCACCCGAAATTAAAGAAAAGACTGCAGATGATAAAATACAAGAAAGGCTTGTGCCTGAAAACATGAAGGCCGATGCTTAGTTTTTTCTCCGCTTTCCTGCTGGACTTTGGCTCTTCATGCTTGAACAAATAGTACACTTCCGCCAGTCCGATCAAAAACGCGGCTAAAAATAAAACCTGGAAAGGCAGAGAATTGGACTGGTCAAACTGCTGCAGAAGTATGCCGATGGCGAAAGTTGAAAGCATGCCGACAATGGTCATTACTTTGTTCCGCTCGGAGAAGAAACCGCTCCGGCGGCTGTCAGGTATCAGATCGCCGATGAAGGACTGCCAGCTCAAATTGGCAATTGAACCTGGAAAATTCATCAGGCCGACAAGGAGGACAAATATCCACCCTCTCATCTCCTCAGGCAGATACACAAGCAAAAACATCGCTAAAAGGAAAAAACGCGCGGCCAGGAAGGAGTATGCGGTAAGCCGCTTCTTTTCTTCCATCCTGCCTATAAGCAGGGAGCCGATCACCATGGCAAAAATTCCTATAAACTGAGGCAGGGAGCTGATCAATCCAACCTGGTAGTTCGAAACGCCAAGTACACTGATCGCAAACAGAGGAAAATAATTGGTGCTGATGTTCAAAATGACAGTAGTAGCAATCCCATTGCGGATGCTGAGCTTCTCATTTGCATCGACAGCCGAAGCTGATCGGGCCATATATACATCTTCTTTCATTGTAGAATTTTTCATAAACAATAATTTCCTTAGCTATCATAGTCTCTCAGCAAAACCGTTGCAAGTGCTTTTTATACATTTTTTGTGAATTTTTCAGATGAATTGTAAACAAGGCTTCCATCCTTTACACTGTTAGGGAATGAAAGGAGCCATACTTGTGGAAAAAATAATGGATCATATTGGAATAGCCGTACGAGATATAAACAGCACCCTCAAATTTTACACAAACATATTGGATGCTGAACTGATTGACAGATATGTAAGTGAAGCAGCAGGAGTCGAAAGCGAAGTCTGCATACTAGAGGTTAATGGCGACCGGATCGAACTCCTGGCACCTACCAATAATACAACCTCCCCCATCGCCCGGTTCATCAAGCAAAAAGGGAAAGGCGTCCACCATATCGCCTACCGGGTGCCTGATTTAATGGAGGCAATCGCTGACCTGAAAAACAGCGGAATCCGGATTCTTGAGGATTCCCTCAGGACAAACAAGCATGGCAGGAGGCTTGTGTATCTGAATCCTGCTGATACAGAAGGAACCATCATTGAGTACTGTGATTATCCAGGGATCGCAAATGAATAAGCAAAACCGCCTTCTCAGTTAAAAAGGAGGCGGTTTTTTCTTTTTCATCCTTTAAATGACAAAAGTCCTTTCCTGTCTCATAGGTCTTCAAGTATACTTTATATGATTAATAATCTATCAAAAGATTTATACTACTGGAGTATATAACATGACCAATGAATTGATTTTATATAAATCGCTAGTCGCTCTTTCAGGAGTTTTGAGCTTATGTTTATGCCTATTTGCCTTCTATAAGCTAAAAGGCGCTCCAGGTGTTAAGCCATACATCATCGCGACCATCTTATCGTCGCTCTTTTCCTTTTTCTATGTATTTGAACTGTCCAGTTCCACACTGAAGGGCATCAAACTATGGTTAAGTATGGAATATCTTGTCATGCCCTTTATTCCTGCCTTTATCTTCTTAATGTGTGCTGAATATGCCGGGCAAAAGCTGAAGCCCTGGGTCATTTATATTCTTTTCCTTTTTCCCAGTGCAACCATCTTCATGCATGCCACAAATGGCCTTCACCATCTGTACTATAAGGCTGTTGAGCTGAGAAATGATGCCCCCTTCCCGATTGCCGATCTGGAATATGGCCCTTTCTTTTATGTTCACGCTTTTTATATGTTCATCTGTCTGACGGTCAGTGTCCTGACATTGCTTCTTCGGCTAAAAGGTGCATCCCTCCTGTTCAGAATCCAGTTAATGGCCATGGCTGCCGGTCTGGTATTCCCGATTCTTGCAAATTATTTTTACTTAAACGACCTGAGCCCCTATGGCATTGATCTTGGACCCGTTTCCATGAGCTTATCTTATCTTTTCCACTGGGTCGCTTTGATGTCTTTCAAAATGTTCGATGTTACCCCGATATTAAGAGATACGGTTTTTGACAGAATGAAAGAAGGGGTGATTGTTCTGAACCGGAAGGGAGCCATCCTTGATTACAACTCAGCGATGGTTCCTATCATGCCCTTCCTCAAGCCTTCTGTGATCGGCAAGCCATTTAAAGAGGCATTTTCCGGATTCCGCATACTTGAGGAAATTATAGAAAATGGGATGGACTGCGATTATGAGTGGATTCGGGATGGAAAAAAAATCCACCACCAGGTTCAAATGTCAGATGTCGAGGATAAAAACGGCCATCAAATTGGGCGGATTATTTCATTTGTTAACATTACTGAAAAAATCCTGATACAGGAACAACTGAAGGAACTCGCTTCCATTGACGGCCTGACACAAGTTTACAACCGGACTTATTTTATGAAGCAATCGCTGGAATCACTGGGGGGCATCAGTCCCAATGGGGGGGATGTCTCCTTAATCATGTTTGACATCGACCATTTTAAAAAAATTAATGATGAATATGGCCATGAGACTGGGGATTTGGTACTCTCCCATGTTGCGAGGGTTGCCAAAGAGAGCATTCGCGCTGCGGATGTGATAGGCAGATACGGAGGGGAAGAATTTATCATTCTGCTGCCGGATACTTCCTTTGACGAAGCCTGTGATTTAGCTGAAGCGATACGACTCAATGTTTCAGAACAGTACACCAAGTTGGGCCAGGTTTATGTGCATGCAACGCTTAGTTTAGGAGTTTCACATTTGTTTCTTTTTCCGCAGGTTTTGGACGATCCTATTCAATTTCTGATGAGAGAAGCAGACCAGGCTTTGTATGCTGCCAAAAGGAACGGAAGAAATAATGTTCAGCGGTTTGTGAGGGAAACAGAGTTGACAGAAGTATAGGCGGGAACAGGCTTTTATTTGCACCTGTTCTTTTTAATTATGTTAAAATATGGCAAAAGGAGTGATGATGATTGATTGTAAAAACCCGGACAGAACCTCGTGAGTTGAATCTTTTCAGGGCATTGAATTCCCGTATGGATTTGTCAACTAAGGATGAGACTTACTATTCTAATTTAGAGAAAGGCTACCAGGGCGAACTTCAATTTGATGAATGGCTGCTCTCTGCAGCAGAAGGAGGCCTGATTTTAAACGATTTGCTGCTGGAAATGAACAACACCTTATTTCAAATCGACTCAGTCCTGATCACCGCATACATCGTTTATCTATTCGAAGTCAAAAACTTCGAAGGCGATTTTGTGGCCGAAGGAGACCTATGGTTCACCGCCTCAAAAACCGAAATCAAAAACCCCCTCCTGCAGCTCAAAAGAAACGAGCAGCTGTTCCGCCGGCTCCTCCAGGAACTAGGCTGCAAAATCAAAATCCAATCCCACCTCATCTTCATCAACCCGGAATTCCAGCTCTATCAAGCTCCTCTCAACCTCCCTGCCGTATTCCACCCGCAGCTCAACCGCTTTGCCGCTCCTCTAAAGAAGGATACCTCACTGAAACTGTCATCAGCACATACCAAACTCGCAGACAGACTGGCCGCTGCCCACCTTGATAAATCACCTTTTTCATCTGTGCCAGAGTATGGGTGGGAGGGGTTGAGGAAGGGGATTGG
>NZ_JASHIV010000026.1:0-56635 GCF_030733525.1 Bacillus sp. MMSF_3328 | reverse complement strand
GCTCCCATCCGTCCGCTCGACTTGCATGTATTAGGCACGCCGCCAGCGTTCGTCCTGAGCCAGGATCAAACTCTCCAAATAAGAGTAAGATTTAGCTCTGATAAAAATAAGATTTACGTTGACGTTTTTGTTCGTTCAGTTTTCAAAGAACAATCTTTTTTTGTTGTCGCTCATTAGGCGACTTAACTATCTTATCACAACCAAGTTAGTGAGTCAATAGTTTTTTTATTTCTTTTTTTCGGCTTGCTTGCTGTCTTGCAGCAACAGATATTAATATACCACCTATATAAGAGGTGCGCAATACATTTTTATTAAAAATATACACCATTATTAAAGAAAAACTATTCTTATTTTTCCGCTTTTGCTTAGCGTGGACACTTGCAGGCCAGGAGCTAATCTTTCTCTCTTAATTGTCCGCTCCCGCTCTTAAAAACCCCATTTCCTTCTATAATAAAAAAGCTGGAGGCAGGCCCGGCTGATCGGGTCTGCCTCCAGCAGGCAAAAAAGCTGCGGCCTTATTTTTTCTATTAACGGTGGCGCATCAGCGGGAACAGCAGTACATCCCTGATGGAAGGGGAATTTGTCAGGAGCATGACAAGGCGGTCAATCCCGATTCCCAGTCCTCCTGTCGGCGGCATACCGTATTCAAGGGCTTCAATAAAGTCATCATCCATCATATGCGCCTCATCATTTCCTTGCTCGCGCTCTTTCAGCTGTGCTTCAAAGCGTTCGCGCTGGTCGATAGGATCATTCAGCTCCGTGAAGGCATTAGCGTGCTCACGGGCAACAATGAATAATTCAAAGCGGTCAGTGAATCTCGGATCCTCTTCGTTCTTTTTCGCAAGAGGGGAGATCTCAACAGGATGCCCGTAGATGAATGTAGGCTGAATCAGCTTTTCTTCTACTTTCTGTTCAAAGAATTCATTGACGATATGGCCATATTCCATTGTTTCTTTGATTTCTACATTATGTTCCTTTGCAAGGGCCTGGGCCTCTTCCTTGCTCATCTGTTGCCAGAAGTCTACACCAGTATGCTCCTTGATTGCATCAACCATATGAAGTCTTGTCCATTCCGGCTTTAAATTCACTTCATAGTCACCGTATTGGACAGTCGTAGTTCCAAGGACTTCTTCAGCTATATGCGCAACCAGGTTCTCGGTCAGGCTCATGATATCGCGGTAATCTGCATAAGCTTCATAGAGCTCGATCATTGTAAACTCTGGGTTATGCCTTGTAGAAACACCTTCATTACGGAATACGCGGCCGATTTCATACACTTTCTCCAGCCCGCCCACAATCAGGCGCTTTAAGTGCAGCTCGATTGCGATACGCATATACAGTTCCATATCAAGAGCATTGTGATGGGTAATGAACGGGCGTGCAGATGCTCCTCCTGCGATTGAGTGCATCATTGGCGTTTCCACTTCAAGATAGCCGTGGCTGTCCAGATAGCGGCGCATCGATTGGATGATGCGGCTTCTTGTAATGAACGTCTTTTTGCTTTCCTGGCTCATGATCAGATCCAGGTAGCGCTGGCGGTATCTTTGCTCAACATCCTTTAAGCCGTGGAATTTCTCAGGCAGCGGACGCAGTGACTTGGTCAGAAGCTCGAATGCCTCCACCTTGATGGAAAGTTCGCCAACCTTTGTCTTGAACAGTGTGCCTGTTACGCCGACAAGGTCGCCAAGATCAGCACTGTTAAAGATTTCATAGCTTTCTTCCCCTATAGCATCCTGTCTTACATAGATCTGGATCTGGCCCTTAAGATCCTGGATGTGTGCAAAGCCCGCTTTTCCTTTTCCGCGCTTTGTCATGATCCGGCCGGCAAGAGTGACAGAAATATTCTGTTCTTCTATTGCTTCTTTCTCCTGTTCGCCATACTCATCAATCAAATCCTGGGACTGATGGGAACGCTCAAATCTCTTACCGAATGGATCCATTCCTTTTTCCCGCAGGCTGTTCATTTTTTCCCTGCGGACTCTCATTAAGTCATTTAACTCTTCACGGCTTTCGCTCACGGAAAATCATCTCCAATACTGATCTTTTTATGTAAACCCTCATTCAGGAACATCAGGTTTGTTTTGTATACTTCTATTATTTTACACAATTGACGTGAAACAGACATCATAAATGCAGAAATAGCGAAAAACTGCCAGCAAACCACTGGCAGTTTCTAATTATAACAAAAGTGTTTCAGATAGAGAAGAAAATGATAGCATGTTAGCCTGCCTGGATTTCCTTGGCTTCCGCATCAAGAGCAAGCGTATTAAGGAGAGTTACAAGCTCTTCTCTTGTATTGCATTCATTGACTGCATTGCGGGCCTTGCCATTCCCTCTTATTCCCTTTAGATACCAGGCCGCATGCTTTCTCATTTCGCGCACAGCGATATACTCGCTCTTCAGGGCAATCAGGCGGTCAAGGTGAAGGATGCATACATCTATTTTTTCACGCACAGATGGTTCATCCATCAGCTGCCCCGTTTCGAGGTACTTAACGGTACGGTAGATCATCCACGGATTCCCGAGTGCAGCGCGTCCAATCATAACGCCGTCCACCCCTGTTTCTTCCAGCATTCTTTTCGCGTCCTGCGGAGTCTGGACATCGCCGTTTCCAATCAGCGGTATGGAGATACTCTGCTTCACTTCTTTAATAATATCCCAGTTTGCCTGGCCTTCATACATTTGTACACGCGTCCGTCCATGAAGGGCAACTGCTTTTCCTCCGGCACTTTCGACAGCCTGGGCATTGCGCACAGCATATATATGGTCATCGTCCCAGCCCATCCGCATCTTAACGGTTACAGGCTTTGAAACAGCCGCTGTTACAGCCGAAACCATTTCATAAATTTTATCGGGATCCAGCAGCCACTTGGCGCCGGCATCACATTTGGTGATCTTCGGAACCGGACATCCCATATTGATATCAATGATATCAGCGTTTGTATTTTCATCTACAAACTTGGCGGCTTCAACCAGTGTATCTTTTTCTCCGCCAAAAATCTGCAGGCTTAAAGGCTTTTCCCGCTCATCTATATACAGCATGTTCATCGTCTTTTCATTTTTCATGACGATTCCTTTATCGCTGATCATTTCGGCACAGACGAGGCCTGCCCCGAATTCTTTAACGGTCAGGCGGAAGGCTGAGTTGCAGATTCCGGCCATCGGCGCCAGGACAACAGGATTCTTCATCTCAATGTTGCCAATCTTAAGCATGTCGGTACCTCCTGTTTCTTTCAATCTCTATTAGTCAATCTCCTGTGTCGGAGTTAATTCTTCAATGCTGATTTTCAATACATGCGCTACCTGGACGATGAAATCATCAGCGGGCATACGATTGCCCCTTTCAATTTCGCCAAGTACAGAGACTGAGACACCCAGCTCCTTCGCAAAGCTTTCCTGTGTAAAACCTTTTAATTTTCGAAAAGCCCGAATACGTCTTCCCCATTTTTCTGCTTCCATATTCGCACTCCTTCTCTATCAGGTATTTCCTCCAGCAATGCTTCAAGAGGCGTGTCCATTACCGGAACATCCGTTCTCTCCCCTATTTCAGCAAGAGGCACAATGACAAATGCCCGTTCCTTCATTCGGGGATGAGGAATGATAAGGTCCTCTGTTATCATATTTTCGTGATTATACAGCAGAATGTCAAGGTCTATAGTGCGCGGACCCCACCGGATATCCCTTTTTCTGCCAATCTTCTGCTCGATGGACATGCATGTTTCCAGCAATTCATGCGGCGATCTGTCTGTATCTGCAGCTATGACCATATTTAAGAATTCCCCCTGGTCCTCGTAGCCGACCGGATCTGTTTCATAAATGGAAGAATAACTTGCCAAATCTATTCCAGGATGCTCTGAAAGCATTCGGATGGCTTCCTTGAGATTCGCCGCTCTGTCCCCCATATTGGAGCCCAATGCGATAAATACCCTATTTTCCACGCTTATCGTCCCCTTGTAATTTCAACTGCTACAGAATCATAGTGGCCAGGGATCGGCGGATCCGGCTTGATGACTCTGACGGTTACTGAGCTGATTGCAGGGAACCGCCCCAGCATCTCAGCAGATATTTTTTCAGCCAGCGCTTCTACGAGTTTGAACGGCTTTCCTTCAACAACCTCTTTGCAGACCTGATAGATCTCTCCATAATTGATGGAATCCTCGAGATTGTCGCTTTTACCCGCTTTCTCTAAATCCGTCTCTACAATTACATCAACAGCAAAACGCTGTCCTAGCTTTGTTTCTTCGGGAAAAACACCATGATAGCCATAGAATTTCATATTATTTAAATATATTTTATCCATGCAGCTCCCCCTTCCCCATCAGGGCATCCATCATTTTCGCCAGACGGCTCATCTCCTTTACATCATGGATCCTGATGATCTGGCAGCCTTTTTGGATGCCATAGCAGACGGTTGCCCCTGTTCCTTCCACCCTTTCCTCCACAGGGAGATCAAGGATGGTGCCGATAAAAGATTTCCTTGAGGTACCCAGAAGCACCGGATAACCGAGACTGGTGATTGTGTCAAGATTCCTCATCATCTCAAGATTGTAAGGCAGGTTTTTCGCAAACCCGATTCCCGGGTCAAGAATGATATTTTCCTCTTTAACCCCCGCATTCCTGGCAATATGGATGCTTTCATACAGATCATTGAGCACATCTCGGACAAATACGGAATAATCCCTGTTTTCCCGGTTGTGCATCAGGATGATGGGTACCCCAAGCCTTGATGCCGTTTCTGCCATCTTAGGGTCCTTCTTCGCCCCCCACACATCGTTGATGATGTGGGCGCCCGCGCTGATGGCTTCTTCTGCCACAGCCGCTTTATAGGTATCGATCGAGATTGGCAGAGGCACTTCCTTCGCAACCGCCCTGATCACCGGAATCACCCGCTCAAGCTCTTCTTCTGCAGAAACCTCGTCAAAGCCCGGCCTTGTCGATTCCCCGCCAATGTCAATGATATCAGCTCCGTTAGCAGCCATCTCCAGCGCATGCTTCACCGCCTTGTCAGCATCAAAGTATTTTCCTCCGTCAGAAAAAGAGTCGGGGGTCGCGTTCAGGATCCCCATCACTAATGTTTTTATTCCATAGTCCAGCTCATATGGCCCGCAATTTATGATTTGTCTGTTCATCTCTGTCCCTCCATTAGAAGTCCTTCTCGTCCCCATAGATGACTGCTGTATTTCCTGTACTCTTTGTGCAGCATTCCGGCAAGAAGGCCGGCGCCCCCTGGAAAAGAAACACCGGCAAAGCTTGCGGCAGGTGCAATCTCCTGAATGGAGTTGGTAACAAACACTTCGTCTGCACGCATCATTTCCTCTGCCTGATAAAAGCCTTCCTGCACCTGCAGGCCATTTTTTTCGGCAAGCAGCAGCACAAATTGCCTGGTGATGCCGTTCAGGATGCCCGTTTCCAAGGATGGGGTATATAAAATATTCCCTTTCGTCCAGAAAAGATTAGAGACAACCCCTTCAGCCAGAAACCCTTCTTTTGTCAGAAAGATCCCTTCCTGTCCAGGTGTATTCCCAAGCTCTCTTTTAGCAAGGATGTTGTTCATATAGTGGTGGGACTTCAGCCGTTCATCCCCCTCTGGCGTATTGCGCCTCATTTTGAGGAGGACCAGCTGTTTTTCCGCCATTTCCCCCGCTGGCGGCAGCGGCCGTGCAAAAAGGATCGTCTGGGGGCTGCTGTAAACATCAGGGGGGAGGCCAAGCTCTTCAATGCCTGCAGATACATTCAGCCTTACATTGGCATTTGTGCAGCCATTCCGTTCCAGCACCATGCTGATTTTCCCCGCTAGTTCCTCTCTTGAAAAAGCAGCTTCGATATTGAGAGTGCTGAGCCCCCGGTTAAGCCTGTCCAGATGATCATCCAGCAGAAACGGATGGCCATCATATACCCTGAATGTTTCGAAAAGCCCCATTCCGTAGAGAAAGCCATGGTCAAAAGGCGAAATCACCGCTTCTTCAGCTGAAACAAGCCGGTCGTTTATTAAAATATGCATACTTAAGCCCCAACCATCTTAGCATTTTTATAATGGGCGATGAAGTTGCTTAATAGTACTTTCCCCGACTGTGTCATGATGGATTCTGGATGGAACTGGACACCTTCTGCACTCAAGGTTTTATGGCGGATGGCCATGATTTCGCCTTCCTCTGTCCATGCAGAAATTTCAAAGCAGTCTGGCAGGGTTTCTTTTTTCACAATCAAAGAGTGATATCTGGTTGCCGGGAAAGGGTTCGGCAAACCGGCAAAAATGGTTTTGCCGTCATGGTAGATTTCCGAGGTTTTCCCATGCATCAGCCTTTCTGCCTGCACAACATCCCCGCCGAATGACTGGGCAAGAGACTGGTGACCAAGGCAGACGCCAAAAATGGGGATCTTTCCTGCAAAATGGGAGATCGCTTCCAGGCTGATTCCTGCTTCATTCGGGCTGCAGGGTCCTGGGGAGATCATCAGAAAAGAAGGGCTGGCTGCTGCAATGTCCTCCAGTGCCGCCTCATCATTTCTTTTTACAACCAGCTCTTCTCCCAGTTCCCCCAAATATTGAACGAGATTATAGGTAAATGAATCAAAGTTATCAATCATATAGATCATATCAGATGCTCCCCGCCATTCTCGGCCAGCTCCTTCGCCTTCCAGAGGGCCATCGCTTTTTTGAGTGATTCTTTATATTCATGCTTCGGATTGGAGTCGATGACAATGCCGGCTCCTGCCTGCACATGGGCCTTGCCGTCTTTTACGAGCATTGTGCGGATGACGATATTCAGCTCCATATCCCCGTTGAAGCCGATCCATCCGATTGATCCTGTATACAAGCCCCTTCTGACAGGCTCCAGCTCTTCAATGATCTCCATCGTCCTGATCTTCGGCGCCCCGGTAATCGTCCCGCCGGGAAAAACAGCATCTATGACATCATAGGGAGATTTGCCTTGTGCGAGAACTCCCCTGACATTGGAAACAATATGCATCACATGGGAGTACTTTTCAATCACCATGAATTCATTCACTTCCACTGATCCGTATTCGGCAACACGGCCGAGGTCATTCCGCTCCAGGTCTACAAGCATGACATGCTCTGCCCGCTCCTTCTCATTCTGGATCAATTCCTCGGCAAGCCTCAGGTCCTCCGCTTCATCGGCCCCTCTCGATCTAGTGCCCGCTATCGGCCGCGTGCTGATCTCCTGCCCGTTCTTCTTGACCAGCAGCTCAGGCGAACCGCTGACAATCTGGTAATCAGGTGTATGGATAAAAGCCATATATGGCGACGGATTGAGCTGGCGGAGCTGGTCGTACACATCAATCGCTTCGACACCGATCGGTCTTGTCTGCCTAACCGACAGATTAACCTGGAATACATCCCCCTTGGAAATGTAATCCTGAATCCTGCTTACCGCTTCCTTGAATTCTTCTTCTTTCATTGATACTTCAAGATCTTCGCCAGCCTGTGTTTTTTCCGGAATATAAAGGGCAGGAACAGTGCCTGTCCAGCGGCTCACCCAGTCATCCGCCCTTTTTTCAATACGGCCGGCATCAACTGAGGAATCATATAAAAACAGAAGCCAGAGTTCCTCCTCTTCATGATCAAAGACAAACCATTCCCTGAACAGAAAAAAATGGACATCAGGAAGCTCTAGGTCGTCTTTTGACCAGACTGGGAGCTTTTCAACATATCTTGCATAATCATAGCTAATATATCCAATTGCCCCTCCCTGGAAGTCCGGCAGCTCTTCCAGCCTTTCAGCTTCATAGCGGCCCATATATTCCTTCAGGCAATGAAGCGGATTACCTTCCAGCAGCTCTGTACCTGCTTGGGTTACAGCCTTAAGCTGCACGCCCCGGCCAGTCAAGATCACTTCCGGGTCAAAGGCTGCCATGCTGTACCTTCCGCCACGTCCGCTCTCCAGGAGGACATGATTCTCTTTGCCTGCAGATAAATGACGGTAATGCTGATAAAACTCTGTATATGTATAAGCAGTTCTCCTGCTGTAGATTGACAGCTTCTCCAAACTGAACACTCCCATCCCAATAACTACTTTTCATCATACATGATTTGGAGCCGCCAGGACAGGTCCTCTGCTCTCTGTAAAAGCAGAAAAAAACAGCAGCCGGGCGGCTGCTGCTCTTTGTATCTTCTATTCTTCGAACTGGTACAGCGGTGTGCTCAAATAGCGCTCCCCGTTGCTCGGGATGATAGCAAGGACTTTCTTGCCTTTTCCGAGCTCTTTGGCAACTTTGAGGGCCGCATAGATGGCTGCACCTGATGAGATTCCACCCAGGATTCCCTCTTCTTTTGCCGCACGGCGGGCATATTCAAAGGCATCATCATTCGTTACCTTGATTACCCCGTCATATACTTCAGTATCAAGGATATCCGGTACAAACCCGGCGCCTATGCCCTGGATTTTGTGAGGGCCCGGCTTCCCGCCGGAGAGGACCGGTGAATCTGCGGGCTCTACCGCATAAATCTTAACTGAGCCAAACTTCTCCTTAAGCACCTCTCCGGCACCTGTGATCGTTCCGCCAGTGCCGATTCCTGAGATGAAAGCGTCGACCTGATCCATCTGTTCAGCAATTTCCTTTCCTGTTGTCCTTCTGTGGACCTCTGGATTGGCTTCGTTCTTGAATTGCTGAGGCATGAAATAGCCATGCTCCTTCGCCAGCTCTTCAGCCTTGCGGATCGCTCCTCCCATTCCCTCAGGCCCTGGAGTGAGCACAAGCTCCGCTCCATAAGCGCGAAGAAGATTGCGGCGCTCCATACTCATCGTTTCCGGCATGACGAGGATGGCCTTATAGCCTTTCGCTGCTGCGACCATCGCCAGTCCGATCCCAGTGTTCCCTGAAGTCGGTTCGATGATTGTATCACCGGCTTTCAGATTCCCATCCTGTTCAGCAGCTTCAATCATGGCAAGCGCAATCCGGTCCTTGACGCTGCTGCCTGGATTCATATATTCCAGCTTCAAGTAAACATCAGCACTATTGTCATCTGTCAGCCGGTTCAATTTGACGATCGGGGTCTGCCCGACCAATTCTGTAATCGAGTTTGCTACACGCACCATTTACATCCGCTCCCTAATCCGAGTATTTTTATTGGTTTTATAAAAAACTTAACAGCGCAACAGAGAATTGTCAATCAATATGCAGTCAAATCGACCCTATTTTTTAGAATTTTCTTTTAATAAAGGAGCCTTGGAATTCACTATGTAGTATTATATACCCTCATGCCTGCCTTTATGTTGCGGATAAACAAAAACGGACAGGCTGCCTGTCCGTTTTCATCCTATTGCTTTTCTTCCTGTTTATCATAGAAAGAGTCGACCTTGATTTCATTCCAGAAAGGTTTGGCCGAAGCTGGGGTGTCCATCTGCTCGAGAGCGACCTGCCGGCGGATTTGGTTTTTCACATCCTTGAAAGCATAATTGCGTCCATCCAGATGCTCATGCAGCAGGATTACTGCATACCCGTCCTCTACTTCAACCGGTTCACTCCATTCCCCTTCTTTCAGCTTTGCCGCTTCATCAATGAAATCCTGTGAAAAGCGCTCATCCTCTTCGCTGATGAAGCCAGTTTCCCCGCCCTGGTTTGCCGTGAATTCATCAATCGACCTCTCCATGGCCAGTACCGGGAAGCTGGAGCCATTTTCAAGCTCTTTTATGGTCTGTTCAGCTTCCTTTTTTGTTTTAACGACAATTTGGGAAATATGATAGGAATCCGGAACCTGAAAAAGACTCTTATTTTGATCATAATAGTCCTTCATTTCCTCTTCAGTCACCACAACATCCCTTGTCAGCAGTTCCTCCAGGAGCAGGCTGTATTTAATCTGCTCCTTCCACTTGCTTTCATCAAGCTGCTGCAGCCGGTTGCCCTGGTACATGGTTTTGACCAGCGTGAGCTCCCTTTCGACCGCATCCTTTGATACCTCAACATCGTATTTCTCCGCCATGGCTCCGATCACTTTCTGGTCAATCAGATCATTCAGCACTTCCTTGCCATAGCGCTGCTCCATTTCGTTCAGCCATTCTTCTCTCGTAATTTTATCTTTTCCGACCTCGGCCACTGTTTCCCCGCTGCCGGCAAACAGCACAGCTGGCCTGATAGTCAATAATAAGATAAAAATGATGTTCAAAACGAACAGGCTGGCAATAATCAGCCAAAGATGCTTTTTTTTCACAGTTTCCTCCCCCAGAAAACAGCTTTATACCGCTTCGCTTTTTAGTGCCTCAAGCTCTTCTTTTGAGTAATGGTATTTTTCGTTGCAGAAATGGCATTGGGCTTCTGCTTCGCCGTCTGTATCGATCATATCCTGGATTTCATCCCTGCCCAGGCTGATGATGCTCGTTGCAAACCGCTCCTTGGAGCATGTGCATTCAAAGGATACTGGCATTTTTTCCAGAATCTTGACATTTCCCTCTCCAAGAATCTCATTCAAGAGCTCTTCCGGTGTAAGGCCTTTTTCAATCAGCTTGGACACAGGAGGAATTTCCTTCAGCCTGTTCTCAATTCTTGTAATTGTCTCTTCATCTGTTCCTGGAAGGAGCTGAAGAATGAACCCTCCAGAGGCAAGAATCGTATTGTCCGGATTTACAAGAACACCGACTCCGACAGAGGAAGGAAGCTGCTCAGACATAGCAAAATAATAAGTGAAATCCTCTCCAAGCTCACCTGAAACGATTGGCACCTGTCCTGTGAAATGCTCTCTCATCCCGATGTCCTTGACGACAGTCAGCATGCCATCAGTACCGACTGCCCTGCGGACATCCAGCTTCCCTTGCTCATTCAAGTCGAAATGGGTCTGCGGATGTGTCACATAGCCGCGGACCTCTCCCTTAGAATTGCTGTCAACCAGGATTGGGCCAAGCGGGCCGCCGCCTTCAATTTTGATGGTCAGCTTTTCCTCGCCTTTCAGCATCGCCCCCATCATCACACCTGCAGTCATTGCCCTGCCAAGAGCAGCAGAAGCCGTCGGCCACGTGTAATGCCTTCTTTGCGCCTCTCCCACCGTATCTGTGCTGCGGGCAGCGTACGCACGCACCTGTCCATTAAAGGCAAGCGCCTTAATCAAATAATCTTCCATCTTGTACTCCTTTCAAAGCTGTATTTCCTATTTCTTTATACTTTCCCTATTTCGTTTATAAATTAACTGTAATCCTTTCAATGTTAAAAACGGGTCGACAATGTCGATCATATTTGATTCCTGGGCAATCAGATTGGCAAGTCCACCGGTGGCAATGACCAATGGATTTTCATCACTCTGGTCCTTCATCCTCTTCACGATGCCCTCTACCTGTCCAACATATCCGTACACAATGCCTGATTGCATGGCGGCTACCGTATTCTTGCCGACAATATGTTCAGGACGGGCAATTTCTATCCTCGGAAGCTTAGCGGCCTTTGAATATAATGCCTCAGTCGAAATGTTGACGCCTGGTGCAATCGCTCCGCCCATATACTGCTTATCAGCATTAATATAGCAGTAAGTTGTCGCAGTCCCAAAATCGACGATGATAAGCGGTCCGCCATACTCATGGATGGCTGCAACTGCATTGACGATCCTGTCAGCGCCCACCTCGCGCGGATTTTCATACTTGATATTAAGACCGGTCTTAATGCCGGGGCCAACGACAAGGGGCTTATGATGAAAGTACTTCTGGCACATTCTTTCAAGCGCAAACATGATCGGCGGCACAACCGAAGAAATAATGATGCCATCTATGTTAGAAAATGAGAGATTCACATGCTCAAAAAGAGATTTCACGATCATCCCATATTCATCTTCTGTTTTATTCCGGTTCGTCTCTATTCTCCAATGGTGCTTCAGCTCTTCGCCATCATATACACCAAGCACAATATTTGTATTTCCCACGTCAAATACAAAGATCAACATTCTCACCACTTTTATAATTTTTCTAACACAAACACACTGCCAACATCATATCACAACTCCTGCCGAATCGTAATAGAAAAAGACCTGCACCCTGTCCTTGCCCGCCAGGAGATCCTGCATGCCTGAAAACAGACGCTGCTGCTGAGCCTGTGCCCATTTAAAGATACCCTTATTGTTTCCCAAAAAGCAAAAAGCTGACTCAGGCGGCCAGATTGTGGCATTCCTGAGTCAGCTTCTTTGTCGATTATAGGTCGCGCTTTTCGTCAGCGCTGCCGGTTGGGCCGGCATCATCCTTCGGTGCAACCGGATCATTTGAATCTGCCGGATGGATTTCCTTCACAGCATCTTCATCTTTCTTGATGTTGATATTGACCTTCACATCATCTGTGCTTGCGTCGATCACTTTGCGGTCAGGCAGCTTGCCATTGTCCACAAGGCTCTTGATCTGTTCAGCATCAAGAGTTTCAACTTCCAGAAGTGTGTTGGCAATCAAGTCAAGCTTATCGCGGTTTTCTGTAAGGACTTTTCTTGCTTTTTCATAACACTCTTTAATGATGCGCTGGATTTCCAGGTCGATTTCGTAGGCAATCGCATCAGAGTAGTTCTGCTCGTTGTTGAAATCCCTGCCAAGGAACACTTGGCCCTGGGACTGTCCAAACTGAAGCGGTCCGAGCTTATCGCTCATACCGAATTCAGTCACCATTCTCCTGGCAATGCCGGTTGCGCGCTGGAAGTCATTGTGCGCGCCTGTGCTGACTTCGCCAAAGACAATCTCTTCGGCAACACGTCCGCCCAGGAGGCCGACAATCTTATCCAAAAGCTCCGGCTTCGTCATGAAGTATCGGTCTTCCTTCGGCAGCATGACGGCATATCCGCCAGCCTGGCCGCGCGGAACGATGGTTACCTTATGGACCATTTCAGCCTCATCCAGCATGACACCGATCACAGTATGCCCGGCTTCATGGAATGCCACGATATTTCTTTCTTTCTTGGAAATGACGCGGCTTTTCTTGGCAGGTCCGGCTATAACTCTGTCCGTCGCCTCATCAATATCGGTCATATCGACTTTTTTCTTATTCTGGCGTGCCGCGACAAGGGCAGCCTCATTCAATAAGTTTTCAAGGTCGGCACCTGAGAAGCCTGGCGTCCTTGCTGCAATAGCCTTCAGATTTACAGACTCATCAAGCGGCTTATTGCGGGCATGTACCTTCAGTACTGCTTCACGTCCATTAACGTCCGGACGGTCAACAGTGATCTGGCGGTCAAATCGTCCCGGACGCAGAAGGGCCGGGTCAAGAATATCCGGACGGTTCGTTGCGGCTACGATGATGATTCCTTCGTTAGCCCCGAATCCATCCATTTCAACAAGCAATTGGTTCAGCGTCTGTTCGCGCTCATCATGGCCTCCGCCAAGTCCGGCGCCACGCTGGCGTCCCACTGCATCAATCTCATCAATGAATATAATACACGGTGCATTTTTCTTGGCGTTCTCAAACAGGTCACGCACACGGGATGCACCGACACCAACAAACATTTCAACGAAATCGGAACCGCTGATCGAGAAGAACGGTACGCCTGCTTCACCGGCAACAGCACGCGCCAGCAGGGTTTTACCGGTACCCGGAGGTCCGACCAGAAGCACCCCTTTAGGAATTCGGGCCCCAAGATCCGCGAATTTGCGTGGATCCTTCAGGAACTCGACGACTTCTACAAGTTCTTGCTTTTCTTCATCCGCACCAGCAACATCCTTGAAGCGGACCTTCTTTTTTTCTTCACTATAAAGCTTGGCTTTGCTCTTGCCGAAGTTCATGACCCGGCTGCCGCCGCCCTGTGCTTGATTAAGCAGGAAGAAGAACAGGATGAAAATGATGATGAACGGAATGATGCTAGTGAAGAATGTTACCCAGCCGCTCGTTTCCTTGGCAGGCTGTACATCCACCTTCGCATTGGCTGCCGCCTCATCTATGCGGTCCAGCAGATTGTCGCTGTTCCATACATATGTGATAAAGAATTTATCTTCATCATAGCCTTCAAGCTTGCCCCGCACCTCAAATACCCCGCGCTCAGGCTGCATTGAAAGCTCTGTTACCTCGCCGCTGTCCAGGTAACCGACGAATTCGTCATAAGATATATGGTCTGTCGGCTCATTGTTGCCGTTAAAGAAGCTGACAACGCCTATAATGACTAAAAAGATTAATAAATAAAAGATGGTATTCCGGAAGATCCGATTCATCCCTTACCTCCTCCCACGGTAAACAAACTATATTGTATAGTATCATAGTAAATCATGCCAATTCAAGAAATTACACTTTTGAAAACCGGGCTGGTCCATGCTTTTAGCAAGGCTTGTCATAAACCTCTCACATATAGGATTGCTTAATCATTGTTTGTGTATACTTCAGGCTTCAAAACCCCTATATATGGAAGGTTGCGGTATCTTTCCGCATAGTCAAGGCCATAGCCAACCACGAATTCATCCGGAACGATGAACCCTACATAATCGGCTTTGATATCTGCCTTTCTGCCGGTCGGTTTATCCAGAAGAGTGACAATCTTGATGCTTTTTGCTTTTCTGTAGCGGAACAGTTCAACCAGATAGCTTAGTGTCAGGCCGCTGTCGATGATGTCTTCAATGATCAGGATGTCCCTGCCTTCCACTGAAGTATCCAAGTCTTTCAGGATTTTGACTTCTCCGGAAGAGACTGTTGAATTGCCGTAGCTGGAAACGTCCATAAAGTCCATCTCAAGATACGTATCAATGCGCTTCAAAAGGTCTCCCATGAAAGGCATTGCCCCTTTCAGGACGCCGATTGCCAAAGGATAGCGGTCCATATATTCCTCAGTCAGCTGCTGGGCAAGCTCTTTAGTCTTTGCCTGGAGTTCCTCTTCGGAAATTAGTACTTTTTCGATATCGTTTTTCATGAATAGTGTGCCCCCTAGAAGATCAATGCTTTATATATGTTAAAAAAATATTCCTGGTGTCAGAACCTGCAGGCAGCATATAAGCAGATTTGCTCAATCCGGGAATCCAGAGGATTTCCCCGCTGCTGTCAGTCACGATGGGCCAGCTGTCCCGTTCATGCAAAGGGATTTTCCTGTCGATAAAAATAGATTTCACTTTTTTCGTCCCGTTCATTCCTTTTATCGTCATTCTGTCCCCGGCTTCGCGGGTGCGGACAATAAGCGGAAAATGCACATTATCCCTGCTGACTTCAAAGCAATTCAGATCTGCCGTTCCTCTATGATCTCCGCTCTCTCCTGCCAGTAGGGCACCGGCGCTCGGAAGCTCGATTTTTCCGGGCTGATTTATCTCAAAACGATAGGCTTGCACCTCAGAGTGGCTGTACCTGAAATGGCAAAAGCCGTATGATCGCACAATTTTTAAGCCGTTTGGGAAATCAAGTGAACCGGAAGGATGAGGATTGTTCAATATTGAAAATATCTTCTCAATATGTAAGGCGGATAATGATGCAGGCCTCTCTTGATAGAGATAGTTTAATATTAGTTGAATACCTCTCCTTTGTAAAGGCATTGGCATTAGCATGAAGCGTTCTGTATCAATCGTGATTTCGGCATCTTCCTTCTTCTTCATTACTGTATTCATTTCCCGGGCCGTTAATTCCTGAAGGAACTGTTCATCGCCGCGCAGCTCTTCGCTGAAACGCTGAAAATGAACATGGGCCTGCGGGTTTTCCGACTTCAGGAATGGCAGGACGTTTCTCCTGAAACGGTTTCGGCTGTAAACATCCTTTTCATTGCTCGGATCTCTTCGGGGGTCCAGCTCATTGCTTAAACAATACTCTTCAATCTCTCCCCGCTCAAGGCACAGGAAAGGACGGATGATCTCCCCGCCGCCAAACGGACGGGAGAAAGGGATCCCTGATCTTGCTTCCCCTGTGCTGCCTCTTGTCAGCCGCATCAGGATGGTTTCCATCTGATCATCCCCATGATGGCCGAGTGCCAGGTATGATGCCCCTGATGCCTTCATGGCCTCTTCAAAAAAGCGGTACCGGCATTCGCGCGCCGCCGTCTGGGAGCTTTTACCGGATTCCTTCATATATGCCGATACATCCTCCCTCCTCATCTCAAACGGAATGTTCCGCTCTTCACAAAAGGATTGGACAAATCGGGCTTCCTGATAGGATTCCTCACCCCTGAACATATGGTCAAAATGAATCGCCGCGGGTTCAGCTCCCCACACCTTGCGTTTTTTCCACAGCAGGTGGAGAAGTGCAAGGGAATCGGGGCCTCCGGACACGCCTACAAGCACCTTTTTGCCTTCAAGCCGCACACCATGATGCCGAAGGAAAGCTTCGGCTTTTGCATCAAGCATAATAAATTCTTCCTTACCTGAAAAATCTATAGTCCCTTATACCCCTGGTGATGGGTGAATAACCTTATTGAAGGAAACTACTATATTAAGAATAGCATCTTTGCCTGCAATCTCCAAAGCATAACCCTGATGGAATGCATATCGCATCCAGGGGGCTTCTGCCTGCTCCATTATGTACGTATGCACAAGCGAAAAGTTTCATCATTTTTCTTTAGACCAGCTGTCCATAAATATAAACGAAATAAAGGACTGAAATAACAAAGACAATGAGCACCGTTTCCAGGAATCCGCCTTTCTTCTTCTGATCCTTGGCTCCCTGCCTGGTCCGTGAGGGGGCTGGCCGAGTACCGGCAGCCTGGTTCCTGGCTGCACTCCGCCTGGCCGTGCGGCTTTCAGGCTGCCCCGCTGCAGGCAATGCAAGAAGCTCTTTCCTCATTTCAGCAGCGGATGCATACCTTCCCTCCAGTGCCTTCATGAGCATAAGCTCATATTTCATCAGCTCTTTGTTCTGTCTGATCATATCCCTGAGCTGGCCGATGCCACCTGCAGTCTTATTGAACCGCTTAGGATAATATAGATTAATCAGCACCATTGCAGCAGCGAATAAGTCATACTGCGGATCGGCCTTCCTTGTACCAAGCCCCCAATATCCGCGGTCGTAAAACTCAGTAAATTCCTTGATTGCCCTCCCTTTGATGGTTGTACCGCCCACATCGATGCAGCGTATCCTCGGAGGAGGGGAAGTCACTATCAGGTTTTCCGGCTTAAGATCGCCAAACACCCATCCGCTCTGATGAAGCTTTTCCAGATCGCTGAGCAGCTGGGAAAGAAGCACTTCTGTCCAGGAAGGACCTTTTTGCCGGATGAAGCCGAGCAGATCAGGTCCGTGTATGTATTCCATTGCATAAAAGGAAATCCGGGCATCCTTCCTCTCCCAGTCATCGACATCAAGCAAAGAAGGCCCGAGGGCAGAACCCTGGACCTTGGCAAAGGATTTGAGCACATTTACTTCAGAGGTAACGGACATTCCATTATCACTCATCTTTAAGGCAACCTGCTGATTCCGGCACTGGGCAAGATAGACGATCCCATTCGCCCCCCAGCCAAGCTCCCTTATAATCGTATACCGGTTGCGATGCCATTTCCCTTCGATAATCGTCCCAGGGCTTACTTTACATAGACTCTTCAATGTATTGTTCATCATCACGGGAAAGCAGGCTCCTTAGTGAACGTTTTTTCTTGAAATAGCTTAAAGCTTCACGGATTGCCGGCCCGGTAGGGGTGATGCCTCCTGTTGACAGCTTTGAAAAAATGCTTGTCAGTGATTCGAGCCTTGGCGTCCAATCCAGCAGTTTTTCGACATCATTCTTTTTCCCGGGAAATACAAAAACTGCAAAACGGTTATCGCCAGAACGGGCATTCAAGCTCAAAGACAAATCGAGAAGGGCTTCCTTGACCGTCGGGAGTTTATGCTTCATACTCGCACTTGTATCGACGAGGACCAGCACCTCAAGCTCGACTGTTTCCCCGAGCTCATCTACAACCTCCATGACCTCTCCCCTTTTTTCCGGCGGAAGGTCTTCAACCGTCTGGGAGCCGCCCAATATTTGCTGAAGCTCCTTATTCACCACACCCTGGAGTGTTTGCGTCATTGCCTTCCTCGTTACCATCTGGACCGTCTGGGATAACGCCTGCGAGTATACGACCTGGCTTACCCCGCCCCCGGAGAGGGCAATCCCGTCAATTTCATTCATGCCCCGTTCGTCAATGACATCCTTCTCCATTACTCCGATGACATTTACCGTAATGCCCTGTTCTTTCGCCAAAGCTGACATGGCCACAGGGTCTTCGCCCTGATTGGAGCAGCCGTCTGTAATAAGCAGAATCTGTTTCAGTGTTCCGGTCTTCATATAATCTCCCCTCCTGTTCCTTATTGGTACCATTTTCGACGGAACAGGACGGAAATATACATGTTCGGAGGAAGAGAGGGACAAAATAATCAGTTGGCTTTTTGGCGCAGCTTCTGGACCGGGATGGAAGCCCATTTTGGCGTATTATGCTTTATTTTGGATACTACCACAGTCATATCATCCTCGATCAGGCCTGAACGAGACCTGATGACCTCCTCCATGATCAGGTCGGCTATTTCCTGAGGATCCTCTGTTTTCAGCTCATGGATCTTCCGCTTCATCCACAGGTCATAGTTTTCCACATGCTTGGGACCTTCAAAAACACCATCGCTCATCATGATCAGGAGATCGCCTGCCTTCAGCTGCTCACTGACCACATCCACCTCGAATTCCTGCAATATCCCCATCGGCAGATTGCTTGCCTGAACCTTGAGGACCTTGCCGCCTCTCTTAATGAAGCTTGGTGTCGATCCAATCTTCAGGAACTTGGCTGCTGCATTTTGCAGATCGACCATGGCCAGATCAAGAGTGGAAAAGATTTCGTCCGTCGTCCTCAATGACAGTACAGAGTTGACCGACTTAATCGCCACCTTCTCCTCTATCCCTGATTGAAGAATCTTTTGAAGCAGCTGGAGGGTTTCCTTGCTCTCAATATGGGCCCTTTCGCCGTTCCCCATCCCGTCGCTGATGGCAATGGCATATTTACCTCCTCCAAGCTCGATGGTCGAATAGCTGTCACCGGAAATCAGTCCGCCATCCTTTGCTGCATGGGCCACCCCGGTTTCAACCGCATAGGCTTTAGCCGATCGGAAAGTCACGTAGCAGCTGCCGCTTCCAAATGTGGAACACTCCTCTGAATTGACAAGAATGGTTTCTCCCAATATATCTGACAGCATCGGGGCTATCAGTTTTTCACACTCGCCGTGCCCCCTGCAGTAGGGGATCGTCATATCAATGTCGACATTCCCCTGCTCCAGGCTGTAAATCTCCACCTGTTCGATCTGGATGCCAAACCCCTGGAGTGCGTCGAGGATGGACTCTTCCTGCCTATGATGATTTTCCCTCTCCCGCTGGATTTCTTTCGCAAAATCGCCCATTACCTCTGACACGCCCAGCAGCTGGTCTGCCACAAGCCTTCTGCTCTCCTGAACCTGCTTTTTGAGCTTCAGATTTGCCTGATAAAACGTCAGCTCCTGATGCATCGTTTCCAATACCTTTTTAGAGCGGGTGCAATGTTTTTCCCACTCCCTTGTCAGCCTTCCGGAAACGGTCCCCTGCTGGGCATCCATTTCATGCATAATTTCCTTCATATATTCATAGGTTGTATCAAAGTTCCTTGCCCAGCAATGGTCTTTCTTGAAACAGGTCTGGCATGTTTTCTCCGTGACATTGCTCAGGAAATAATCCATCTCCCTTTCCTCCCCATCCCAATCAATGGGATTATCATGGGAAGAGAAACTTTTGGACAAAGCCTGGAATACAGTCGAGAATTGGGCAACGCGCTGGGCTGTAACGTCCCGCATCTTCCGCATATACTGCTGCTGCTCCGCCGCATACTCTGGGGTCCCCGGTATATGCCTGGCAAGCTTCCCTGTCAGCGCCTGCGGGGTCAGGAAAAATAAGACCGTTGCTGCACCAGTCTCCAGAACTGTTTTCAGCAAGGTACCCGTTCCTTCCCCATACATCCCGATTAATAAGGTGGCAATCAGCAGTCCGCACGCCACGCCAAGCTTTCTCCCTTCCTTCAGCAGGCCGCCCAGGAGGCCGGAGAAAGCAAGAAGGCTCATATGATAGAAACTAGAAACATTCGCCAGGCTGAAAATCAATCCGGTCACCACCCCTACTGTTGACCCGACCGTTGCGCCTGCAACAAATGCAAATAATAGAACCAGATATCTGGATAATATATGTTCAACAGACAGGTCATACACCGACCAGCCGATCGTTCCGGTCATGACTGAGGCTAGCATGATGATCAGGCAGACTATTTCCTCAGTTTTCAAAGACTGCCTTCTTTTTGATATGCTGAGCAATGGCAGGCTCTGCAGGAAAATCAGAGTAAGGATAAAGCCGAGGCTTGCTTCCACGCCGGCCATCATCGCATCATAAAGCGACAGCTGTCCTGAAACAATATAAGCTTCTGCAATCTTCCCGATCGCCAATACGAAAAATGTATAGACCGGCAGGGCCCTTACTTCATTTTTCAGCCACTTTTTAGAAACCCGGAAGGCGAAGAGGAAAATAAAGCAGATTCCAAACACTGATGCTGCATTCATCATAGATAAAGTAAATGCACCGGCAGTAAGCCCAATCAGGGCCAGCGGTGCCTTATCCCTCTTGATCAGATAGACCGCTGCAAAGAACGGCAGGCTGAAGGGCGTCAATTTCGCCAGGATGAGCGCCCTTCCCAGGAGAAATCCGATCAATAGAAGGATATAGCCCTTTTTGATAAAAAAGGTCTCCATCTTCATCTGGAACTTGTGAAGGCCTTTTGCCAATTCGAGCTTCGATCCGTTGAAATCAACTTCCCCAGCAGGATCCATTACCGTCTGTTCCGCCTTTTCCATTTATTCCACTCCCCGTATTTGTATCGTTGCTGATTATTATAAAATTGGTTATGCATAAAAGTTTGTCAAAAGAGGAGACAAGCCCATGTTTTTCTTTCGACGGCTTTCCTCCTAATAACAAAAAAGCAAACAATATAATGGAAGATAATCCCTAAAATATAATTTATGTTTTGAATATTCGCTCAAAAAGAGGTTGATAATGCCTTGAAAGCGCGATTTGCCCGTCAAAAAAAATTGGCGAACCGAAAAAAAGGAGAACCGACATTTTTCTTTTAAAATATTATTGACACCACGGTCAATCCTTTGTATTATATTCCTTGTGCTTATATTATGGCGGTGTAGCTCAGCTGGCTAGAGCGTACGGTTCATACCCGTGAGGTCGGGGGTTCGATCCCCTCCGCCGCTATCCTTATCTTTAATACGGCCCCTTGGTCAAGCGGTTAAGACACCGCCCTTTCACGGCGGTAACACGGGTTCGAATCCCGTAGGGGTCATACATGAAATGCGGAGGCTGCTTGAACAGCCCCGACAAGCTTAAGACGCCTCAGAAATGAAGGCGTCTTTTTAGTTCTATTTTTGAGACCTAGATTAAGACTCGATGGTTGTCTGATTCTTCCCATACATCCAAAAACACCTGCTCAATTGGGAGCAGGTGTTTTTTCGTTCTGTTAAAGCGCAAAAAAAAAGACAAGCCCCTCGGCCTGTCATGGTCATGCAATATATAGAAAAAATCAGCAGCAAGTTATCCTCGTTTAGCGCCTCTTCCTCCGCGTTTGGATTCAGTATTGCGTTTTAGCGAGGCCAATCGGTCTTCACTGTCTTTCAGGAACTTGGCCATTTTAGACTCAAAGTTCTCTCTTGGCGGACGGCTGTCATTGGATCTTCCGTGGCGCGGACGCTGGGATCCGGAATATCCGCCCCGTGAATCGCGGCGTTCAGGCCTGTCAGTTCTTTCTGGTCTGGCAGGTCTCTCTGGCCTGTCTATTGCTTTCTTGATGGATAAGCCGATCTTTCCATCCTTCTCCACATTAATGACTTTAACCTCTACCTGGTCACCGACCTTCAGGTGATCATTAATATCCTTAACATAGTTATCTGCGACCTCACTAATGTGGACAAGACCGGTTGAACCTTCCGGCAGTTCTACGAACGCGCCGAAGTTTGTAATGCCGGTTACCTTTCCTTGTAACTTGCTGCCTACTTCGATTGACATAAAAAGATTTTGCCTCCTTAAAGATTAAAAGAATTAAACTTACTTTATATTATACAGAATTTCAAAAAAGAGTGTCAATAAGACTGCTACTCGGATGTTTTTTCCTTTTCCTTCTTTCCGTCCTTGTCCTCAGGCAGATTAAAGATGATTTCATCCTTTTCGGAAAGGAAATAGTTCTTCCTCGCAAGCTTGGCTATATATTCATCATCATTCAGTTTGACGATTTCTTCTTCCAGGAGGACCTCATTCTTTTTAAGGGAGGCGAGCTTCTTTTCAAATTTCTCTTTTTCGAGGGCCTTTTCTTCAAGAGCAGAGGATTGCGTGACGAGTGTAGAGATCATCAATACGGCGATGGCTGCAGCCCCAACGAAAAAGACAGTCAGCCTGCGGATAAGCAGGACTCTCTTCCTGGCTGTGCTGATCTCTGTATTCTCTTGCTGTTTGGCATAGTTTGTCTCGATTTTTGCTACTTTGCGTTTCCTGATGGCACTCACTCTCGCAGCCCCTCCTTGCCCATTTATTTATTTTTCCATCTGGTTATTAAGCTGTTTAAGTTATTCTTGAATGTGTGTAAATTTCCTGCCAATTTATTATATAACTTCTCGACGCTATTTTTAATCTTTTTCGGCAAAATAAACCAAAAAAGTGACCAAATCCATTTGACAGGGCTTAAAATCACTTTTAAAAGGGTCCATATGATCCTAAGTACCAGTTGCATAAGGGCCAGTATGCCTTTTCCGAGCAGCACAATAAGTGAAATAATACCCATGATGATCGATTGGATCGGTTTATAAACCAAAAGGTGTGCCATTCTGACAAAAAAGCGGAATATCGCGGCAATCGCTCCTATCAAAATTTCAAGCAGCCGGAGGAACCCCTGCTTAAGCAGGCTCTGGTAGGCGGCAAATCCGCAGAACAGGGCAATAAAGATGTAGAACCTCAGCTCGCCCTGGTTGATTACGAACAATACATAAAAGACAGCAAGTCCCTGCAGACTCCAAAATAAAAAATCATTGATGAAGACAATCCAGCTTTTTCTTTTGGCGCGGCGCAGGAAGCGGTTATATGTATCGAGCGACGCGCCGAACGCGCTTCCCATGCCAATCATGGCAAGCATGGTAAGAAACTGCGCAGAAAGGGTCATCGGAATATCTTGCTAAAGAACCCTTTAGCTTTTTCCCCTTGCTGTTCATCCATATATACGAGGTCAAATACTTTCCCCTTAATGGATACGATTCCTTTCTCCACGTCCAGATTCTTCATCTGGAGATTCTGGCCGCGGATGGCCAGGAAGCCCATGACTGTCTCCAAAAGGAATTCTTCATTATCAAAGCTTTCGACCTGCTTGACGCCGGTAATATCCAGAAGCTTTCGTCCCCTCATGATGACATCATGATCAGGAGCATTGCTTTTGCCTGTGTTTGATTCATAGTATTGACTCATCCTCATCCCCCACAATCGCATAGTACAACCTTTTGTACATGTTATGAGGGAGGGGGGCCGTTTAGAACAATTCAGTCAGGTCCGGCCATTATACAATACCTGTTTCCCCGCTGGTGCTGACTTAAACATTAATTTTCCTGCTGGCCGGTGCGCTCTTCCTTCAGGATGGTGTACATTTCAGCGGCTTCTTCCTTGCGGCTTGTTTCCTGGAGGCGCTCAATCTTCGCTGTTACAATCCGCTGCCCGAGCCTGACCGTCAGCTCATCGCCGACCTTTACGGTTGAGCTGGCCTTCCCCTGCTGTCCGTTGATCAGGATCCTTCCCTGGTCAGCCACTTCCTTTGCCAGCGTTCTTCTTTTAATCAGTCTTGATACCTTCAAAAATTTATCCAGTCTCATTCTTGTCTCCCCCTTTATAGTCCTTGCTGTTTCGCTTCATCCCAGAACCGGTCCAGCTCTTCCAGGCTGTATCCGCTGAAGTCCCGGCCGCTCTCCCTGACTTTATCTTCAATATACTTAAAACGTCTGATGAACTTCTGATTGGTCGTGAAGACCGCCTGCTCCGGATCGATCTTGCAGAATCTCGCAATATTCACAAGTGCAAACAGGATATCGCCGAACTCTTTTGCTGCTTCTTCTGACCGCGGGTCCCGGTTCATTTCCTCTTCAAATTCAGACAGCTCTTCTTTAACCTTCTCCCAAGCCGGCCCGATTTCCTGCCAGTCAAAGCCTGCGCCGGCTGCTTTCTTCTGGATATCCGCCGCCTGGAGCAGCTGCGGCATTGATTTGACGATTCCGCTTAAGAGCGACTCAGGAACTGCTCCTTTTTCTTCAGCCTTGATTTCCTGCCAATTTTTCAGCACCTGCTCTTCTGTATCCGCCGAGGCGTCGCCAAAAACATGGGGATGCCTGCGTATCATTTTTTCGCTGACACCCTGAATGACATCATCTATAGAGAAATAGCCGTCATCTTCCCCGATCTGCGCGTGCAGAACTACCTGCAGGAGGACATCTCCCAGCTCCTCGATCATATGGTCGATATCTTCATTATCAATCGCTTCGATAAGCTCATAAGCTTCCTCGATCAAGTATTTCCTGAGCGATTGGTGCGTCTGCTTGAGATCCCACGGACAGCCGTCCGGCCCCCTCAATGCGGCGATGATTTCCCGGAACTTGCTGAATTCCCTGTAAAGGAGGGTTTCATCCTTTACCGGCGGCACATAGACTGAGGTCAGGTTATTGATTTCCGCTTCCCGGTCAAGCTCAAACAAAGGCACCTTCCTGATGCTTTCCCTGCTGCTCCCTGCTGCCGTGGCAATATAAATTTCATAATCGTACGGAAGCATTTCCATCAGGGTCAGCTTCACATTGCTCGCCACGTAGGTATCATACACCTGCCCGATGATCATATGATGCTTAAGCATCACTTCATCTTTTTTCAGATCAGTGGCATCCAGCAGCTGAAAACCTTCGATCGGATCTATTTTCAGTGCCTGAAACAGGGCGTCCAGAAAGCTCTGGCCTCCCCCAATCACGATATCAATTCCCAGCACAGGGCCTTTCTCAAGCAGAATCTGAACCGTTTTCTCCGCAACCAGCGGATGGCCCGGTACAGCATAGACAACATCCCTATCTGCTGCTTTCGCCAGGAGAATATCGCAAATTTCCTCATATACCTCTTCAAAGCGGCTGTGCTTTTCGTATATACGATCAAATGATTGAAAAGCCATCCCTTCATCTTGAAGCTCCCGGATCACCGGGTGGTCCTCTGTCCTTAAATATACCGCTCCCTCAGCCTGAAGAGCTTTATAGACGCCAAAGGGCAGCTGTTCAAGGTCTCCCGCCCCAAGGCCGTAAATCGTAATCTTATTCATGTCAAATCATCTCCTGTTCCTGCCGGGCAGCAAATAGCCCAGCTTGCTTCCAAAAGGCAGCATGCTGATTTCTTCTTTTCTAAAAGTCTCTCCTTTTAAAGCTAAAAGCATGAATACAATTCCGCCTGTTGCAGCTGCACTTAAAGCTATAAGGCCGGCCGCAAGGCGCCCTTCCCCTGCCAAAGATCCTGCTGCCAGCAGGTAGGCCTTCAAATACAGCAGCATGACAGCAGCAGCAGTTCCGAGCCCCAGGATGAAGCGGCCCGGCACTAAAGGCTGCCGGAATAAGAAGCGGAGCCTGGCGTGCAGGACAAGCAGCACAACGGCGAGTGCTGCACATGCAGCAATAGCTGCTCCCATCGTCCCTGCAGCCGGCACAAGCAGAATGTTAAGGATATATTTTATCCCGAAGCCTCCAACAATCACTGCCGCCGGGAAAAAGGTGTGGCCCAGCCCCTGCAGAATGGCCGCCAGGGTCATGATGATCGAGGCAAAGAAAATGAACAGGCTCAGCACTGAGAGCACTTCTGATCCTTCCGCATTCTCAAACAGCATGATATTGACCGGCTTGATAATGGCCCATAATCCTAAGGCCGCACCTGTCCCAAAGAGCAGGCTGACACGGAGGGCTAGGCCTGCCTTTTCAGCAAGGAACTTCTGATTGTTTTTCAGCTTTTCAGCTGTGATGAGCGGAACAAGCGAAAGCGACATTGAGGTGGCAATAACGGTCCCAAGCTGTATGAGCGGCTGGCCCCTGTCATAAATCCCTTTCAGCTTCTTTGCCTCTTCAGCATCCAGCCCTGCCGATACAAGCAGGGAATACAGATTCAGAGAATCTGCCAGCTGAAGAAGGATGAGCAGCATAGAAGCCGCACTGATGGCCGCACCCTGGAGAGCGATGGTTTTCATCGTCTTCAGGACTGCTTTTCCACTCAGTTCAATACCCGCTGCCCCAGCTGCTTCCTTTTTTATCACACGCCAGAAAAAGGCGGACAGGATGACTGCAGAAGCAATGCCTCCTGTCACTGAACCGAAAATGGCCCCGCTGCCGGCTGTATATAGTGATGCTCCTTCTTTCATGAGGATGAACGCAGCAGCCAAAATGGTCGCCACACGGATGGCCTGCTCTCCCACCTGGGAAACAGCAGTCGGAAGCATGTCGCCCCGGCCCTGGAAATAACCCCTGAGAAGAGCTGTCGCCGGCAGAAGAAGGAAGGCTGGTGAAAGAGTCCTTAAAAGGATACCCAGCTTTGGATCTCCCATTTGCGAAGCAATCCAATCTGCCCCGGCAAACATTATCAAGAAAGCAGCCAGACCAGTGGCCAAAAGGAAAAGACCGGAGGCAGCCAACAGCTGAAGAGCTTCTTTCCTGCTCTTTGCCTGTTCAGCATAAAGCTTTGAAATCACGACCGGAAAACCGTATGTAGACAGCACGATGGCAATCCCGTAAAAAGGATATACCTGCTGGTAAATATAAAAGCCGACATCCCCTACGATATTCTGGAAGGGGACTCTGTAAACTGCGCTCAAAACCTTTGTGATCAAAGCGGCAGCTGCAAGGATCAGGGCTCCTTTGAACAGATCTCCTGATTGATTAACGGGCTTCATTGCCCATCTCCTTCCAATAATGAATTCGAAAAGTATTATAGCATAACTATTGGCCGCAGGATGGGATGATAGCGCATTAACCTTGTTTCGTTACCCGTCTGTCATAAAACAAATAGCTTTGAAGCATTCATTTTCATTTTTCCCATAGAAAAAAGGCAGCCAGGCTGCCCCTTTTCATCTCTATAAGATTCAAAATTGGTATTAGGACTCCATCTGCCTTGCCAAGAATCCAGCTGCCGTTTCTACAGCCTTCTGTTCTACATCACCAAGCGAATCTTCCTTCGCATAAATGATGACTGCCCCTATCGGATCGCCATTGGCAATGATCGGACCGATTGTATAAGCAGAAAGGCTTTCCTCATTCCCATCTGCAAGGGCATACTCACCTTGAGTGTTGACGAGGACAGAAGTTCTGTCTTCCATTGTTTTTTCCAGCAGATCACTGATGTTTTTGTTCAGATAATCCTTTTTTGATCCGCCTGCCGTTGCGATAAATGTATCCCTGTCACAGATCAGGACCGGGTTTCCAAGGCTGTCATACAGAGCTTCTGCATATTCTTTTGCAAAATCGCTTAATTCGCTGATTGGCGAGTACTTCTTTAAGATGACTTCACCATCGCGGTCTACAAATATTTCCAGCGGGTCACCTTCACGAATTCGCAGTGTCCTGCGGATTTCCTTCGGGATTACTACACGACCCAAATCATCGATACGACGAACTATACCAGTTGCTTTCATCCTGCGTTGCCTCACTTTCATCTGATGATTTTTAGCAGGAGTAGATTTCTGCTTCCTTTTGTTGAAATCTTCTCCATGTTTGAACTTAGTATCTTTCATATGGAAAGTTCTATACACTTGCAAATATTTTTTCTCTCGGGTGATAACATTTCCTCAATAGGATAAACATTCCAGTATAAAAATCCTTACCATTTGAAATACCCTTGTCTACTCTAATTAAACACTTTTCTCATTTCATTTAGGTGACAGGAACTTTTCCATTACTTTACGATATTGGATTTTGCTGCTTCTTTTTGGCCTTATCTATTCCAAGAATCATATCATAGGCGGTGTTAAGCCATTTGTCTGTACTGTAACCCTTTGTCTGGATGACCATCTTCAGCTTCTTGCCTTCCATGCCGAGGCCGACCATCCGTCCATGTTTGGTGCTTTCCTGGAAGATTTTCTGTCCGTCGATCAGAGAGCTTGCCTCCTCTGACAAGAGAATCAGGACTTCAGCCTTGGACTGTTTGATGAGCTCTACACCGGCCTCCTGGGCATGGACCTTCATCTCGGCGACCCGGAACAGGTAAGCGACCTCATCCGGATAATCTCCGAACCTGTCTGTCATTTCTTCCTTCAGCCCTTCGACCTCATCCATCGAGTCGATGCCGCGGAACCTTTTATACATTTCAATCTTCTGGTTTCCATCCGCCAGATAAGCATCAGGGATGTAGGCATCGATTTCAAGATCGATTTCCACAGAAGGCTTTTTATATGTTTCCGGATTTTCCTTCCGTTCTTCTATCGCCTCTTTAAGCATCTGGGAATACAGGTCAAAGCCGACAGAATCGATGAATCCGTGCTGCTGAGAGCCGAGCAGATTGCCGGCACCCCTGATGGAAAGATCGCGCATCGCAATCTTAAATCCTGACCCCAGCTCCGTGAACTCCTTGATGGCCTGGAGGCGCTTTTCTGCCACTTCAGTCAGCACTTTATCCTTCCGGTAGGTGAAATACGCATAGGCAACTCTGTTTGAGCGGCCAACCCGCCCCCTCAGCTGGTACAGCTGGGAGAGCCCCATCCGGTCTGCATCAAATACGATCAAGGTGTTCACATTCGGGATATCGACTCCCGTTTCAATGATCGTTGTGCTGACAAGGACGTCCGCTTCTCCTTCAAGGAAGCTCAGCATAACTGATTCGAGCTCATTTTCAGTCATTTGGCCATGGGCGGCAACCACCTTGGCATCCGGTACAAGCATGGAGATTTCCTCTGCCTTCCGTTCGATGTCCTCAACCCTGTTATACAGGAAATATACCTGGCCGCCCCGCGCCATCTCCCGTTCGATGGCTTCACGGACAAGTCCGCCATTGTATTCCATTACATAGGTCTGGACCGGGAATCTGTTCTCCGGCGGTGTCTCGATGACAGACAAGTCTCTCACGCCGAGCATCGACATATGCAGGGTCCGGGGAATCGGCGTCGCAGTCAATGTCAGAACATCAACATTTGTTTTGAGCTGTTTGATCTTTTCTTTATGAGTGACGCCGAACCGCTGCTCTTCGTCAATGATGAGCAGCCCGAGATCTTTATAAATGATTTCCTTTGAGAGCAGGCGATGGGTGCCGACAACAATATCAACGGTGCCGTTTTTAAGGCCCTTGACTGTCTCGGTCTGCTGCTTCTTTGTCCGGAAGCGGCTTAAGAGCCCGATCTCAACAGGGTATTCCTGGAACCTTTCTCTCATTGTCTGGTAGTGCTGCTGGGCAAGGATCGTTGTCGGCACAAGGATGGCCACCTGTTTGCCGTCCGCAATTGCCTTAAAGGCAGCCCTGATGGCCACCTCAGTTTTCCCGTAGCCAACATCGCCGCACAGGAGGCGGTCCATCGGCCGCTCTTTTTCCATATCCAGCTTGATTTCATGGATGGACCTCAGCTGATCCTCTGTTTCCTGGTAAGGGAAGGACAACTCGAATTCGCGCTGCATGTCCCCGTCAGGAGAGAATGCATAACCTTTCGACGCTTCCCTCTCGGCGTACAATTTGATCAGATCGTCCGCTATATCCTGAACAGAGCTTTCAACCTTCTTCTTGACACGCTTCCAGTCATTGCCGCCAAGCTTATAGATCTTCGGCTCTTTGCCTTCGGACCCTACATACTTCTGGACAAGATCAATCTGATCGACCGGAACATACAGCTGATCGCTGCCTGAATAGCGTATATTCAGATAATCCTTATGAAGGCCATTGATTTCGAGTGTTTCAATGCCAAGATATTTGCCGATCCCGTGGTTCACATGGACAACATAATCGCCGATTTTAAGCTCTGAATAGCTTTTGATTCTTTCAGCATTCGAAAGCTTCTGCCTGCGCGGTGACCGCTTTGCTGTTTTCTTGTTGAAAAGCTCTTCTTCCGTGATGACGGCAATTTTCTGGATCGGCAGTTCAAAGCCTGTCTGCAGGCTTCCTTCCGTGATCTGGAACTTGCCCTTCAGCACTTCTTTATCAGGCTCGATGACAGCAGCCTCAATTTCATAGTCGGCCAAAACGCTTTGAAGCTTCTTGACCCGGGCCATGTCAGGGCCGAGGAACAAAACAGAGAAGCCGCTCTTCCTCCAGCGTTCCAGCTCGCTTTTCAGCACATTCAGCTGGCCGTGGAAGTTCTGCATCTGCCTGCAGGAAACATTGATGATATTCTGCGGATTCGTATTCGGGACATGCCTTAAAAATAGGGACATGTAAACGATCGGCTGATATGACCGGGCGATGAATTCCTTCAGACTGTGGGAAATTTTGACGTCATGGACAATTTTTCCTTCGCCAAGCAGGCTTGTATACCATTCTGCCTCCTCTTTCTCAAGGGACTCATTCATCTCCTGGACCCTGCTGATTTCATCGATAAAAATAAGCCCATCCTGCGGAAGGTAATCTAGCAAACTATTATTGGATTCATAAGCATAGGAGAGGTATTTGAACATCTGCTCAGGCCTTTGCCTGTTCCGGAGCTGCTCCAGTTCATACCCGATATTCTGGGCCAGCAGCTCTTTTGCCTTCTCATCCTTCAGCTTCTTCAGACTGGCTGAAAGGCCTTTTTCCAGCTTCTCATATACCCTGTCATAATGCTCATCCTCAAAAGGATTCTCGGTTGCAGGGCCGATATGGACCTGCTTCAGCTTTTCTTTCGATCGCTGGTCTTCCAGGGAAAAAGAACGGATGCTGTCAATTTCGGTGTCAAACAGCTCAATCCTGATCGGATCCGCTTCGGTCAGCGGATAGATGTCCAGGATGCCGCCCCTGACGCTGAATTCTCCCGGGGATGACACCATATCAGTTCGGCTGTAGCCCATTTTGACAAACTCAAGAAGCTGCTCCTCTATTTCTATATCATCGCCAAGCTTTAATATCAGCTGGCGCTTCTTCCAAAGGGAAGGAGGCGGAAGCACCTTCCTCATCCCGGCCATAGGGATAATGACAATGCCGGTGCCCTTCCCGCTCCAATGGTTGAGCGCGTCGATTCTCTGCGCCCTCAGCTCGGGGCTTGCAATGCTGAGCTCCGATGCGATCAGTTCATTGGCGGGATAAAGATATACATCATCCTCGCCTATCAGATTGACAATATCATCATATAATTTCTGTGCTTGTAAAAGATTGTGAGTTACAACCAGCATAGGCTTTTTTGTCTGCTCATATATAGAGGCAAGGAAAAGCGTCCGTGCCGAGCCGGTCAATCCGGCCACCAGCTGCTCTTTCAGCCCCCCGTTCACTCCGGTGATGACTGTCTTGATATCATCCTGCCGGGTGAAAAGCTGTTTTAATCCTAGCATGGCAACCCCTCCTCTCGTCCTAAGTCGTTATGTGTGCATATGAAAACAGAAAAACGCTTTGGAGTGTCCGTCCAAAGCTTTTTAATGAATAAGGTAATCGTTCTGATGGTAATCAGGATTTCTTTCCAGTGATTCCTGGCAATCCTCGCAGATCGATGTTATGTGTATATCCCCGGATGACCCATAGAGAATCATATCCTGGCGTTCTTCTTCATTCAATTTATGGAACCCAAGGCTTTCTGCATGCATTGACAAGTTATCCAGCGTTCCCATCTTCATGCCGCAATGGCGGCAATGATAATGAAGTGCCATGCCTGTCCCTCCCTGTCTAACAATTGTTATTGCTAGTATTGCCCCGGGAAGGAATCTTATTCACTTACAGAGTGCAGCAGAAAACGCTAACTTAACTTTATCATATGTAAGGCCAAATGAAATAATGAAAAGCTAAGATTGGTTATATTGATTCATGACCTCAAGGAAAGGCTTCCTGATCCAATCTATGCAGGCATCAGCCGAGCGGTCTGCCGCCTCATCCATGACCTTCTGCTCTTCTGCTGTAAAACGGCCGAGCACATAATCAGTCACCTTCATCCCGCCTTCAGGGCGCCCGATCCCGACGCGGATGCGGCTGAATTCCTGTGTGCCTGTGTGCGCAATTGTTGATTTGATGCCATTATGGCCTCCTGCGCTGCCCTTCTGCCTGAGCCGGATTTTCCCCGGCGGCAAATCAAGATCATCATAGATGACAGCCAGATCTTCTGTGTCAATATCATAATAGTCCATCAGCGGTCTGATCGATTCTCCTGACAGATTCATATATGTAAGCGGCTTTAGAAGGAATACCTTTTCTCCATCGACGCGCCCCATGCCGAACACACCCTTGAACTTTGCCTGGTCCAAAGGGATATTCAGCTTCCCGGACAGCCTGTCAATAACGTCAAAGCCTATGTTATGCCTTGTTTTCTCATACTCTTTCCCTGGGTTCCCCAGCCCTACAAACAATTTCATGTCTTATTACCTCCGCCTATCAACGTAAGAAAAGGTCTGACCAGAGCGGGCCAGACCCTTTATTGTTTACTCTTCGTTTGCTTCAGTTTCCCGGCCTTCCTGATTCTCAGGGATGCCTGGCTCCTGCTCTTCGCCTGTGCTTATTTCCTCTTCCTGCCTTGGCGCAAGGATGGAAGCAATGACTGTTTCATCATCCGTATTGATCGTGAAGCCGCGGCCCGCTTTAATATCTGCGGCCGTAATGCTTTCTCCGACCTGGAGATCTGCTATGTTTACTTCTACGCTCTGCGGAATGTCATTCGGCTTGGCCGATACAGATAACTCATGGACAGGCTGCTGAAGGACTCCGCCGTCTTTGACGCCTGCCGCATCGCCGACCAGCTCGATCCTCACCTCTGCCGTGATTTCCTGCGACATATCAACCGCCCTGAAGTCCAGGTGGGTGATTTCATTTTTCAAAGGGTCCGCCTGATAGTCGCTCAGCACCACATCATGTTTTGTGCCTTCTACATCAAGAGAAAAAACAGCATTCCTGCCTGTTTCCCGGATTGTTTTGATAAAATCAGGGCCATTCAGGTAAATTGCTTTGCTTTCGATTTTATTCCCATAAACAACACCAGGAATATTCCCCTCATTGCGCAGCTGCGTCAGATTGGAATTGCGGAATTCTTTTCGTTCTTTGGCTTGAAGTACAGTGCTCATAAAAAACGTCCCCTTCCTCAATTTAAGGTGTAATTAAAATGAACCATGCAAATGGACTGCATACTTATCTTTTTAAAAATGCCCTAAATGGAGATGTTTTAAACACATTTGCCTGCAAGCTGTTTTATAACATGAGTATAGCATAAAAGGCTTGCCCTGCGGCAAGCCTCTTGTACTGCTGAATTAATCGAACAGAGTGCTGACAGATTGCTCCTCGTGGACGCGGATGATCGCTTCCCCGATAAGAGGGGCTACAGACAGCTCCCTGACTTTTGCGATTTTCTTTTCTTCAGGCAAAGCAATGGAGTTTGTGACAGCCAGTTCTTTAATATTTGAGTTCTGGATCCGCTCGATCGCCGGCCCTGACAGCACAGGATGTGTGCAGCACGCATAGACTTCCTTCGCGCCATTTTCAATCAGGGCGTTCGCAGCAAGGGTGATTGTGCCGGCCGTATCGATGATGTCATCGATAAGGATAGCAATCTTGCCGTCGATATTTCCGACGATATTCATGACTTCCGCCACATTCGGCTTAGGACGGCGCTTGTCGATGATGGCGATTGGAGCCTTCAGGCGCTCTGCAAGCTTGCGTGCGCGGGTTACTCCCCCATGGTCCGGTGATACGATGACAATATCGCCATCCAGATCTTTGTTTCCGAAATAATCGGCCAAAATCGGCACACCCATCAGATGGTCGATCGGGATATCGAAGAAGCCCTGGATTTGCGGCGCATGAAGATCCAGCGTGATGACACGCGTCGCCCCTGCCGTTTCAAGCAGGTTGGCTGCAAGCTTGGCCGTGATCGGTTCACGGGCTCTCGCCTTGCGGTCCTGGCGTGCATAGCCGTAGTAAGGCATAACAATGTTGATTGTCTTGGCAGAAGCCCTCTTCAGTGCGTCAATCATGATCAGAAGCTCCATCAAGTGCTCGTTTACAGGAGAGCTTGTGGACTGGATCACGAATACATCACAGCCCCTGATGCTTTCCTCGATGTTAATCTGGATCTCTCCATCACTAAAACGCGTAACAGAGCACTTTCCAAGCTCCACTCCGATAACCTTTGCAATTTCCGATGCCAGATCACGATTTGAATTCAGGGAAAACACCTTCAAGTTTGGATCTAAATACTGGTTCGACATGTTAACCTCCATTAGCTTTTTATCACTATTATTTCTTGTTATTAAGCTTGCTCACATAATCTTCTTTATTCGTCTGCCTTGCACGGGCCACTGCCAGCGCTTCTCCAGGCACATCTTCCGTGATGGTAGAGCCGGCCGCTACATACGCGCCTTTTCCGACCGTTACAGGTGCAACCAGATTGGAGTTGCAGCCAATGAATGCTCCGTCTTCGATTTTTGTCAGGAATTTATTTTTCCCGTCATAATTGACTGTGATTGAGCCGCAGCCGAGGTTCACATCGCTTCCGACTTCCGCATCCCCAATATAACTGAGGTGGGAGGCCTTGCTTCCTTTGCCGAAAACAGACTTCTTAATTTCAACGAAATTGCCGACCTTCACTTCATCATGGATATCTGACTGAGGACGGATATGGGCAAACGGCCCAATCGCTACACCACTGCCGATGCTGCTGTCGTGGGCGACAGAATGCCTGATAACAGTGGTGTCCCCGATCGTACAGTCCTTGATTTCCGTGTTGGGGCCGATCACGCATTCTGAGCCGATCACCGCAGCCCCCTGGATGACTGTTCCCGGATAGATGACTGTATCCTGGCCGATCACCGCTTCAGGGCTGATATACGTCTGTTCAGGATCGATGAGCGACACACCGTTTCTCATATGCTTCTCATTTATGCGCCTTTTCATGATGCGTTCTGCCTGAGAAAGAGCAACACGGTCATTGACGCCCAGTGACTCATCGAAATCGCCTGTTGCGAAGGCTGATACCGTCTCACCTTCAGTTTTCAGGATTTCAATGACATCAGGCAGGTAATACTCTCCTTGGACATTGTCATTGCTGACATTGTTAAGGGCACGGAAAAGCGATGCGTTATCAAAGCAGTATGTACCTGTGTTGATTTCGGTGATGCTTCTCTCCTGCTCTGTCGCATCCTTATGCTCGACGATTTTCTCGACATGCCCCTCTTCATTCCGTACAATTCTTCCATATCCTGCAGGATCAGGAGCAATGGCAGTAAGGATGGTTGCTTTTGCACCAGTTTCCTCATGATGGCGGAAGAGCGACTCCATTGTTTCTGCCTTGATGAGTGGTGTATCCCCGCACACAACGATGGTCACACCCTCTTTTCCTTCAAGGGCATCCTTAGCCTGCATGACAGCATGGGCTGTGCCGAGCTGTTCCTCCTGAAGCGCATAGCTGCTTGCATCACCCAGCTGGGATTTGACAAGCTCGGCGCCATGCCCGATGATGGTGACGATTTTTTCTATATGAAGATTCGATACTTGATCCACAACATGCTGAACCATTGGTTTGCCGCAAACGGGATGAAGCACTTTATAAAGCTTTGACTTCATGCGTGTCCCTTGGCCTGCGGCTAAAATTACCGCGAAACGTGTAGACATTTACAGGCCTCCAATTTACCTTTTTATCCATTAAGAATATATCTCAAAAAGCCTTTCATTTCAAGGAATGTTGCCAAAGTACATATTTTTGTCATAAGGAAGATTTTCTGGGAAGGAAATTATTTAAGAAGGATGGTTTATACAGGGGTCTTACAGGGGAAAGGCAATAATAAGGAGCAGGCAGTGAAAATGGCCATAAAAAAGAGCCTGACTAATGAAGTAGGCCCTCGTTGCAATTATACTTAAGAAGCTCCGGCTTCTTCAAATTCAACTTCTAATTCGCCTAAGCGGTGATATTCTGCCAAAACAGCTTCTTGGATCTTGCCGCGCGTTCCGGAATTGATCGGGTGAGCGATATCACGGAACTCTCCATCAGGTGTACGTTTGCTTGGCATTGCGACAAATAGGCCATTATTGCCGTCAATGACACGGATATCATGAACAACAAACTCATGGTCTAAAGTAATTGAAGCAATTGCTCTCATCCGTCCATCTGTATTTACACGGCGCAATCTTACGTCAGTTACCTCCATTTGGTTCACCACCTTTACTAGTAAATAAATTCTAATTTTATTAATTCAACAAATTTTCCAATTCTCCTTCTTAAATGGGAATTTTTTTTTGGGTTTTTTCCCGTGCTCTGGGGAAAAGGAAGCAAAAGGAGGCGCTTACAGCATGTGCGGACCTTCCACAGCAGTACAAACCGCCTAAATTTACAGGTAATTCAGAAAATATTTTGAGGTAAAAAAAAGCCCCCGTTTTATTTAACGAGCGCTATTACTTCAATTTCAACCAGTGCATCTTTTGGCAGCCTTGCTACTTCCACACAGGAACGGGCCGGCTTGTGCTCTCCGAAATATTCTCCATACACTTCATTGATCTCCGCGAAGTCATTCATATCTTTGATGAAGACCGTCGCTTTTACGACCGTTTCCAGCGAAGCACCCGCTTCCTTCAGTACAGCCTGGAGGTTCTTGAACACTTGGTGCGTCTGCTCCTTGACATTGCCATCCACCATGATGCCTCCGGCAGTCAATGGAATCTGGCCTGAGCTGTAAAACATATTGTTTACGACAATTCCCTGTGAGTATGGTCCGATTGCAGCCGGAGCCATCTCTGTATGAACTTTTTTCATGGCTTCTCCCACCTTTATCCGTTCTTATGCCTGAAATAGTTTCCCTCTGTCACATTGATTTTCTTCTCTTTGACATCCACATCTGCAAGCTGGACAAGAGACAAATATTCATCAACAAGGCGTTCTTCAGCTTTTTCTGCTTCCACCAGGACCGCAATCCCGGCAACATGTGCCTTGAATTCCTCCAGCATGCTGATCATGCCGTTGACCGTACCGCCTGCTTTCATAAAATCATCGACAATCAGCACCTTCGATCCTTCTTCCAGGCTTCTTTTCGAAAGCACCATCGTCTGGATGCGCTTGGCTGACCCTGAAACATAGTTGATGCTCACTGTCGATCCTTCTGTCACTCTGCTGTCTCTCCTGACGATCACGACCGGCACATTTAAGTATGCCCCGACAGCGTAGGCAAGCGGGATCCCTTTTGTTGCCACGGTCATGACTACATCGATATCAGCATCGGCAAAAGCGGAGGCAAAGACTCTTCCCGCCTTCTGGACAATCGCCGGATCGCCGAGGATATCAGTCATATACAGGTAGCCTCCCGGCAGGAGCCTTTCCGGGCTGGCAATGACCTCACAAAGCCCGCTTATAAAAGGGCGTGCCTCATCATCGCTTACCTTTACAGAGTATTTCACTCCACCGGCTGCACCCGGCACTGTCTGAAGGGTGCCGATCCCCCGCTGTTCGAATGTCTCTTTTATAATGGCCAGGTCTTCGCTGATCGAAGATTTGGCAGAGCCGTAACGGTCGGCAAAAAAAGTGAGGGACACCAGCTGCCGGGGATGCTCCAGCAGATAATTCGTCATATCTATTAAGCGCTCGCTGCGGCGAAACTTCATCATTACGAAACCTCCGGAATCCGAATAATTAACGATAATATACCACTAATATACGGATTTAATCAAGCTTATGCTGATCACCCAGCATTCGTACCGCGAAGACCTGATCACAGAAGCCTTTCAGGCCGTTATAAATCCGGTGCATTCTTGAATCATGGTGAACAAGGCCGAACACCGTAGGCCCCGATCCGCTCATCAGCACAGCATCCGCTCCGAACCTTTTCATCTGATCTTTGATTTGTGCGACTTCAGGATAAAGATTGAGCGTCACATCTTCCAGTACATTCCCGACATTTTCGCATACGCTGCTGTAATCGCCATCCTTGATCGCCTCTACCATGCCCGCGGTATTCGGATGATGGATCCCTTTCAGATCGAGGCGCCTGTATACATCCGCAGTCGATACCCCGATGAATGGCTTCGCGAGGATCACCCAGCATGTCGGCGGTGCCGGCAGATGCTTAATCATTTCTCCCCGCCCCGTCGCCAGCGCAGTACCGCCATAGACACAGAAAGATACATCTGATCCTATTTCCGCTCCGATCTCTGCAAGCTCATCCAGTGAAAGGCCGAGCCCCCACAGCTTATTCAAGCCTCTCAGGGCTGCTGCTGCGTCGCTGCTGCCGCCGGCAAGCCCTGCCGCGACCGGAATGGTCTTTTCTATCGTAATGGCCACTCCCTGTTTTACCTTGAACCGCTCCTTCAGCAGGGATGCCGCCTGGTATGCGAGATTCCGCTGGTCATCGGGCACAAACCGGTTATGGGAAATGATCCTGATTTCGTCTTTTTTCAATTCAGTCAATTCAAGGCGGTCGGCGAGATCGATCGTCGTCATGATCATCTCCACCTCATGGTAGCCATCCGGCCGTTTATATAATACATCCAGCGATAAATTGATCTTAGCCGGCGCCTTTACTAAAAGCTTCAAAATACCCACCTACTTCTGCTCATTTCAACGTCTCAGTTTTTGTCCTATTTTACCACAAAACAGGGCTTGTAAGACGTTCGAATCAGACATTCTTCAACAAATAAGTAATTTTACCATGCGAATGGGAAAGAGAAAAGGCAGAATGAGCTGTCTGGAAGGGCCTTGGAGCCCCTTAGACGCAAAAAACCCGGGGGTTGCCCCCGGGCCCGCAAATGCAGCTGTTTGGTTTCAAGCTTGAAGCAGTGAACATCATTTTTTACTGAAGGAGGCTCTGCTGTGCTTTTTCTACCGCCAGTTTCACCATATTGCCGGCATCCTTCGCCCGGATGCCTCCCCAGCCTTCCTTCTGGACAACATCATAGAAGCCGAGCTCTTTCGCCAGTTCTTCCTTGAATCCTTCTGACATGACGCCTTTTCTCCTGCTCAATGCAACATCCCCTTTTTAAGCATTGCGGTATTTTTATTGTAGGCGGCATCAAGCCTGCCCATGCAAACCTATATTTGACTGTTTCTGCGGGAGCAAATTAAAAAGCAGGGGCGGCAAAAATTGTTTTGCCGCCCCTGCTTTTTAGAAAAGGATATATATCAGCTTAAAGCCATATGTCCTGATGCGTCTTCGTAGAAGGTAATTTGAACCGTTTCTGTTAAAACATCTGCATAACTGTAAGATACGCGTTCGAATGCATTTTCATCCTGATCAAGTTCAATCACAAATACAGAGGGATATGTTTCTGCCAGCACGCCTGAACGTTCAATCGTTTTCCTGCGCCCGCCATTGGCTTTAAGCAAAAGCCTTTTCCCCAAATTTGAATCAAGAGCCTTTTTTATGTCCGTTAATGTTTTTGCCATTCGGTCCACCTCACTATGTAAAGTATATCACACTGACACAGTAGAGTCAAATAAAAACATAAATTATAACAGTCTTTAAAAAAGATTGTCAATATATTTTCGTCTACTTTTTATCCTATTTTTCAACATTTTTATCATTCCCTAAAATAAGCGAATTATGTGCCAAATATGAATAAGACAGGAAAACCTTGCTGCTTATCATTTGGGCAGCCTGAAAACAGAGCTGGCGAAAGCCTGTCCTGCCTGACTTAAGCAAATGCCAGACAGTGCCTGAACAAAAAAATAAGCCCGCTCTTATGCCGGCTTATTCCCCTTATTCCGCTCCTTTATTAAACGGCATGCCCGTCCGGAGCACACCTTTTGTCTCTATCCCGCCAAGCCCCTTTTCGCCTGTCAGCGTATTTCGGAGGACGTCCCATACATTAATCCGCTCCATAAAAGGCGTGAAACTGATTTTAGCCACAATATAGACGGGATCAAGGGCATGGATATTGACACGTGATGGCGAGCTTGCAAAATTGGCCCCTGCGTGGATCAGGGATTCGAAATGCGACTGGCAGGCCCCTGCAAATATGACCAGCTGATCCAGATGGGGAATCTTTCTCCGCGCTTCCCTGACCGTCTGGACAAAATGCTTGGAATGGCGGTAAGCATTGATATCGGTCACCTTGCCTTTGGCCTTTGAGTAGGCATCATGCCCTGTGATGACCAGGATATCCGGCCTGTAATAGTCGATGAGCTGGCCTATTTTACTCGGCATCTCTTTTTCATTGCAGTGAATCCCGGTTACCGGGACACCGATCTTCTCATATAGGGAAAGGCATTTCTTTAAATAGGACGGATCACCGTCCAGATGAAGCACCCTGCCCGGGATCTGAAAATAATTGAACGGCTTGCTGTATGCGCCGGTTGCTTCGTATTCCTGCTTCTGCTTCAGGAGGCTCACATCCTGCCTGAACAGATTATAAGACTGTTCCTCAAGGGACTGATACTGCCTTGACATCTTCATCCGCTCTGACTGGTTGATCACAATCAGATCTTCATAAGGCGCATCCGCTATCAGCCTGATATCCTCTCCATACAGAACCGCGAGCTTCCGGCCTTCTTCTTCACGTATATCGATCACCCGAAACATGATGTCACAGTTATATGAAACCCTTCCTACAATATCCATAAGGTTAATGCTCACTGGCGTCACTCCATTAAGCTCCTGTGCCGAGCTGGTCTAATCGCTTCTGGTTCTTTCATAAACTATGCAAATGCCCCTGCACATGTGCCTTCCGGGTGAATGGGCGGCAGCAGGCAAATAAAAAAAGAAGCCCGGCGATTTCCGGGCTCCTGCTCGTTAATTTTTAAAATGGGGATAAAGTTCATCGCTCAGGCGGCCAAACTCCCCGATTGAAAGGGTCTCCCCGCGTCTGGAAGGCTCAATGCCTGCTGTCTCCAATGCAGCAAGGATGGCCTCTTTTTTCTGCTTTCCTTCATGCAGCTGGCTTGTCAGGTTGTTGAGGATGGTCTTCCTTCTTTGAGCAAAGCTTGCCTTTGTCACCTGGAAAAAGAATGCCTCATCCTTCACCAGCACTGGAGGCTGCTCCCTCCTCGTCAGCCTGATCACGGCCGAGTCGACATTCGGCTGCGGAACAAATACAGTCTTGGGAACGATCATGACCGTTTCTGCTTCTGTATAATACTGGACGGCAATTGAAAGCGATCCATAGTCCTTTGAGCCCGGCTTGGCCGAAATGCGGTCAGCCACTTCCTTCTGGAGCATGCAGACGATCCCGCGGATCGGCAGTTTTTCCTCCAGGAGCTTCATGATGATCGGAGTGGTCACATAATACGGGAGATTGGCAACCACCATCAGATCCTGGCCCGGTGCAAACCTTTCCTCGATTGTGGTTTTAACATCAGCCTTTAGGACATCCTGATGGATCACTTCAGCATTCGGATAAGGTGCGAGCGTTTCCTTCAGGATCGGAAGGAGCCTCTGGTCAATTTCAAAGGCGACCACTTTTTCGCTCCGCTTGGCCAGCTGCTCTGTGAGTGCCCCAATGCCGGGCCCGATCTCAATTGCTCCTGAACCTTCCCGGAGCTCGGCATGGTCGACGATCCGGTTCAGTATATTGGTGTCTATCAGGAAGTTCTGCCCCAGGCTCTTTTTAAAGCTGAAGCCGTATTTTTCAAGTATGGCACGTGTTCTAAGTGGTGTTGCGATATCTTTATGCATGGCGCTCCTCCTGGTCGATCGCTTCAATGGCAGATGCAAAGTCTTCTTTCGGGACCTGGAACATCATCAGTCTCTTATGAAGCTGTTTTCCGTTAGTATACCCAATCTTAAGAAGCCTTCCCAGCTTCTCCCTGCGCTCCCTCGCGCTGCTCCCGCCGATGAGGCCGGCCAGGATCAAATCTTCCTGGGTAATTTCCTCCCGGGCTGTTTCCTGCATAGTCTGGGCCTCCCGGAGTGCTTTCCTGATCGTCTCAGGGGAAGCGTGCTCGACCCCCAGGCCTCTCCCCGACTTCGGCAGTGCATCCGTCTTATCTATGAAAGCATGCTTGCAGCCAGGCACATGGCGGGTGATGCTATCACGGATCTTCTGGCCCGGGAAGTCCGGATCCGTCAGAACGATGACACCCCTCTTGCTTTGAGCATGCTTGATTCTTTCCAGAGTTGCCGCATTGATGGCTGAACCGTTCGTTTCAATCGTGTCAGCATTGACCGCCCTCTTTATAGCCGTCGTATCATCCTTGCCTTCCACTACAATGATTTCTTTAATCTTCATTGGTCCTCCAAAATTAAAATGAAAAATTTGATAAAAACTTGAAACATTTTTGTAATCTGAATCGTCTAATAGTATGAGTAACAATAAAAAACAATCCGTCTGTGTTTTATTATATATTACCGAATCGCCGGGAAAAAATCATTCCGCATTGCCAGACCCCGCTAAACCAACAAAAAAACAGGAGAAATTCTTCCCCTGCATAAATCGTTTAGTCTAATATTTTGATTTTAACCGTCTTTCTTCCCCACCGGTATGCATCCGACTTGGAAGCAAAGAATACATCGATTTTATTGCCCTTAATGGCAGAGCCGGTATCGGCTGCCACTGCATAGCCATATCCTTCGACATAGACTTTCGTGCCTAGCGGGATTACCCGCGGATCAACGGCGATGACTTTTATGCCTGGGTTTGATTTAAGATTGATCCCTGTAGCGGTTATGCCCGAGCATCCGCTGCAGCTTGGAGTATATGCAGTAGAGGAAACATACATCTCCCTGCCGGACTCGCTTGAGCCCGCTCCGCGGGAAACAGCAACCCTCTGCGCCATAACCTTCGTGCCGACAGCAACAATCTTATCCTTTTTCTCTTTTACTTTCTTTTCACTGAGCAATTTTCTGGATGTTTCTTTTCCGTTTTCCAAAACAACTTCATACTGCCTTGATAAAAGGCCTTCCTGCCCGTGGGAGACAACCTGTTCCTTCCCCTTGGCAAGGCTGGCGTCCTTCTTTGTAACCACGGCATAACTGATTGGTTCTTCCACTACATCGGTGACTTTTTCAACTCGAATGACATTGACAATGGCATTTTCCTTGACTGTCTCTTCTAGCTTTGGTTCAACACGGTCCATATTGTTTAGTGTAATTCCCTGCTGCGATAAAAAGTCAGCGACCGTAGTCGAAGTTGACCACATTTGTTGTTTCTTGCCGCCCTCAATGAGCGTCAACGCAAAAGCTTTTTCCACTTCTATCTTTAAATCGTCCTTAATTCCCTCATCCGGCTTCGGATTGACTTTATCATGCTCTGAAAGTGCAATATTCTGCTCCTTTAAAAGCCCGCCAACCGTATCCGCCGTTGTCCAAATCGTTTTCTTCCCGCTGCTGTCTGTCAGTTGAACCTGTTTTGCCGGCTCCCATACTACCTCTAAGCCGTCCTTTACCTTTGTGCTTCCCGAGGGAAACAGATAGTCTTCTGAGCGAAGGGATATTTCCAGATCATCGAATATATCTTGAACTGTATCTGCATGTGTTTTGATGACTTTGTCCTGGCCATTCATGGAAACTGCTACTGTTTTTTTCGTGGTTTCAAAAATCATGAACCCGGCAGCTGCCGAAAAAACTATTAAACTAGCAACCATGACGGTCAGTTTTTTCTTACTCAAAGACTTGGAAAACAGGTTTTTCATGTTCTCAATCGCGATGAAAAACGCCTCCTTTTCTCTTCGGAGTGATTATATAGAGTATCTTGCCGGCTGTCAACTCAAACACTTTTCTCTCATTTTGCTGCTTTCCTGGGCGGGAGGGGGAAAACGTATTTCCTATTATGCAAAAAAAACAAGAGAAAGGAAAGAGAGACTTATCGACACGGTTATCCTATGACGAAAAGGAGGCGTGTAGAACTTTTAAGAATTGGACTTAATAGGGACAAGCTCCCCCATGAATCGACAAAAACGCTTAGCGGTTGATGCCGAATAATCTTTTTGCATTTTCCGTTGTCGCTTCTGCCACTTCTTTGAATGCCAGCCCTTTCAGTTCGGCAATCTGCTCAGCCACCAGCTTAACATAGGCAGGCTCATTCCTTTTTCCCCGGTAGGGATGCGGAGCAAGATAAGGGCAGTCGGTTTCAATCAATAGCTTTTCAAGAGGAACTGCCTCTGCGACTTCCTTCGGTTTTTTCGCATTTTTGAAGGTTACCGGGCCACCGAGAGAAATATAGAAATTCATATCAAGGCATTCCTTAGCCACTTCGACACTCCCGCTGTAGCAATGCATGATGCCGCCGACCTCTCCCGCTCCCTCTTCCCTCAGGATTTCCACAACATCAGCCGTTGCGTCCCGATTATGGATGACGATCGGCAGCTTAACTTTCTTCGCCAGCCTGATCTGCCTTCTGAATACATCCTTCTGGACATCCTTCGGCGATTTATCCCAATGATAGTCAAGCCCCATCTCCCCGATTGCCACTACTTTTGGATGGGCAGCCAGCTCCTCGATCCAGGCCAGGTCCTCATCAGTCATATCAATAGCATCGACAGGATGCCAGCCGACACATGCAAAAATAAAATCATAGGCTTCTGCCAGCTCCATGGCTTTGGTGATTGTCGGGCGGTCAAAGCCGACAACCACCATATGGGAGACACCTTCTGCCTGCGCCCTCCCGATCACTTCTTCCAGATCTTCCTCAAACTGTTCGGCATTCAAATGTACATGCGTGTCGAATAACATAGAAAAACTCCTTACTAGAGAAAATATTATATTTACATCTCTATTATTTCATTTATGTTACAAAATATCTTTCCTGTCCTTAAATGAAAGAAAACATAGGGCTGTCCGACGCTTATGAAACGCAAAACATCCCTATGTCCATTCTACTGGCTTATTTTACACGCGCTCCGTTTGGCAGTGACTCGGCAATAGTCGCAAGTGACAGCGCTCCGTCCTCGCTTCCGGCCAGGATCATACCTTCTGAAAGCTCGCCCCGCAGCTTAACCGGCTTAAGGTTGGTCACACAGATAACCTTGCGGCCGACAAGCTCTTCCGGCTTATAGAATTTTGCAATCCCGGAAACTACCTGCCTCTTTTCATACCCAAGATCAAGCTGAAGCTTTAGAAGCTTATCCGCTTTCTTGACCGGCTGAGCCGAAATGACTTCAGCTACCCGCAGGTCCAGCTTCATAAAATCATCAATTGTGATTTCCTCGCTGTCCGGCTTCTCAGGCACCTTCTTCTCTTCTGCTGCAGGAGCTGGTGCGCTTCCCTGCATTTTTTCTTTAATGTATTCCACTTCTTCTTTCATATCAAGCCTTGGGAAGATCGGGTCTCCTTTGACTACCTTCGTATTCTCCGGAATCAGGCCGAACGTCTCGAGGCTTTCCCATGATGTCAGCTCTTCTGTATTCACATTCAGCTGATTGAAGATTCCATCCGGCGTGCGTGTCAGGAAAGGCTTCAGCAATACGCCGGTCCTTCTCAGAGACTCAGCCAGGTGGAACATCACATTGCCCAGCTCTTCCTTGCGTGCTTCGTCCTTCGCAAGCACCCATGGCTGTGTTTCATCGATGTACTTGTTCGTCCTGCTCACAAGCTGCCACACAGATGAAAGGGCTACAGAGAATTCCATCTTTTCCATCGCTTCTTCATACTTGGCGACTGTTTCTTTGTTCATATCAAGCAGCTGCTTGTCAAACTCGCCTTCAGATCCTTGATAGGCAGGTATCGTTCCGTCAAAATACTTCTCGATCATTGCCACCGTACGGTTAAGCAGATTGCCCAGGTCATTTGCCAGGTCGAAATTGACCCTCTCAACAAATCCTTCCGGTGTAAAAACACCATCAGCGCCGAACGGCACTTCGCGAAGGAGGTAATAGCGGAGGGAATCCAGTCCGTAGCGGTCAATCAATGTAACAGGATCAACGACATTCCCTTTGGATTTGGACATTTTCCCATCCTTCATCAAAAGCCAGCCATGGGCAAATACCTTCTTTGGCAGCGGCAGATCCAGCGCCATCAGCATGATTGGCCAGTAGATCGTATGGAAACGGACAATTTCCTTGCCGACCAGATGGACATCCGCAGGCCAATAGTTCAGATATTTGGAGTCGTCTTCTGTTCCGTAGCCAAGGGCCGTAATATAGTTGGAAAGCGCATCGATCCATACATATACCACATGCTTTGGATTGTCCGGCACTTTTACGCCCCAGTCAAAGGTTGTCCTTGAAACAGCCAGGTCCTCAAGTCCAGGCTTGATGAAATTGTTGATCATTTCATTCTTGCGTGATTCTGGCTGGATGAAATGCGGATTTTCTTCATAATACTTAAGCAGCCTGTCTGCGTATTTGCTCACCTTGAAGAAATAGGATTCTTCCTTCACTTTATTGACAGGGCGTCCGCAGTCAGGGCAGTTGCCGTCAACCAGCTGGCGTTCTGTGAAGTATGATTCACAAGGCGTACAATACCAGCCTTCATATTCTCCCAAATAAATATCGCCCTGCTCAAGCAGGCGGGCGAAAATCTTTTCAACCACCTGTTTGTGGCGATCCTGGGTCGTGCGGATGAAATCATCATAGGAGATGTCCAGCTTGCTCCACAGGTCCTTGATGCCATCGACGATCTCATCAACATACTCCTGCGGCGTTACGCCTTTTTCTTCAGCTTTCTGCTGAATTTTCTGTCCATGTTCATCCGTACCGGTCAAATACATTACATCATAGCCGCGCAGGCGCTTATAGCGGGCCATCGCATCTCCGGCCACTGTTGTGTAGGCATGGCCGATATGCAGATTTCCGCTCGGATAATAGATCGGGGTTGTAAGATAAAAGGTCTTCAATTTTCCTTCCATTGGTTTCCCTCCTGTTAATGTTCAGCAAAGTAAGAGCAAGCAAAAGAAACAAGCTCGTCCATCTATTTGACATGGCATCTCAGGCCCTGAATGCAAAAAATCCCGCCCTTTCCAGGACGAGAGCGAAAATCAGCCTAGCATGCCCGCAATCAAGCAAATTCACTATGTTTTCTATACTCGTCAGCATAGCCTCTTATACCCTCAAAATATACCTAAAAATATCAAATAGTGCAACTAAGAAAGGCGGAGGGCGCTTGCTCAGCCCCGACAAGCTTAAGACGAGCAGAGCGGAAGGTTGTTCTTTAACCTTCTGATCTGATTGGCTTAAGACTCGAGGGGCTAGCGCCCGGAGCTGGACAAATAGAAAGGCGGAAGCGGCTTGCCCAGAGCCGACAAGCATAAGACGCGGCAGAATAAAAGGCGTTCTTTGTCTTTAATTCTGCCGTGGCTTATGACTCGAGGCTCTAGCCGCTGGAGCTGGACATAAGAAAGGCGGAGGCGACTTGCAATTTAAGGAACGGAGGCTAAATACGCCACGTCCTGTGGCAACGCCTGCATGACCCACATCCTGTGAGCCCAGCATAAGACGCTTTGGAATTGAAGGCGTTCTTTGCCTTCGGTTCCAAAGTGGCTTATGACTCGAGCACCTAGGAGCCGGAGCTGGACAAGAAGAAAGGCGGAGGGCGCTTGCTCAGCCCCGACAAGCTTAACACGAGCAGAGCGGAAGGTTGTTCTTTAACCTTCTGATCTGATTGGCTTAGGACTCGAGGGGCTAGCGCCCGGAGCTGGACATGAAGAAAGGCGGAGGGCGCTTGCTCAGCCCCGACAAGCTTAAGACGGGCAGAGCGGAAGGTTGTTCTTTAACCTCCTGATCTGATTGGCTTAAGACTCGAGGGGCTAGCGCCGGGAGCTGGACATGAAGAAAAGCGGAGGCGGCTTGCCCAGGTCTGAAGCTCCCCCTTCCATCCCCAAAAATCCGGAACCAAGCACGAAGTATATATTATGAAGCGTTTCGACATTATTGTAGAATTTTGTCGAATGATGTTATCATAGTATAAATTTATACTCTTAATTCAAAATAATCTTCAGAACAGCTCTATGCCAAAAATGTGTCTCTCCAGCCACAAAACCCTGATATAGCAACTTTCTTCATCGCCTAAAAATTTCTAAAAAAATTTGATTTAAAAGTAATTGACGGATTTGGGAATGGCTGGTATTATGTAATCTATAAGAATTTTGTCGAATAATGACGAATCTATAGATAGAGAAAAAGAAAATAGTGGAGATATGAGAGGAGATTTTTAATATGAAATCTACAGGTATTGTTCGTAAAGTTGATGAGCTGGGACGCGTAGTTATTCCGATTGAGTTAAGACGTACACTTGGCATCGCCGAAAAGGACGCTCTTGAAATCTATGTTGATGATGAGCGCATCATTTTGAAAAAATATAAGCCAAACATGACTTGCCAGGTTACCGGCGAAGTCTCTGATGATAACATCACACTTGCAGGCGGCAAGCTGATCCTGAGCCGTGACGGTGCAGAGCAGCTGCTGAAAGAAATCCAAAGCACATTTGAAACTGCAAAATAATAAAAGTATAGTCACTTGCGCTCTGTGTAAGTGTAATACTTTTTGATACTATATGAAAAGAAAAAAGCTTCCATATACCGGAAGCTTTTTTCTATTGCTCAATATGATAGGCGCTGTAAACTTCTCTTTTATTCAGGCTCCTATCCTTCGCTGTCTGCTTAATGGCATCCTTGGAGGTCATTTCCTTCACAGATATATAGTGCTTCACATGCTCTTCAATGGAAAGCTGCTCCCACCACATATCTTCTTCCGCTGATTCTCCCTCCGGGTTCCCCTCCAGGATAATACAGAATTCTCCTCTGACTTCATCAGATTCTGCCCATTCCGCCAGCTCTGAAAGGCTGCCCCGGATGAATTCTTCATATCTCTTTGTAAGCTCCCGGCATAGAACGGCCTGGCGTTCGCCCAACTGCCCGCTCATCAGCTGCAGTGTTTCCTTCAGGCGATGCGGGGATTCATACAGGATAATGGTTGCATCCATTTTAGCGAGCTTTTCCAACTCCTGCTTTTTTTCTTTTTTCTGTCTGTTCAGGAAACCATAGAAATAAAAAGGCTGCGAGGCAATGCCTGAAGCAATGAGAGCCGTCAGTGCAGCATTTGCCCCTGGAAGCGGAACAACAGTCAGCTGGTGTTCAAGCGCCTTTACGACCAGGTCATAGCCCGGATCCGAGATAGTCGGCATCCCGGCATCACTCACCACGGCAACCGCTGATCCCTCTTCAAGCATCTGAATGATCTTATCACCGCTATGGCCTTTATTATGCTCGTGATAGCTGATGACAGGCGTTTCTATTTCAAAATAATTGCAAAGCTTCTTTGTATTACGTGTATCCTCAGCTGCAATATAATCAGCCTCTTTCAGCATCCGCACGGCCCGGAAGCTCATATCCTCCAGGTTTCCAATCGGCGTCGGCACCAAATAAAGCGTACCCTTCTTATAATCATTGCTAAAGCTCTTTTGCTGCCACATCCAAATCACCTGTTTCCTTCATTAGAAAGTCTTCTTTCTTTTTTCTGCTTAACTGCTTGAATTGATATTCTGCCCTCATCGCTTCAGTTTTTCCTGAAAAGACCTGATGGTAGACTAGCACAACCGGTCCCCGCCCCCTTGTATATTTAGCCGCCTTCCCTTCATTATGAAGCCTGACCCGCCTGTCGAGATCATTGGTGTAGCCGGCATAGAGGCTGCCATCCCTGCATTTTAAAACATAGAAGTAATGTGCATCATTTTCCATATAACATCTCACTGATTTCCGATGTATATTCATGATCTTTATTATAGATATAAAGCGGCGGCAGCACCTTCAAATCCGGGCTCCCCTGCTTGACCCCTTCAACAAGGAGCATATTGGCTTCTTTGCCCTGTTTCGGATAAACAAACTGGAGACGCTTCGGCTCAAGCTTATACTGCCTCATCAGAGTGACCATATCAAGGAGCCTTCCTGGCCTGTGGACAAAAGCCGCCTTTCCTCCCTGCTTCAGCAGCTGGCTTGAGACGCGCACCACATCCTCAAGTGTGCACAGAATCTCATGCCTGGCAATGGCAAGATGTTCATTGGCATTGATCTGATCTTTGGCTGGGGTAAGGAAATAAGGCGGATTGCATGTTACAATATCATACTTCCCGTGCCCAAGCAGGGCCGGCATCTCCTTGATATCCCCATGAATCATTTTAATCCTGTCTTCAAGCCCATTGTACTCTATGCTTCTCACAGCCATATCATGGAGCCTCTCCTGGATTTCCACACCGGTGATCGACCCTTTTGTCCGGCTGCTCAAAAACAGCGGGATTACACCATTCCCGCTGCACAGATCAATCAGGTTCCCTTTCTGGATCGGCACATAAGAAAACCTCGCCAGCAGGACTGCATCCAGGGAAAAAGAAAACACAGACGGGCTCTGGATGATGCGCAGCTTTTCAGCAAGCAGATAATCCAGCCGCTCATCCCCTTTTAAATTCAGCATACAATTTCCTCCGATAAACATTGTAAAAAGAGCCTTCCCGGCAAAAGGAAGGCTTACATTATTTCTTATTAAGGAAGGAAAGGCAGAAAAGGCAATCCCCTTCTTTGCGCGGGCTCCCAAAATGCAGATTGCAAATATGGAAACCTTCCTGGTAAAGCCTTGCAAGATTGTCATAGCCTTCACCAATATCGATGACTTTATCATCCTGCTGAGGCTTGCTTTTCCCTTTCTTGTCTTTCTTCCTGTTGGACTGTTGCTCTGCCGTTGTTTCCAGCCGGCGCCTTAAATGGTCATTCTCCAGCTTCAGGGAATTATTCTCCTCAAGTATCTCTGCCAGATGCTGTTTAAGCTCGCCAAGCTGTGTATACAGTTGTCCGATTTGGGTTTCCATATTGATCACGGAGTCAAAAATTTCTTTTTTATCCACGCGTTCCACCTCATTAATCTGTGGATTGTACCGAAACAGCACCTTCTGTCAGCACTTCGTCCAGCGTATATTCAAGGACACGCTCCTGGTCTCTCACTTCCACTTGCAGAACGCGTTCTAAAATATTGAGCCCAACCACTTTGCCGCGGCCCTGTGGAGTATTGATGACCGCTCCTATATCCGGCAGCTGCTCTTTCGCAGACTCATACTCATCATTCTCGTACTTCAGGCAGCACATGAGACGTCCGCACAGTCCGGATATTTTCGTTGGGTTAAGGGAAAGGTTCTGGTCCTTTGCCATCTTGATCGACACCGGATCAAAATCCCCCAGGAAGGTAGAACAGCAAAGCATCCTACCGCATGGTCCTATGCCACCGAGCATCTTAGCTTCGTCCCGAACACCAATTTGGCGCAATTCGATCCTTGTCCGAAAGATCGCTGCCAAGTCCTTTACAAGCTCCCGGAAATCTACTCTTCCGTCGGCTGTAAAGTAAAAAATCACTTTATTTCGATCAAATGTATATTCAACATCAACAAGCTTCATATCAAGCTGATGAGTGCTGACTTTTTCACAGCACACCTCATAGGCTTCATGTGCAGCTTCCTTGTTTTCCTCAACAATCATCCGATCCTTTTGATCTGCAATTCTCAGAACTTTTTTCAATGGAAGGACAACATCGTTCTCATCCACTTGCTTCCGGGCAATTACTACTTTTCCGTACTCTACGCCCCGGACTGTTTCCACGATTACAAAGTCGTCCTTTTGAATTGAGAGATCTCCGGGATCGAAGTAATAAATCTTCCCGGCTTTCTTAAACCGTACTCCCACTACATCATACAAATGAAGATCCCTCCTGCAATTTTAACACAAGCTGTTCCATCAACAGCTGCGGATTCATATTTGCGTGCAGCTTTCTTTTTGCCTCCAAAATGGCTGTCATCTGCTCGGTCAGACGACGTCCGGACGTTTGTAATGCATATTGCTCTAAACGGTTCATCTCGTTTAGATAAACAGCCTGTCCCTTTTTCCCAAGCTGTATATATAGTAAATCCTTAAAGATAAGTATCAGCAAATCCAAACCGCGATCAAACTGCTCTTTCTCTTTAAAGTGCAAAAACCATTCTTCCTGCAGTGCAACCATCGCCTCTAAAGGATTCTTTTTCAGCACTTCATATAATTTTAACACTATTTTTTGTGCTTGTGCAAACCAATCATCACTGGAGAGAGCGATTGCTTCATCCAAATTATTGGTTAATTGGGCCAATAATGGCGCCATTTGCGGGCTTACACCGTTTTCCGCAAGCTGCATTTCCATATTTTGGGGCGTTAGCGGAATGAATGAAATGGTCTGGCAGCGGGACAAAATGGTCGGCAGCATCCTTTGTCCCTGTTCGGTCATCAGGATGGCGACAGAGTCAGAGTTCGGCTCCTCCAGAAACTTGAGAAGGCTGTTCGCCGCATTTACCGTCATTTTATCGGCATGGTTGATCATATAAAGCTTGCGCTTCGACTCCACTCCTGTTTTCGAGAACTCCTCCTGAAGCGCCTGTATCTGATGCTTTTTAATTGAAAGCCCATCAGGCTCCAGCAGATGTATGTCCGGATGGTTGCCGCTGTTGATCCTCCTGCAGTTCGTGCAGTCTTCACATGGGATATAGCCGCCCTCCGGCCTTTCGCAGAACAGGCTTTTTGCCAAAAGAAGCCCGGCATCCTTCTTGCCGGTCCCCCTCATCCCTTCAAATAAATAGGCGTGGGCAAGCCGGTCCTTCTGTATGCTGTTTTTGAATAATTTCAATACGGCAGGCTGAAGCCTCTCCAGCTGCTCCCACGTTTTTGCCAAACTGATCACTCACCTACATATATATATTAATGAGCAGTCCTTTGATTTCCCCGATTTTCCCGAGAATACCGATGGACTGCTTTTCCTTCTTCATGACTTCCTCCGTCAGATCGGCCAGCTTCTGATCAATGGTCTCCACAATCTTTAAAGACCGGCCCTGTCCATACTGGTTCCAGCTGTGGGACTGGTTCAGCTCCATCCCATAATCCACTGTTTCCTTCACAAAACGTTTGACAAGTGTTTTAAACTTGGCAAGATCCTTGAAATTGCGCGATCTCCCCAGGCGTTCCCCGGCAGAGTCGATATCCTTCAAAAGCCCCTGAAGCTGGGCCATCTGCATTTTTTGGTCCTGCTTCTGGACAAGCTGCTGGAACTTTGCCCCATCGCCTGGCTGAAGCTTTTGATCCTGCTTAACCTTATCAAGGTTAAGGCGCAAATCCTGATTTATTTTCAAAGCGATCGTCTCCTGTTATCCCTTATTAAAACTGATGGAAGCTTTCAACCGGCAGAACAAATACTGTCGCTCCGCCCACTTCGACCTCAACCGGATACGGCACATAAGAATCGGCATTCCCGCCCATCGGCGATACTGGCGCCACCAGCTGGTCGCGCGCACTGCAGCTGTCCTTTATGACCTGCAGGGCCTTGTCCACCCGGATATCATCTGTACCAATCATAAAGGTCGTGTTGCCCGCTTTTAAAAAACCGCCGGTGCTCGCCATCTTTGTTGCCCTGAAATTATGCTCCACTAACGCACTCATCAGCTTATTGCTGTCCTGATCCTGAATAACGGCTAATATTAGCTTCATCTATTGTCACGTCCTTTAAAAAGTGTTTTTCCGCGTGTATCTATCTATATTATAGCAAGAATTCTGTCTATAAACAGCGTCTATTCAGGAGCAATGAAATAAATCCGTTCTCTAAAGAACAAAAAAATTTTCCTGAAAAGGAGAAAAGGCCCCATGAGGCCCTTTCGTTCAGAATCTATTTATCTGCAAACAGCGATTTCAGCCTGGCAGATGCGAGCTGGTAAACCTCTTCCACAGGAAGAGAAGCATCTATGCGGCTAATCCTATCCGGGAATTTTGCAAGCAGGATCTCATAGCCTTCCCGTACCTTCGTATGAAATTCCAGGCTCTCCAAATCCAGCCGGTTCACTTCCCGGCCTTGATTCCGGCCGATCCTCTGGAGGCCGGAAGCCGGATCGATATCAAAATATAAGGTCAGCTCAGGCATCATGCCTTCAATGGCGAAATGATTGATCGAATAGACCTCATCAATCCCAAGCCCCCGGGCATATCCCTGATAGGCAAGCGAGCTGTCAATAAAACGGTCGCACAGGACGATATAGCCTTCATCAAGAGCAGGCTGCACCTTCTCTGCCAAGTGCTGCCTTCTCGCTGCTGCATAAAGAAGCGCCTCTGTCCGAGGATCCATTGCCGTATTCTTTGTATCCAGGATAACAGCCCTGATCTGCTCAGCGATTTCAATGCCGCCCGGCTCCCTCGTCTGCATCACTTTATATCCTTCATCAGCGAGCCCGCTCGCCAGCATATTGATAATAGTCGTCTTGCCGGCTCCCTCAGGACCTTCCGCTGTTATAAATAAACCTTTATCCATCATGTTCCTCCTGCTTACATTCTGCTTGTAAAGCATATATGCTGATTTGATTTTTATCTAAATGGCTGCCGCCCTGGAACCTTGCACCGCCTGCCTGTAAAAGCCGGATGCTCTTCACATCCTCTTCTGATATCACTTCACCGGGAAAAAGGAGCGGAATACCTGGAGGATACGGAATGATCAGCTCTGCGCATATCTTTCCTGCCGCCTCCTCCATGGATACTGCTTTTCTGCTCATCCCCATCAGGTCCTGGGCATTCACGGCAAGGGTCGAAACAGATGGCTTTTGAAAATAATTCACTTTTGCAGTCTGGCCCTTCCTTTTTCCGGACATGGCCTTCTCCGTTTTAAAAATAATCTCTTTAAAAGGAAAATCCATATCCTTCTTTAAGAGCGGGAGGACAAACACGACATTATAGGGATCCGCCATTTCAGGATAAATCCCCTCATCCTCCAGCAGGCTCTGCAGCTCAAAGCCGGACAACCCTTCAGGCTGGATCACAACTTTCAGCGGGTCTCCTGCACCTTCTTCATATTCCAGCACCAGCAGGCCGCTTATGCCGGCCAGCCCGCGCCTGAATGATTCTATACGCTCAAGGAGGATTTTATCATCCTCTTCTGTAAATGTTTCTAAATAATGCCTGGCACCATCCAATGATGCCATGATCGGATAAGAAGGGCTGCTGGACTGCAGCATCTGCAAATATTCCCTTGCTCCCTCATAACCGATGAGCCGGCTATTATAATGGAGATAAGCACCCATCGTCATGGCAGGGAGCGTCTTATGGGCTGACTGCACCACGAAATCAGCCCCCAGCTCCACTGCTGACTTCAGCCGGGACATTTTAATCAGATGAGCCCCATGCGCCTCATCCACCAATACAGGTATCCCATGCTGATGGGCTTTATGGATGATTGCCTGCAAATCAAATACCATGCCATAATAGTTCGGATAAGTCAGGATGATTGCTTTGGCATCAGGGTGAAGGCTGATAGCTTTTTCCACCGTCCCTGGAGCAATGCCGCCGGCCACCCCCCAGTCACCATTATACTCCGGCCCCAGGAAAACAGGAGATGCCTTGGCAAGACGTATCCCATTCAAAACGGACTTATGGCAATTCCGCTGCACAAGGACCGTCTCGCCTTCCTTCACAGTCCCAAGGATCATGGCAAGGTTTCCAACAGTCGACCCATTTATTAAAAAAGAGCTCTCTTTAGCTCCATACAGCTTGCTTGCTAAAAGTTCTGCTTCTTTGATGGCACCTGAAGCAGCATGGAGATCATCCAGACCGGACAATTCCGTCACATCCAGCTTCAGTGCCTCTGCGTAGGCCTCTTGGCTGCCTTTATATAAAAGGCCATTCTTATGTCCCGGGACATGCAGGGAAATGCTGTCCTTACCTATATGATCCAGCAGCCTGCCGTAAAGGGGAATATTATTATAGTCATTCATTGTTATCACCAGATTGTTAGATTCTTCACCTATTTTATCAGACCACATCTTAAAAAGATAATGCGTCCCCTAAATAAAAATAAGCTGTTGCCAAAAGAATTGCCTATAGACATACACCCAGAAGCGAAGCAGAACATACAATAGAAAACATGTAAATACCCTCGAGACTTTTCAAAAAATTGTATTATTTTTTGCACAATGGACAGAATAAGAGGTGGAGGTGGAGATATGGATTCTTTATTGGCAAACAATCAGATGAAGAAAACCTGTGTCATTTGCGAAGAGGATAAAACAAGGGGCATACATTTATATACTTCTTTCATCTGCACAGATTGTGAATCTGATCTGATTAACACCGACACGGACAATCCAAAATATAAATATTATCTAAAGAAACTGCGGAAAGTAAATACACCGGAAATATTCTCGTAGAAGCTGATGCTTCTTTTTTTTGTGGTTTTTTGAACGAAAGCAGCCATTTTGACATTGTGTCCATGGCGGCCGCAGCAGGCAATCACATTTGAAGGCAGAGTGTGGGGTTGGACAGCAGGGTTATATTTGTTAGTCTAGTTGGGGTGTTGGTGGATTGTCTTGGGAATTGATTATTCATGGTTAAAGTTGCTGTATTCAACGATATGTTAAGCAAGGACGCAGAGCAATTCGCCCGTCCGGCATGCATTTAAGAAAGCAGCTGCCGGCTTATAGTTAGATTTAAGGCAAATGGTAAATTAATTGGGGATTTCGGTAAATTAATTGGCCATTTGATTAAATAAATTGCTGAGTCGGTAGATTATCGAGCCAAATGATTAAATTCACAGTTTAAGCAGCTGCTCACCTGGTTATTCTGATCAAATACTCAGCTCTAATGCCCATCAATAATGCTTTTTCCAGCAATATTTATGAAAACAGCTGCCGGCTATAGTTGGATTTAAGGCCAAATGGTAAATTAGTTGGGGATTTCGGTAAATTAATTGGCCATTTGATTAAATAAATTGCTGAGTCGGTAGATTATCGAGCCAAATGATTA
>NZ_JASHIV010000025.1:0-56776 GCF_030733525.1 Bacillus sp. MMSF_3328 | reverse complement strand
ATTTTTTTAAAAAAATATAGAATTAAAGGAATAAAATAGTATAATCCTAATAATGTGTTGATTGGCTTAGAGCTTCCATCCTTTATATCTTTAGAATGCTTTATTTTTTTTTCAAAAGCCTTTTTTAATTTCTCATTAATACCTTCTAAATGTTCATTATAAAATACTACCCGTTCTTTACTTATTTTCTTTAAAATTTTTACAGGTCCTAACATTATAAAACTTTTTTGTCTTTTTCTTTTTTCTTCAATGAGTGCTATTACCTTATCAACCGTGTTCTCATTGTTAGTGAAAGCCCCTAATTCAACTAATGAACCAGCACTTTCACAAACTATACAAATAATGTCACAATTATCAGCAAGAAATCTTTCAAGACTTAATAAATTGTAGTCTTTATCTTTATTAAGCATCTCAATAAATAAATCCTCTGGGTATAGAATTCTAATATTCTCAAAGTTGCTTAATCCATCCCTTATTTTATCGCGAACTGATATATGTTTTTTACTACTTGCTCCTCCACATAAAAAAACATCTATATATTTCTGGTTTACTTTGAAATAAATTTCATCATGAATTTGTAATATAGTATTCTTATGAAAAACTTGACCTTTGGATGTTGGATTATCCCTCATTTAATTACGCTCACTCTCTCTAATAATTAATGGGAAAATTATACCATATATTAAATAGGAATATCATTAAAGGTATTCTACAATTGTGGCTAGCTTATGTTCCTGATATCTACGAGAATGTCACCTTCGAAAGTAGGGAGCAATTTCTATATTACAAGAAATAGGTGCCTGACCCCACATTAATTCAGTCTGAAACAGCTGAAATACCTTGCCTAATGATTTGATTGCTACGCTGATTTTACACCATGCTCCGCTCATCAACCTCTTATTTTGCATGATTTAAGGACGCTCCCTCTGTTATTCTTTACTCGAATTATTATTGTCGAGCCCGGCAAACGACAGCGTTTAAACAGAGATGCGGCTCTGAACCTTTTGGGGGTTTTAACTCTGTCGTTAATACAACCTTTTCGAAAATAAAGCGCAATTAATAGATTTAAACTTGATTCTGAAAAATCAGCACTTTTTTGGCTAAATAGTGTTTAAAATATACTTTGAAAGTTTTATAGTAGGAGTAAGGGATTTAGAGGAAAAAATATCTTTTTATGGGTGTGATTTAGGTGTTTGCCAAACAGAAACGAAAGCCAGTAAATGAAGTATTTACGCCGAGAAGTCATCATGTAAATAAGAGAATGTACATACAAAGAGAGGGATTAGAAAAACAGTTAGCAAGAGCTATTACGAGATCCAAGCACATAATTGTCCATGGAGAAAGTGGTAGTGGTAAGTCTTGGTTATACAAAAAGGTTTTAGGCGAAGAAAATACTCTTTTTGAAACTGTCAACTTATCTACTGCAGATTCTAAAGGAAGTATTCGAAAAGAAATGGAAGATCTGCTTGGAAGGAAAGGAATAGTAGTAAATACAGGTTATAGTGAGAAAAAAGAAGGGCAATTATCAGCGTATGTTGCAAAAGGAAAAATTGATCACACGAAAACATATCAATTTAAAGGTAAAGATTCCTTTGAGTTGCTATTAGAGAATATGTACAAAGACGCAGGGAAAAAACAGTCTTGATAACTTAGAAACCATATTCAATAATGAAAAGTTAATGAATGAACTTGGTAATATGATCCTGTTATTAGATGATGATTATATCTCACAATTTAAAGTCAAATTCATTATTGTTGGAGTACCAAATGGACTTAAAGAATACTATAGAAAAGTAGATAACTTATCCTCAATTGCTAATAGGCTATCTGAAATAGATGAAGTATCAAAATTAAATAAAAATCAGGTGGACGACTTTGTAAAAAAAGGATTTATTGATGAATTAAAAGTCTCTTTTGAATCAGAGTTATTAAAAAAATATCAGGATTATATTTATTTGGTAACAGATGGAATCCCACAAAGGATGCATGAATTTTGTGAATTTCTAGCAGAGATTTGTGAGGAAAATGAATGGGAGGCAAAAGAGACATTTTTAGAAACGGCTACAAAAAAATACATTAAAGAATATTTGGTTAAGAATTATACAATCATCCAAAATATGATGAATTCCAAAGAAACAACAGTAGGTAGGAGAAACCAAGTTTTGTATGCATTAGGACGTATTGAAAAAAGATCATTTACAACAAATGATGTTGAAGAAATTGTAAAAAGAGAATTCCCTATATCAACTTCTGGTGTAACTCTTGGAATAGGAAACGTATTAAGAGAAATAGAAAGATATGAAGATGCTCCTATAAAGAAGGTGCCCAAAGGGACTGAATGGGTATTTACTGATCCATTATACTTATTGTGCATTAGATCAATGCTGAAGAAAAGGAATAATGAAACGGTTGAAAAAATTGAATTAGAACAAATTAGCTAGACCCGTTTGCGCAAAGAACTGTTACCCTGCAGAATTATATTTTTATGTAAACCAGCAGCAACCTCATGTGTTGCCACATATACTCAACACATGTTGAGGTTGTTTCCAAATTACATCGAAATAAATAAAAGCTCATTCAAACATTAGTTTGGATGGGCTTTTATCAAAAAAAGAGTTCTTATGAAAAATGTTGGCCAATAAAAATAGGGTACCTAAGCGATTTACTCCAAATTCACTAAGTACCCAAAATTAATCAAAACACCTTCGTAGTCCAATCCTCACAATTCCAAATATCGGTCGCAATTTCACGGTAGAAGTCAGGTTCGTGGGATACCATCAATATGCTTCCGCGATAGGCTTTTAGAGCACGCTTTAGTTCTTCTTTTGCGTCGACATCCAGGTGGTTGGTAGGCTCGTCTAGAATGAGTAAGTTCGTTTCTGTGTTTGAAATTTTGCACAGGCGGACTTTGGCTTTTTCGCCTCCGGATAGGACTTCGACTTTGCTTTCAATATGCTTGGTTGTTAATCCGCATTTTGCAAGAGCAGCGCGGACTTCAGCCTGATTCATGCTTGGGAATTCACTCCAGATTTATTCAATGCAAGTGTTATAGTTGGCCTCTTTAACCTCTTGCTCGAAGTAACCGAGGTGCTGATATTCGCCGCTTTCCATGTTTAAATTCAGCGGTCGGGACAGTGGTTCATCGTATCCAATAACAAGATCTTCAGCTGTAAAAATCCAGCGGCTGGCTGCACGGGCTTCTTTGAAATGAAATTCCTAAAATAGGTGCCTGGCCCCACATTAGCTAATGCTTTAAAGCGTGTGGGGTCAGGCACCTTCTTTCAAGAGATGGAAGCCTGCGAAGCATCTCTTTTCAACACATTCACATAAGAAGTAAGTGTTCAGCCGCAGGAAATTGATTATAAAATTTAGCAACCTGAAATTAGGCACAAGGATTTTAAGTTTATTATTTATTTGAAAGAAAAACAATAGAATTAGGTGCCTGACCCCACATTATGTGGGATCGGGTGCCTATTTCTGGTAAATTATAATATTAAGATGAATCTCATGTACACAGTTACTAATAAGAAAAGGGCTAAATATAAATGCTAAAATTTAAAGTATGATAAATGACTGAGGAAGAACGCGGAGAGACATAAAACGAGTATTAAAGTATAGCCGGTAATTGCAAAAAGATAATATTCTTTTCTTTTTATGTCCTGCACTTGAAACAAACTAAGCTCGACAAGGAGGAAACATAGTCATTACAGTATAAACATTTTTTTCTAGAAGTTTTGCTTTCCTCATGTACAAAAGGAGAATCTTTAGTTAGTGTGGTTGTACCACTAATCATTTGTTGAAAACAATGTGAACAAGAAGCTATTAAGAATTCATTTTTTCTAACAAAATTGACAGCATCACAATTTTTACATTTTCGTACGACTAATCCGCAATTTGCGCATGTTTTACGCTTAGAAATTTTAATTGCACAGTCAGGACAGTAGAATTTCTGCTTCAATATAATTCTTCCCTTTTAAGGTTATATTATTGCTAAAATGTAACGTCAAGAATCCGTCTGGCTTACTATAATTTGAAGATGTCCAACTAAAGGTAAAATCTACGATCATAAGTAAAATTTTATATGATTCCCAATTCGTTTGTAAAGAGACCTCAATAAAAAAGGATATTATATATGATTGGGAAAATTACATTTCGGTAAAGACTGAGAAGAACACTTGACTTGTGTCGCTAAATACGCGATTAGGTCGACAGCGAAGCAAATGGCAACACCTTTGAGAGGTCTGAGGCTCAAAGTGAATTAAGTTTGAAGGTTGTTAGAAAAAAACTATGAAAGCAGATAAATAGTTTTTAAGTTAAAATATTTAGAGTGATGGAATAATAAGAGTGAGAAGATGCATTATTCTCCTTTGGAGGCAAATTAAATAGTTTACCTCTTTCGTAAGTAAAAAGGAAATAGTCATTAGACTCCATGGATAAGAAAAATCGAAATTTTTTAAGGGGTGTAAATTTTTGAGTTGGGGACAATTGCTAATATCAATATTTGCAATGATGGCTGGAGTAGGAGCTTCTATTTCGGCAATGATTAATGCACATACAGCTCGTAGTAATTTTAATGAAGTTAGTGAAAATAACAGAAGATTACTACGGCCTTTTATGATTGTTAAACCAAAGGAAATAAATATTGATTTCGACTACAAAATGGCACCGCATGTCCTCAATTGGGACACTGGAACATATGATTTAGGGGGTACATCAAATTCTTCTTACATAGTAATTAAAAACTTAAGTAACGGTATTGCTAAAAATGTAAATGTGACTGTTAACATGCTAAATTATAATTCAGTTTTTAGAAACATTGTTGACCCAGGAACATATGTATTTATTGAGGGAGATATAGATGATTATCACGACCAGACTGGGAAGAAGGGGCTTTATATAAATTACAACTATAGGTCAAACGGTAAAGAATATGCTGGATCTAACTTGTTTGCCTTGGAAGAATTCCCTATAGAAGAATTCTTGGCGATTGAAAGAGGAGATGACATCAAAGTAAAAATTCCTCATGCATTTATCGCTCTTTATAATACATATTTTCAGTTAACGGGAAAACTTCATTTGGATTTAGAACAACTACCCCATTTAAATATAAAAATAGAGCTTGAAGATGTATTGAGTAACAAGTATATAAACAATTATGTAATTAAACCAAAGTCAATAAATGTTATTAGGGCGTTAAATTACGATTTAAATGTAAACTGTTATTTTGAAGTTAAAGAATACTATTTTCCAACAACTGAGTAAGTTTACCTGCGTAGACGGTTAATGTTTAAAGAAAGGCAATACTGTTATAACATCAGTATTAAAGGAGGAAATAATCCAAAACAATTCAATTCCTAAAATAAATCGAAAAAAAGACGGGAAGAAGTCGTGTTGCTTGGAGACTGGCGTGATTATATTATCGGTAATATAGGATAGGCGGCGCTCAGGTTGGGAGTGTCGCCTTTTTATGTAGGGGAGTGCTTTATTAAGCACTATTGCAAAGGGTGCTTAATCAGAGTACGCAGGAGTGCTTTATTAAGCACTATTGCAAAGGGTGCTTAATCAGAGTACGCAGGAGTGCTTAATTAGAGTATTGTAATACTTTTTCTTTCATATATATCCAAACTCTCAAGAAAAGCTTTAAAAAAATATAGAGAAATATAGTTGTAAATGAGATTTACAAAGCAGAGAAAAACCTTTTTGTCATTATTTGACGAACGATAGGGGTTGTCCAATAATTTCCTTTTTCTCATAATTGTAGTGAGGGGAGGTGTATAAGGTGTTTAATCCGCCTAATTTGGATAACATTAAATTTAAAGATGATGCAGACACTATTGCTGAAGAACTTCATTCTGCAGCAAATGAGTTTCAATCAAAGTTAGATGAGAACCATGAAGTTGGTGTTATGTTAGCTTCTTTTGGACAAACAATAACAGTGAATATTACTGGGATTGGTTATAAAGGAAAGAAGTTAATTAAATTTATAGGAAATTTAGCAGACAACGGAACTCCAGTGGAGTTGCTACAACATGTAAGTCAACTTAATTTTTTATTAGTTTCACTACCAAAGGAAACACCAGAAGAGCCAAAAAAAACTATAGGATTTATACAAGAATAAAGCATTCCTTCGGGAGTACTTATCTTTACTTTTTGCTTAATATTAGGGATTAAAAGGGAGAAATAAATGATACAAATAAAATATATAAAAGTTAAAGGACAAGATTCAACGCTTAGATATGATGCTTATATTGATCGTTACCCTGATGTCTGTCCGATTTGCCACTTTGCGCAACGGCCAACACCAATCAATGCAATACACAATGACTCTTCCGCAAGTGCGTTAAGAATAGAATTGGTATGTGCTTGCACAAATGACGATTGCAAACGAGTTTTTATAGCATACTATAATAGTCCAAAGTCAGGTAGTTCAACGTGGACTCTAGGAGAATGTATGCCGAACAAAATAAGACCAAGAGAATTTGATGCCGAAATAAATGATATTTCCCCAATGTTCTCTGAAATATATAATCAAGCAGCTGAGGCAGAGGCAAGTGGACTTAATCATATTGCTGGCATGGAATATAGAAAAGCACTAGAATTTATAATAAAAGATTATTTAATTTCTTTTCAAAACGAGGATAAAGATCAAATTGAAGGAAAGTTCCTCGGCAAATGTATAAACGAACATATCACTGATACAAATATAAAGAAAGTTTCTGAACGAGCAGTTTGGTTGGGGAATGATGAAACACACTATATCCGAAAGTGGATCACTAAGGATATTGAAGATTTAAAAGGTTTGATAGAACTAACAATATATTGGATAGCTGCACAAATTAAGACCCAAAATCTACTTTCAGAAATGCCGAGATTATCTTGAGCATCCTTTATGGGTGCTTTTTATTTTATGGAGAGGTGATTATCTCTTTCTTGTCGAAATATAAGGGGAAAGAAGGTTGGAAAATGAAAGAATATGTAAGAACTAGTCATTTGGTATATATAATAATTATAGCTATTATTGTTATTTCGTTTTTCTTGGTAATTGCATTTGGAGATACTGAAGGAGCAAGTACCACGATGGGGACTGCTTCTACAGTTTCATCGTTAATCCTATCCGTAATAGCTATTGTATTATCCCTAATTGATGTTGCAGGGCAAAGACAATCAGTAATTGACCTGAAAGAGACTGCAGAGAAGCTTTCTGAAACAAACGAGGGCTCTCAAGAGATAATTGGAAACCTAATGAATAAATTAGATGAAATTACTTTACTAAGGGATCAATTAATTGAACAAGTTTCCAATATTCAGGAATGGAAAGACGAGGTAAAAAACTTTATTAAAGATAAAGAAAGTAATAACTTTCCTGAACACCAGCAACTAATAGATGATTTAAAGCAATTACTTAATTCAAAAGAAGATTCATTAACCCCTAAATTAAATTTGGGATTCGTTTCTCTTGCTAATCTTGCTGAAGAAACATCATATACTAATACAACAAAAAGAATTAAGAAATATTTAAACAAGGAGTATAAGTTTGGTGAAACAGAGAATTATAAAGTTCTTATAGATAAGATACGTATAGAATTCGGGCATGCTTTACCTACCATTGTAAGAGTGTTAGATAACCTTGCAGGGGAAGGCTATCTTGAACATTATTCCGTTAAGAGTGAAAGATACGTACGTTTCAAAGCTTTTTAAAATAAATACCCATCCATATCCATATGGCTTTTAATGTTACTAGTTGAAGTCACTTTTTGAACACCCTTTATTGGGTGCTTTTTATTTGCTATAGCAAATTAGCGAAGAATACTTGAAATCCAGGCCCATGTATTTAAGGGGATGATTTCTTTTTCTGTCAATTTTACAATATTGTAAAAATATATTGCAGAATTTCACCCATATGGATATGATGAAAGGAAAAATATTCTAGGTTAGGAAGGGTTTAAGTGTATTCTTTTAGGCAAGTTTCTTTAATGCTAAATGTTCACCCTAATGAATTAAGGGGCTGGACAAAGAGATTAAGGCAAACCGGTTGTATTATTCCTTATGTTAAAAAGAAAAGCGATAAATTGGCTTTTGCTGATAAAGACATAGAAATGCTTAAGGAATTCAAATTGTTAAGGAAGAAAGGGTATACTGTCTCCGGCGTTGTATTTAAATTAACTGGAAAGTTCCCTGAGCAACCTGTAAAAGCTATAATTATGAGGAGTCAGGGGGTTATAGTAAAAGGTGTAGGAGGCTTCGGATACGATGACAACCCTGAAATTTGTAATTCTTGTAATAAAAAAATAAGAAATGTTTATGGTAGACCTGTCTGCGGGTGTTAGGAGAACTAAGAAATTAGTGAGGAATTAATATGGATAAGAGTGGTAAGATTTATATAATAAAAAGTAATGAGAATAAATTTGTTCCAGCTCTCTGTATATCAGAAGAAAAAAATGGCTTGTTTTTATTCCTGCAAATCAGATCAGTTAAACATAAGGAAAAAAATAAGGGGAATCTTAGTGCGTTTTTTATTGGCAAACCAGCGGGATTAAATGATTTCTCAGAAGTTATGCTAAATAGAGTTCATAAAGTAACGGTACAGGGTATTAAAAAGGAATTAGCAACTATTAAACAAATTATTTTATTAAATGTAAAAAAAGCACGAAAAAACTCTTTGAAACAAAAAAGGCTACATCAAGAGCTTCATAACCTTAAGGGAAGGATACAATTAGCACAAATGAATAATGAGAGATATGATCATTTAGAAAGAAAGTTAGAAGATGTGCTGATGAAGCTAAATTATTACCCAAGACGAGAGCGCAAAACAGAAAAGGGATATGAGCACTATAGAGAAACGCCTTATAAAGGATATATTAAAGTTTATCTAGGAGGAAGATAAAAGGTTACCAAACTGGTAACCTCTTTTGTTTGAGAATTAACTTATCTTTTGTTTGGAAGTAGGTACCTGAACCCCCATTCGCTAATGCTTTACGTTGTGTGGGGTCAGGCACTTTTTTAAATAAAAGCCCATTCAAACAATCAGTTTGGATGGGCTTTTGAGATGAAAAATGCTGGTTAGCAAAAAAGGGGGTACCTAAGAAAATTATTCCAAAATCACTAAGTACCCAAAATTAATCAAAACACCTTCGTAGTCCAATCCTCACAATTCCAAATATCGGTCGCAATTTCACGATAAAAATCAGGTTCGTGGGATACCATTAATATACTTCCGCGGTAGGCTTTTAGAGCACGCTTTAGTTCTTCCTTTGCGTCGACATCCAGGTGGTTGGTAGGCTCATCTAGGATGAGTAAGTTCGTTTCTGTGTTTAGAATTTTACACAGGCGTACTTTGGCTTTTTCGCCGCCGGATAGGACTTCGACTTTACTTTCGATATGCTTGGTTGTTAATCCGCATTTTGCAAGAGCAGCGCGGACTTCAGCCTGATTCAGGCTTGGGAATTCGCTCCAGATTTCTTCGATACAAGTGTTATAGTTGGCCTCTTTAACCTCTTGCTCGAAATAACCGAGGTGTTGATATTCACCGCGTTCGACTTTACCCGAAATCGGATTAACAAGCCCAAGAATGCTTTTTAAAAGAGTAGACTTACCAATACCGTTAGCACCCACGAAGGCAATTTTTTGTCCGCGTTCCATTTTTAAATTCAGCGGGCGGGATAGTGGTTCGTCGTATCCAATAACCAGATTTTCTGCTGTGAAAATCCAGCGGCTGGCTGCACGGGCTTCTTTGAAATGAAATTCCGGCTTCGGCTTTTCTCTCCCCAACTCAATCACTTCCATTTTGTCGAGCTTCTTCTGGCGGGACATCGCCATATTACGAGTCGCGACATTTGCTTTGTTACGGGCGACAAAGTCCTTTAAACCGGCAATTTCCTGCTGCTGGCGCTTGTAAGCAGACTCCAGCTGCTGCTTCTTCATTTCATGTATATTTAAGAAGTTATCATAGTCACCAACATAGCGGTTCAATTCCTGATTTTCCATATGATAGATCAAGTTAACAACACTGTTCAAGAATGGAATATCATGTGAAATCAGGATAAAGGCATTTTCATATTCCTGTAAATAGCGCTTCAGCCATTCGATATGCTGTTCATCCAAATAGTTCGTAGGCTCATCAAGCAAGAGGATTTCAGGCTTCTCCAGCAAAAGCTTAGCCAGCAGAACTTTCGTACGCTGCCCGCCGCTGAGATCATCTACATCCCGATCCAGTCCGACATCGTCTAATCCCAGACCACGCGCAACTTCCTCAACCTTTGAGTTAATCTGATAGAAATCGTTACTATCTAACGTTTCCTGCAGCTCTCCAACTTCAGCAAGCAGTGCCTCGATATCAGCACCTTCATCACCCATTTTTCCATAAAGTTCATTGATCTCTGCTTCAGCATCAAATAGATATTGAAAGGCAGTACTCAAAGCCTCTCGCATCGTCGTCCCTTTTTGAAGTACAGAGTTCTGATCTAAATAACCAACTCGAACTTTTCGTGACCACTCCACTTTGCCCTCATCGGGCTGCAGCTTGCCAGTTACAATATTCATGAAAGTAGACTTACCCTCACCATTTGCCCCAACAAGTCCAACGTGTTCACCTTTTAAAAGACGAAAAGACACATCATTAAAAATCGCACGATCACCAAAGCCGTGGCTTAAATCTTTTACGTATAATACGCTCATTTTTTTACCCCCATGTATAAATGTCTCTAGTGGATATCTTACTAGATTTTGATTGGAATTTGTACTTGAAGTTATTTGAAGTAGAAATTTTGTGCTCCAAATAAGTTGGCTGCATCCTATGCTTTTCAAGCGTGTGGGGAGTGAGTTTCAAGCTATCCACCTCGCAATCCTGTTCCATCCCTTGAATAGCTCTTTCCTATGGTGTATTCCCATAGCGATTTAAACCCATACATTAGCTATTGCTTTATAGCGTGTGGGGTCAGGCATTCACTTTGTAATTAAGCAAAGGAAAGCCCAACTGAAAACCCATTGGCTCTAGTGGCAAATGAAGTGTCCGATAGTGACAGGATATATGAAATTAGAGTGAAAAAGAAGTATTATTCTCCCTTACTGGTCCTGACAAGAGATTACAGCATTCTGATTTAGGGCTAATGTGAAAAAGGTGCTTGGCCCCATACCTAATGCTTTAAAGTGTGTCGGTCAGGCACCTGCATTTGAAAGTGAAATATGGGAACATTTATTTATTGATGGACTAGAACTCATTCTTTTATTTTTATTAGTGTATTGTGAGAACTTAGAATATCAATTGTACACTTATTGTGGGTGCGCAATTTTTAATTTGAGCAGTTCTTTTCTCTATATAGGCTCTTTCAAAATAAGTTTCTGGTTAGTGTGGAAAAAAGTGTTTTATAAATACAATGCTCATTAAAGTAGGCATTATTACAATATGTAGTAATTTGTAGTAAAATGTAATAAAAAGATATTAATTGTCTGTTTTAATTGGAGGAGTGGAAATGAGCTGGCAGGACCAAGTTATTAAGACTATAAGCGATATAGATCAAGAGAAAAAAATTATTAAACACATTGATAAAAATTCTATTAAATATAATGAAGAAAATTTAAATCTTGGTAGAAAAATTTCTGTCGTTACTGATGAGGAATTAGTAAGAGCATTATTAGTTTGCAGACTACATTATGATTTAAATTATCCCCTTGACGGGTCAATAGAACTGGAACAATCTTACGAAGCTGGAAGACCCAAAAAAATTAAACCCAGAATAGATGTAATAGTAAGGGATAATAGATCAACAGAAAAAGGGGCAGCTTTTCTTTTTATTGAATTAAAAGCACCTAATGAATATGACTCAAATCAAGAATTGATTGAAGGACAATTATTTAATTTAGCATTATTGGAAGCTAAACATGGACAAGTAAATTACTTAGTATATTATTCAATTGATACAAGAAGTAATGAATTTGATGATAGGTCAATAATTATTGATTTTGAAAAGTACAATACTTATAGCCATTGGGATGAACAAGGTAGGATAGCATTAGATACACTTCCAAAGTCATATGGTATCGCTAAAAAACGGAGATTTGGAAACGTAGATAATGGTGATGATGAAATAGGCTTAGCTCCACTGGACAAATATGTAACATCCTTAAAGTTTTTTAGTATCAGAAGAGATCTCCATAAGAAGTTATGGGGGGGAGGGGCGATGTCATATAATGATATTTTCTCCAACCTTGTTAAACTTTTTCTGGCTAAGATATATGATGAAGAAACGACCAACATTGGTGAACAATATGAGTTTCAAATAGAATTTAATGGAATTGATCCTGAAACACCTGAAGAAACATTTAATAGAATTAACAGCTTATTTAAGAAAAGTCAACAAGCTTATCTTGGGTATTCTGATTCAGAATTAAAAGAGACTGTGGGAATTGATAGAGAGAAAATTAGTTCAAACAGTGTAGCTTATGTGGTTGAAAAATTACAAGATACATCCTTTAGAGAAAATTATAACAAAGAGCAGGACTTACTAGGTGAGTTCTTTGAAGGCATTGTTTCCGACGGATTTAAGCAAGACAAAGGGCAGTTTTTTACTCATAGTAATATTGTAGACTTTATAATTGATACCTTGGATATTGCAGGGTTAGCTGAATATCTAGTAACAGGTAGAGAAAATAATGTAAAAGTAAGGTTACCATATATATGCGATCCGTCTGCTGGATCTGGGAACTTTTTGATTAGAGGTATGACTAATATCTCTGAAAGAATCCAAAATATAAAAAAACATTCAAAGTTATCATACAAGAGCAGGGAATTTTTAGCCTCAAATGCACCAGAGTTTACACCGAATGTTTGGGCAAAAGAATTTCTCTATGGTGTTGAAATACATTCAGATCTAGCAATGGGTACTAAAGTTAATATGGTGTTACATGGTGACGGAAATATAAATATTTTCAGTAAATCTGGTCTTTTACCGTTTGAAGAGTACACATTACCTAACAAAGTCAGTGCTCTTTCCCAAAATAATAAAATAATTTTGCCATCTTTAAAAGGTGTATTTCCTAAGATGGAAAATTATACGGTTAACAATCAATTTGATGTAATTATGACGAACCCTCCTTTCAGTATAGAGCTTGATACTGAATCTCAAAAAGCTTTGCCAGGTAATTATTTGCTTGCCTCTAAGTCTAATTCAGAAACTGTTTTTATTGAAAGATGGTTTCAGCTACTTAGAGAAAACGGAAGAATTGGTGTAGTTCTTCCTGATAGTATCTTTGACAATAAAGAGGATATTGATGTTCGTATATTTTTATATAGATTTTTTGAAATTAAAGCCATTGTCTCGTTGCCTATGGTAGCATTCAAACCCTATACTCCTACAAAAACAAGCATTTTATTTGCCAGAAAGAAAACACAGAAAGAAGTTATGCAATTTGATGCTATATGGGAAAGTACATTTGACCAAGTAGAAAGTGCTATAAAGGTTTTGAACAAAGGTATTAATAAAAAGAGACTAAAGGAATTAGAAACCCAAGACGCCATTTTCTATCTCCTTAAAGGGAAAGTTCCAGATGAAGAGCTAGAAGAACTTAAAATTGAGGAACTTGTTACTATATACTCTTCTCTTATTAAGGAGTGTATTTCAAACCCTGTATGGTTAACTTTTTCTAAGGTTTCTGAAATGTTGTCGTATGATTTTTTAATAGCTCATGCTGAAGAGGTAGGCTATAAAAGAAGCAAAAAGTTAGGCGAGCAAAAGCGCCCTAACCAACTATATTATAATCCGGATGGCATATATACTGAACCTATTTCGAAAGACTATGATACTATATATGACTTTTTGAAAGGGAATTTAGAATGGTAAAGCCAGGGCAACATAAAAAACCATTTATAGGAATTGCTTCATTAAAAGGAATCTCAAACTCACCACAGTTAAGGTGCTCGGCTAGGTATAATTATTTCTGGCAAAGTCTTGATGGAGAAATCTTTAAGCATAAATGTACATTTACTGAGGAGTCTCTTAGTTCATTAATATTGGATGAAAAACCAGAATATGTTGATAAAGGTTCATTAGAAGATGAGGTTATACTAATTGAACTGCAAGATGTATATGGAAGCCTTGGAATTGTTAAGAGTGATACCGTTACCGAAAGTATTAATAGCAAAAAAGTTATTCTTAATAATGCTGATTTAGTTTATTGTAAATTAGACCCAGAAAGAGGTAAGTTTTTTATTCCGGACTTTAAAAATGAGGAATATACCTATATTGGCTCTACGGAACTAATACCACTTAAACTAAATAAGGAGAAAATTTATCCTGAGTTTCTCCTTAGGTACTTGTTCTTACCAGAAGTACAAGCAGCGTTGGGTTTAATAAAGTATGGAAAGTGTCAATCAAGGGCAGACGTAAATGAACTAGGTAATCTGAAAGTGCTTTTGCCAGATTTATATACCCAAAAGTTATTTATTGAAGATACAGATAATGAATGGAAGAAATTAGCTGATTTACATGCTAAAGTAAAAAATTTCACTGAAATAGTTGACGAAGGTCTAGAAGGGTTTTTGGGTGAAACAGTTTTAGATCCTCCTAATGTTCTAGCGGTTAATTCTAATATAATAGGTAATAGCAAATTAATCCGTTTTGGACAACGTTTTTTGAGTATGTCCAAGGAATTTGAGAAGAAATTAAAGGTCACTGGGAAAAGTGTTCCACTAAGTGCTATAGCTACAGTAAGAGGTGGAAAAAGGCTGCCCAAAGGCACATTATATGAGAATATATCTACTGAATACAGATATTTAAGAGGGTCTGATGTTGAGAATGGAAAAGTTTTAGAAGAACAAGTTGTGTTTATAAGCGAGCAATCCTTTAATTCGATTGAAAAATATCAACTAAAGCATAATGATGTAATACTTACAATTGCAGGTACCATAGGTAAATTAGGTATAGCCAAAAATCCTGTTAATTATGGGGTAACTGAAAATGTTGCACTTATATCTTCTATTAATGAGGAAAAGGTCTTACCTGATTTCTTGTTATATTTGTTTATGTCTTCATTTATGCAATTTCAAATGAGAAAAGAAATGAGTGAATTAAGGCAACAAAAGCTTAGTATCGAAAAAGTCAGGATCCTCAGAGTTCCAGAACCTCCAAGTATAGTTGAACAAAATACTTTAGTTAACGCAGTTAATTTCGAATTTAAAAAGAATCACGATATAATTAAACAAATTACTACTATAAAGGGGAATCTTGACTCAAATCTTAGGTTGCTTTTAGGGATTAAAAAACCCGAGGAAGAAAGTATAGACATTGAAGTTATTTCTACACCTTTAGAAGAAAATGAAGATGTGGTAGACAACTGAAATTGTTTTTTAGACCACACTTTGACCAAAGAACAGATTATATTGAAAGAAACACATCATCCCGGTATCAATTAAGCTTGGCTTAACATGCTTAATAATGCGTATTGTCGAGTTTCATGATATTTAGTCTACAATAGAAAGAGCGTAAAAAATATTGCCAAAAGGTGCCTGACTTCCCACTTTGGGGTCAGGCACCTTCTTTATAAACTTTGAATATGATAGTTTTAATAACGTAAAAAAAAATAATCAAATGGTAAATTAATGCTCAAGTAATGTCAATTCATTTAAATTGAATGGCTTATTATTATGGATTTATACAAAAAAAATGGAGTTATTTGCACTCTACGGGAGTAGAAATATAATTGAGAAAATTGTTATTAAACTTACTAAAAAAACAATTTCACAAAAAAATCTCAATAGCAAATTATCGATGTTGACCATTAAGATAGATCAGTAGAAACAGAGCTGTCAAGAGAAAAGTATAGAAGAGTAACGGATCTCTAATCATAAAGAAATTAGCCACAATAAAAATTTTGCAAGGATGGGAAGAGTATCTTATCAATGATTTTATTCAAATATGAGAAAGTAATCAGGTATTATCACACTTTCGGTGATAGATTAAAGTCTTGGTTTCAGGTCATCAATAAATTTACATGCATGAATATAAATAGCATTCACTTGAATCAGGGAGGGAGCAGAAGCAGTTAGTTAGCGAAAAACAGCTGCTTTTCCCTATGGTTTAATCTTATAGTTAATTTTACAAAGGGAGCTTGTTCAATACCCGTCTAGAGAACAATAGTGAAGAGGGTTTACCGTAAGCGTCCAGGTATAGCTCTCGAAGTGCCTTCCTTAAAGCACTGTTCGCATTGTCATCGTCCACTCCAATTCCTATACAGTCTTTGTAGGGCGTAGAATCCTGGCAAATCGTTGCTGTTACTTTGTAATAAGCAGGGAATTGCAGAAGCTCAACTTCTACTTCATCCCCGTGCTCATTCTTCATCCTTACAACTCGAGAATTTCGATATTCAGTTATCAACGATTAGTCCCCTTTCAATGATTAAATTAATTGGCAGCTCGTTCTAGTGAATACTTAACTATATAGAAATGACAGCATATCGCAATCATCAACCCATATATAAGGGGCATAGTAATGGTACTCAACAGAAGTAATGGATATTAGGTTACAATTACTCCTCGATCACTCTACTTTGCAGCATTTGTTATTTCTCTTCAAGGTGAGTATTTTCCTCAGCTATCTTTACTAACTCCCAAGTCTTCAATCCCAATGCCTTGGCGATTGATGCTGTACCAGCGCCGAGGCTGGGGTCAATATGATTTTGTTCCACTTTGCTTATGTACTCGCGTGAATAGCCGGTTAATCCAGCAAGGTCCTCCTGGCTGAGTTTCTGCTCGGCTCTTAATCGTTTGATTGTGCTCCCGATAAAAAGTATCTGCTCTTTGTCCAAAGGAAATTTCTCCTTTTTACAGTAATTACATACCTGAGCAGATAGAAACACTATGAACTATAGTTCACATAAGGTATGAAATTTTATAAAGCGGAGGATTTTTTTACGGGAAGGTCTGTTTTACATGATATTGAAGGCGTGACCACACGTTTATGAAGGATTGAATGCTAGTTTTGAATCAATTTTGGTCATAAGGCATAAGAGTATAGGTCGGTCCTTTACCGGGATTGAGTTCAGGAAAGGCAAAGAAAAGGGTGCGATCTCCTTCGAAGAAACGCACCCGCTAGTTAAGAATAATTATATTTTCAACGTATAAATTTTTAGCGTTCATTTATTGCGCCTGAAAGTTGCAGGGGTTATTCACCAACCATACCGTCGCCATCACGATCGTCCATATATGGGTATAACCAATGATCACTTGTTATTGGCATACTAAAGCCTGCTGCTTTTGCTTCTTTAATCGTCACCTGTCCATTACCGTTTGTATCGACACTAGAAATATCACCGCTTGTGTTTGGACTAGTTGTTTCTGTTGGTTCACTGCCCGTTAAACCGAGTGATTCGTTTACTTCATCAGGGTTCACATTGTCGAATGTATCAACAATTTCAGTGCCCATTAAAGTATAGGTATACTGATAACTTGAAGGAATCTGCGTTTCCGTATTCGGATATGTGATGATTGCTTCAAAGTTAGTAGCTCCACCTGCCTTACGAATCGCATCTTCCATGTAAGCTTGATCGCCATGGCGGTTGAGCGTACTATCTTGTGGAGTAATATTATAAGCATTCGATACTCCGCCAAGAGAATCAGCAATAATATGTCCTTCATCTAAAACGTCACTTTCGACACCAGGAACCTTTGCCTCATCAGAATAGTATCTGCCAGACGATAATACTGGTTCGTTATCGTCATCTTGCAGAATGATTTCGTCAGCAATGACACGAACCAGCTGCCCGTATTCATTGGTAAAAGCCCAATATTCCCGGTCTCCATAACCGATGTCAACGACGACTTTGGATTCACGAGATCCAGATACATCACCGCCATCAACTTCAATAAGTTTGTATCCTGAGAAAAGTTCATTATTAGATTGGGTTGATGTTTCCTTGGCAGCTGGAACACTTGACGCTTTCTCTGCTTCTGGTTTAACAGTCACTGTAGTTTCTTCTTGTGGAACTGTATCTGCATTTGTATTGGATGCATCTTCTGCGTTGGTACAGCCGGCTATAAGGGTGATTGTTAAAAGTGAGATTAGATAGTTCAGTTTCTTTTTCATCTGATTACTCCTCTATGAAAGTTAATTCTTAAGATCTAGGATGTTAACATAGATTAATATTGTTAACCTATTCATATTACCACTAAGTTCCATCTTTTTTTGAGTGGTATATATTTCCGATGATTTTATGCAAGAAACTTTGTGAGGGTTATCAAACTATTCTGCCCAATGCTTTAAATACATTCTTAAGAATAAAAAGGTGCCAGCCCCAACACCAGCTGAAGCTTTAGTGTTGGGGCTGGCACCTTCTTTTTCTGCAAAAGAGCAAGGGACCTTTCCCCTTGGCTTTTCTTACATTCTTTTTTATTGTAAATTTTGGATAAAAGAGGTAAATCTAAGAATAATGACATTAAGAGTTCATCGTGAAATGCATCATAGTATAGAACATTAACCAAGCGTATAATTAAATTGCTGCGCAGTAAGAGTCAAATAAGTAAAACGCCCCCTAATTAAGCGATCGTCTCACATGTTTAATCTTCTAGCAGTATCTTTATTCTATGCAATATTGGATTCCCTGTATACTTCACAGTCCCCAGAAAAAAAGACAAAAAAGTGGCAAACTGAATTAGGTCCAAGCTACTCTGAGGATTAATCAGCCCTTTAAATACCTCCACTGTCCTTCTCTCTATAAAAAGTAGTTAACACAATAAAGTAGGAAATGATAAGTGGTTCTACTTTTAAAACATCTATTTCTTAATGTTTTCCAATACAGCATGCAGTGCAAAAGTATCCTCTATAAGGTGATGGATTTCCCTCACGTTATTACATTCAACATAACTACTAGATAGACGTTCTAGTATTTCTTTGGTTAAATGATTTTTATACACTTCTAGTAAACTTTCGTATTTTTGTTCCCCAATTTTTAGTTTTGCTTCGTCGCTTAAATCATTAAATTGTATGATTTTGTCGAATCTATTATAGATTGCACTCCCTAGATGTGTTTCAATTTCATCAAGATCATTGTAATTGGAAGTACAAATTATAATTGATTTATCTAACTTTAAATAATAATTTTGATCCTCATAAATACCTTCATCAAACAATTGGTAAAAAGCACTATGAAAAGAAGAATGTGCTTTGTCAAATTCATCTAATAAAAGTACATTTGATTCTCTATCTAAGAGGTCTTTGGCAAAACTTTTTTCATAATGTGCTCCTCCAAATAGGTATGTAGCGAATTGATTATTTTGAAACATAGAGAACTGCTTTCTAAAAAGTGGTTCTCCAATTAATTCTGCAATAAACTTTGCAGTTTCTGTTTTACCTATTCCTGACTTTCCATATAGTAATAGAACTACAGGCTTTATTCTATTTTCTAAAGTCAACGGAAAAAGAGCTTGTAGCAATTCAAACTTTACATTTTCTTGGCCGATAATCTTTGAATCATATTTATTATTAATAGCTTTTAAATTCTTTAGAGTTATTGAAGAATAATCTTGATACCTAATTTCTATATTAGGATACAATCTTTTAACTTGCTCACTAATTTGTAAAGGTGGATTGTGTAAATAAATATTCTCAGCAACAAATTTGCTTAAAAAATTATTAAAATTTATTATAACGTGTTCTCTTACACCTGCATATTCATCAGAGCTTACCACAAAATTCTCAACAACCACAGGGGCATCATTCTTGTTATTTTCATTCTGACCTTGAATGTGAATAACGTAACTTTTACTATCCTTATCTATTTCATAAACTAGATCTGTTAAAGTCCTATGATCAGTGGGTATTATTTTATAAAATTCGGTTTTCGAACCATAAAATATTACTATATTACTCACCCATAACACCTGCCAATACTATATCGTAAACATCTAGTAATTTATCATTAGAAGCCTGCTCATTACCTGTTACTACATGTATCGCAGTAGGCTTTTTCTTATAATTTTCAAATTCAAATTCTTTTTCCATAGATAATTGCTCTTTTGTACATGTTCCAACTTTTATACCAAAGTAGGATAAACTCATCTTCGATAAATCTGCTAAACTGTAATTGTTTTTAAAAGCATTGATATTAAACCTTAATACATGCTTAGGTTCTGCTTCTCCATTTAAAAGCATTTGGTAATAACCTCTTTCCCCTAAAACAGCATTATTTAATTGTTCAAGATCAATAGGTATCTCCTCTTTAGGCACAACGTTTAAATAGGAGCTATACATTTTATACATCGTAACAGAGTTTTCTGGAGCATGAACCCCTGCTTCATGAAATTGATATACATTGCTATCTAAACTAGCAATTTTGATATAATCTGTTAGCAATGTATTTGTTAAGGTACTCTCAATTAAACTATTGGTTCTAGAGTCATAACTTGCATTTATATGGCCAGACAACGATGCCTTAATTGCTGAGAACCAATTTACTCCTCCTTTTGCTTGTGCATCAATTTCGGCCAATATTTTAGCAAGCTTTTCTTTATTTTCTGTTGTACTCCAATCAATTTGTCCACCATTTTGAATGGTTATATAATCCGTTGCAGACAATTCATCAAAATAAACTATTTTTATTATCTTTTTTTGGTCAGGAGATTCATTCTTTGGCATACTGCTTCCTCCAAATAATATTATCTGATAACTGTTAAATCAAATGTTCATAAAACATAATTCGACAAAGAGTGTAAAAAACCTCCAATTAGAAAAGAGATATCACAATAGTTTGGGACATCTCTTTACAATATTTTCATTCATTCTTAATTACGCAATCACTGAGATCTCCTTAAACAAAACAACAAAGTTTTATTGTTGACTAATTAAGGTAGCCGTTCATTGGATATTCTCTCATAAATTCCCTACGAGTGAGGTCTTTGCTGCACAGTATAAATCTAGTGTGATAATACAGCTTAGACTCTTATGAATAATCCTGCCCTTTATTTCAATAAAAAGGGTGTGATCTTCTTACGGAAGAAACGCGGCTATGTTGATATGACCATTAACTTCAGCTATTCCTGTAAGAAACGTTTAAGCAGCTGTATTAGAAGGAGGAAGATTAGATCTCGTGAGAGTTACTCTTATGAAAAAAAATGCCGCTATTACAGGGTGGAATTTATTAGATATTCCAGAAGGGTAGAGACTTTGAGCTTTAGGGTATGAACAGTTCAAACTATAATTTTATAAGGGAAGAGTAAACTCATTCTTCCCTTTTTCATTTCGTTGAATCGAGAATTTTAAAATAATAAAATGTGAGAAAAAGAATTGAAAAAATAAACGGAACACTTAATTCTTTGTTCATTATTAGAACTCTTATTTGAAGAACGGAAGTGATTGCGTCTAGCGCTTCAGCAAAAAATATACCTATAAAAATATGAAATAAAAAATCAATCATTTATTTTTCAACTCCTCTTCATTTTTCAGTACTTTATCGATCGTCATTAATAGTATAGGAATCCACTGTTCGAGATGCTCATAGGACTTGATGTTCCCATCTAAGCTTAAGAATTGTATCAACTTTCTTCTCCAATCTGGCGCAATAATCATTAAAGTGATTAGCAATTTTATTAACTCATAATCTAAAAAGAAATTACCGAATCCAGCATTTTTATATACCGTTTCAAGTTGGGAAATGTAGCTTTTGTAGACTTTAGATTCTTTGGAATTTGTTGTGAAATATTTATAATAATATTTAATTAAAATAAACAATTGTTGCACTTCTTGAAGGTCTTTCTCAGAACTATTATTAATTTCAACAACCCATTGGTTAGTTGAGAGCCACTTTTGTGGAAAATTTATTTTTAAGAAACTTTTTTCGTAACCAAGCGATTGAAATAATGAGTTTGCAGAATAAGTAATATCTTCTTGGTCAAAGAAATCAGCAATGAAACGGAAAGCTAAATTGAATTTTAGATTTTCTTGTTCTTTCTTACTTTCTATTATTATTTTTTGTTCAGAACTCGGTCTTCCAGCTATACCGAACTTTATTTCTTTTTCTAGGTATGTGTTAATTGCCCAGTCATACGTATGTTTATCTTCAATTTTGGTCTTCAAGTATTTCATATCTCTAAGTGTTTTTTCTTGAGTAACTGCTAAACCTTGTTTCAGTTTTCTATAATTAATTTTGTACCCTTCAGCAAACAGTAAGAATATAAATTCTTTTTGCGGGATCCTTATTTCTTTGTATTTCTTAATTTGTTGGATAATTTCAGTTGAATCCTCGGGATATTCTGTATAAACACCATTTTTATAGCCTAAGCTTTTTTTTACTGACCGCAAGAGACCTAATTGGACATAATTCCTAAAAATACTATCCGTCAATCTTAGATTTATATTATCTGCATATTCAATGATTTCTTCTTTTTTCATACATTTCACACCTTTCAATAACATTGTAAAAAGAGAATAGATATAAAACCATATATGTTTAATCCGCAAATGAAAAAAATTAGAAAATGAAGTTATTCCAGATAATAACCTAGTTATTTGAAATATTGATATTGAATATAATCCGGAGAGGTTCTATAGAAGGTAAAAAATAGATCTTTATAATCGAACACTCAAGCAATAAAGTCATTCACTTAATTGGGTGGCTTTTTATTATGATATGATATAAATAATTGGAGTTATTTGTAAATGGAGTGAAAAAAGTGATTGAGAAAATTGTCAATGAACTTGCTAATAGAATAAATACCACAAAAACCTTAAGTGGGCAAAAAACTAATCAAATTACGGCTGTTAATCATAAAGGTATACATGTTGAAACAGAGTCATCTAGAGAAAAATACAGGAGAGGTGAAAGGCCATCTCCTAATGAAGAAATTAGCCACGATTATATTCTGCAAGGATGGGAAGAGTTTCTAAGTAAAAGAATTGTCACTGCATATGATTTTATTAAAGTAAGAGGAAGAAGTTCGTTTATCATATCTTATTTTGCTCAATTGCCGTTTGTGGAAGTATCTACTCTAGATAATAAGACTGCAATTAAGTTAAGGGAATTTCAGACAGATGATTTGCCTAGTGAGCAGTACCATAAAGTAAGGACCTTCCTAGAGGAAGTTATTGATGGCACATATAATCCTAAAACACTTAGCAACCAGGTTGATGGGAATTTATATAGAATTAAGTCTAAAGGACGGCAGGATGCAAGATTATTAGGCTTTGTTAATGAGTTTAATGAGAGTAATAAAAGTCAGTTTGAAGCATACAAGGAAGCTGAAGATAAAGATGGTTTTATAAGAAGGATCATCAAGAATCAAGGTTATTTTAGAGTAGCATTAATTTGCTTGGACCTATTAAGAAGTTTACCTAAAAGAGACAAGAAAGCAGCTCTTGAAGAACTAGCAATGTTGATCGTACGAAATTCCCGAGGCGATAACCTAATGGTTGAATCGTTAGCTAAAGAGAGAACGCATAATCTTTTAATGTGGCTACAAAGAACAAGCTTAATTGATAACAATTGGAATCCTACAGAAAATTACTTTGACACTTTGAATAAAAAGGAGCAGGTCATGACTAGCAACTTAAGAGGAAGGCTAATAGAAATAACAAATCAATACCTATCCGCAAAAAGAGAACCCTTCGGAGGTCATCCACTAGGGCCATTTGTTAGAAATGATGTTACAGAAGGAATAAATAACCTCCCGTTTATAGATCCTTCCGAGTATGTTGTTACTGGATCTGTAGGACAAGGTAACTGGGCGTCTGTACCTTGGATAGCCATCATGAATCGCCGAATTACCGTTTCTACTCAACGTGGCTATTACATTGTTTATCTGTTCAGTGAGGATATGCAAAGTGTTTATCTCACTTTAGCTCAGGGTGTTACAGAAACCTCAAAGGAAGACATGTTAAGAATAAAGGGTCAGATTAGAGAATCTATTCCTGCCACTAGCAAGGTCAAAATAGACGATGATATTAGCTTGGGAGAGAGCAAAAAGGCTAGAGATTATGCACTATCAACTGCAGCTTACATTCATTATGCTGCAGACCAGATGCCTGAAGAAAATATAGTGATAAGTGATTTACAGGAAATGATACATATCTATGAGAACTTTATCTCGATAAACGAGGGAGCAAAATATAATGGGCAGTCCAAAGGTGAGGCACAGGTGGTAAAAGAAAATCAGAATACGTATTTACCTTCTAAGGATGTCATTGATCATATTTACTATTACATAAAAAGCAAAGGGTTTTATTATCGGAAAGAGGAAGTCATCAATTTATTCCTCGCTCTAAAAACCAAACCCTTTGTCATCCTATCAGGTATTTCCGGAACAGGTAAAACAAAAATGGTTCAATGGTTTGCTGAGAGTTTGGGTGCGAATGAGAAGAATGGGCAGTTTACGTTGATTCCTGTTCGGCCTGATTGGAGTGACGGATCTGACTTATTGGGATATGTGGATATCAAAGGCGATTTTAAAGAAGGACCGTTAACCAAAGCGATTAAAGCAGCGCAAGAGCAGCCTGATTTGCCTTACTTTGTTCTGTTGGATGAAATGAATTTGGCACGGGTGGAGTACTATTTTAGTGATATTCTCAGTGTGATGGAGAGCAGAAGGTGGGAGGATGGGAATGTTGTTTCTTCTGTTTTGTTATCAGAGGAGGCTGCAAAAGAAGAGGTTACACTTCCTAACAATCTTTATGTGGTTGGAACCGTTAATATGGATGAAACGACGCACCCTTTTAGTAAAAAGGTTTTGGACCGGGCAAATACGATTGAGTTTAATCGGGTTGAATTAGACCATTTATCTTTTCTTCATGAATTCGAGGAAGTTGATCCAATACAAATTGGACAAACTCAGCTGGCTTCAAAATACTTGCACTTAAAGGATCTTTACATAGAAGATACAGAGATTATTGAAAAGGCTACAAGTGAGCTGGTAAGGATTAATAAGAATCTGCAGCTGATTAATGCACATATTGGGTACCGGGTTAGGGACGAGATTTGCTTCTATCTTGCCTATAACAGAGAAGGTGATCTGATGACCTTTGAAGAAGGGTTTGATCATTGTATCCTCCAGAAGATCCTGCCGCGATTGTCTGGCAGTGACTCCAGGATTGACCAGCTGCTAAGGGAGTTATATCTGATCTTTACTAATACGGAGTATCAGGAGGATGGGGAATCTCAGTTTGATGAAGAAAGTGCTATATATCCTAAGAGCGCTCGGAAAGTGATTGAGATGCTTAGGAGGTTAAAGGACGATGGCTTTACATCCTTCTGGATCTCGTGATGATGTTGAATTGGTTAAGATCGAAACAGAAGATTTTTCCCTTGTGGTGAAAGGAAAGCCTTATCATGAGAGGTATGAAGGGTTAAAGCAGTATCGTGCCATGGATAGGCATGATGTGATGCAGTTTTCTGTTCATGGGGATATGGTCAATCAGGTATTAGTCTATGATATTGAAGCGCAGGTCCTTCAGGAATTTACTCAATTAAGGCCCATTTTTTTTGAGAATGGAGTCTATCAGGTTATTGTCATACCTAAAACAAGCAGAGACTTATCTTTTTATCACGAACATCCAGGTTTAAGGCAATCCGTTGCCAGAGTGGAAATCGCCCACACTTATATGTTAATGGGGAATTTACAGTTCCAGAACGAAGTAGGGTTAACGAGCTTTGAAATTAGAGATGGTAATAGAAAGCTATTAGAAGTGACAATAGAAATTTTCCCGGCAAAGCTTGATTACAAAAATGATTACAAAAAGCTGCTGGAAGAAGTGAACGATGAAATTTATAATCTTGCCTTTCATTTTATCCGGAAAACCTATTTAGGGGCTAAAGTGAAGCTTGATGGCAAGCCATCGCGAAGTGAATTTTACCGTCTGATCAGCAAGCATTTTGATCAGCTGCTTCAGGCTGTAAACCGCATTGAGCGGCAGCCTCATCATCTTCTCCAGAAGACATATGAAAAGGTGAGGGGAGACCAATTAAATAAGTTGGACTCCAGAAGCAGGAGCTATCTGCAAAAAAGGCCTCACCTATTTACAGAGGTTCCAAATGGCATCCATATTCATAACAAAACACTCATGCCAGCACAAGGTCTCCGCGTAAAGAAGGAGCTTACCTATGATACATTGGAAAATCGGTATGTTAAATGGATGATGCAGCGGGTCACTCACAAGCTATATGATTTGCTGGAAGCATTGAGGAACAGAAGCTCGAGATGGGAAACAGAACCTGACGGTGATCTTTTAGATAAACTGATCGAAATGATTAAGCAGCTAGAGGGTAAACAGAAAAGCCCATTTTGGAAGGGAATAAAGAAGCTTGACCGTTCTGTTCATAGTTTGGTTCTGCAAATGGCACCAGGCTACCGCGATGCTTTTCAAATCTACCTGACGGTTTCCAAAGGGTTAATGCTTCAGGGCAAGCTTTATCAGATGTCTGTAAAAGATGTAGCCACTCTGTATGAATACTGGACATACCTGAAACTCGGGCAAATTCTTGATAAAAAGTATCAGCTGATGAGCCAGGACATTATCCAGGTAAACCGTGAAGGCTTGTTTGTAAATCTTCAAACCAATCGTTCAGCAACAAGAAAATATAAGCATCCATATACCAAAGAGGAAATTATCCTTACATACCAAAAGTATGAAGGTGGTCTGCCAACCATTCCTCAAAAGCCGGATACAATGCTCAGCATAGCGAAAAAGGGGAAAGGCTTTACTTACAATTATGTATTTGATGCCAAGTATCGAATTGATTACGCCCAAGAAGGAAGCTATTACCAAAATCGATACAAGCAGCCCGGACCCCTCGAGGACGACATTAACACCATGCACCGTTACCGAGATTCTATTGTGGCCTATAATGATGGGCCATATGAAAGAACTGCTTTTGGCGCGTATGTCCTTTTTCCATGGTTTAATGAAGAGCTTTACCAGGAACATCACTTCTATAAAAGCATCGACAAAGTAAATATTGGCGGGCTGCCATTTCTCCCGAATGCAACCGACCTGGTCGAAAGATTCGTGGGAAGGCTGATTGAAAAAAGCCCTGAAGAAATTCAGGAAGAAGGCATTCTGCCAAGAGGTACATTAGAAGAGTGGAGCTCCAGTCTGGAAGAGAAGGTTCTGGTCGGGCTTGTTAGAGACCGTGAAGAATATATAAGCTATAGGCAGACTAGCTGCTACCGTATTCCTGTAGATAAATTGAGGGCGGGATGGCAGGAGACTAAGTATATCGCTCTTTATGTGAAGAGCGGTGTACTAGAGCATAATGGAGTTATTTGCTATGGCAGGGTTAAGGATATCAAGCCATTGAGATCAGAATTAGAGGAATATATGCAATTCGAAGTGGAGCATTGGACTAATTGTAATCCGATCATTAAGCCTGTAGGATATGGAATTGCTGAGTATATGTTTACCACATTGAGCAATCTGAAGGATGCTGCAGAGCTGCCTGAACTGTTCATGAAGTCTGCGGAGGAAAAGACTTTATGGAGAATGCTTAGGAGAGTTTCGGACAGGATATCTATTGGGCTTGACGCTGTTGATCTTGATGCTGCTACTAGGGTTGAGGAGTATGGGATTAGGGATGTTTTGGTGAGGATTGATAGGGATAGTAGGGAAGTTTATTTGATTGGTGGAAGTGGACAGAAGAGGGTTCACTTTGATGTGTTGCAGAGGAATCCGGCTGGGGTTTTTAGGAGTTTGGTTGAGATGTTGGGTTGAAGCCAGGGGGAGAAGACCCTTGGCTCTTTTTGATGCGGGCCAGGGGTCCTCTCCATATTGCTAACCCAGTTACAGTTTTCAGATATATGACAATTCCTCTAATCCAATACCATATCAATAATTTCAGTTTCTTTATCACTCTTAATGTTTTGTTCTTGAATAAACAGCTTATATGCAACATTACCAATAGTATTGGTAGCAACTGCATCTACGGTACCGCCAATAATCCCTCCTGCAAAAGGAACCATCTTACCTAAATTAATAACTCCTTTTTCTCCAAACTTTGTCAGTAATCGAAAACCTACAGCTTGGTTGATTTTTTTTATTACTTCGAAGGGAATTTTTTTGATGCCGGTTACTGCTAGTTTTTTTCCTATTTGCACACCTGCATTCTTCAGAATATCTTTTGCTCCATTTCCAGCTAAGCAAGCATAAACAAAAGACTTAACCTGATCATCTTTTACGTCATAACCACCCATATGTGCTATGGCTGCAACCATTCTCATTTGAACTAAAATAACGCTGGTTAAATTGGCGGGAACAGCAACGGGCAATGTAATAAGTCCTCCTAAGCCTGATAAGAACCCACTGGTAGCACTTTTGGTGTTTTGCCATAGTATTAAACTTTTTATTTTTTCCTCTAAGGTCCCACTTTTTTGTAAGTAACTATCAGCTAATTCTATAGCTGTGTCCATTCCAGGTACACCACCATTAATAGCTTTATCATAAGACCAATCTAATGCCTTCATAATTGCGTCATGTGTTAAAGACTTTGTTTTTGCCAATTTTAATTCACCTTTCTTTTGGATTAATATGGTAACATTATACTATATAACTAACTGTGGATATTATTTTTTTAAAACTATAATGGGATGTGAGTATATGCCTATAGAAGTTGGGATATGGAAAGTAAATGGCGGTATAAAGAAGGTGGATTTCTCTATAATTGAATCCGAAAAAAAACTAGAAGATATTCTCTCAATAAACTTGTCTATCCTATCTGATGATCTATTATTGATTGGCAGACAAGTTCAAACCGAGTATGGGAAATATCTTGATATGCTAGCAATAGATGGAGAGGGCATCCTGCATATTATTGAATTAAAGAAGAATAAAGCACCTAGAGAAGTTGTGGCCCAAGCAATAGACTATGCTTCCTGGGTACAGAATCTTTCATATGAACAGATATTAAAAATATACGAAGATAAAAATAACCGCCCTTTAGAGGAAGCGTTTGCAGAGAAGTTTGATGATAGTTTACCAGACGAGTTAAATGATTCACATCAAATTACAATTGTCTCTTCACAACTAGATAGTGAGACAGAGAGAATTATTAATTACTTATCAAATAACTATGATGTCCCCATCAACGCTGTTTTCTTCCGTTATTTTGAAGAGGGGGAACAACATTTTTTAACTAGAAGTTGGCTTTTAGATCCTAATATCATCGATGAGAAATCAAGTAACACAAAAGTGGAGAATAAAAAGGAGAAATGGAATAAGCAAGACTTTGTGGTGAATTTCGAAGATAAGGCATCTAGAAAATGGGAAGATGCAGTGAAATATGGATTTATTTCAGCAGGTGGAGGACGCTGGTATAGTAGGACATTACAACAATTATTTGTAGGGGCCAGAATATTTTGTATGATACCTAAAAGCGGATATGTCGGTATTGGTACAGTAATAGAAACTGCTAAACCTATTAAAGATGTTACATTTAAGGTAAATGAAGAAGATGTTTCAATGTCAGCGCTAGACCTCCAAGCAACCAACATGTTTCACGATGAAGAGGATCTTGAAAAGTGTGAGTATGTTGTTAAAGTAAAATGGACAGCTACTGTACCTAAGGAAGAAGCCTATTGGGTGAAGGGGCTAAGAGCTAATCAGAATAGTGCATATAAATTAAGAAGTCAATATACTATTGATAAGGTTATGGAGTTTTTTGAGCTTGATAAACATGAATAAAAATATTAAGTAGACAGGTGCTAATATGGAGAGAAAAAGACCTATAATACAAAACAAAGTTGAAATTCCTGTTAACATTTTCAAAGGAGAAGAATTAATTGCTGAATGTCCAAGCATTCAGGAGGCTGCAAGATTTTTTAAAAGACAAACAAACTCTAAACGTTTCAATTGGTCTGCTATTAATAAAGGGATTTGGTACGGAGAATCGTACTCTAAGGATGGAGCCACTTATTACTTTACAACGGATCAGGACGCTATTAAGAGAAAACTCGATAAGGTTTGACTAATGGGAGAAAAATCATGGAGTTTAAAGAGTTTTTAATTCATAAATATAATATAGGCGATAAGTCGGCCAAGGACTATGTCGGACGTTTTAACGGCATTGTTAATAAAGGTATTTATAGAGGAGAAAAAGAGATAACACCGGCTCTGATAAAGGCTGTTGAAAAAGAATTTCCGAATTCTAAAAATCATTATCGCCTTGCTCTTGAAAGATATATTGAATACCTGAAAGAAGCCAAGAGGAATACAGATAAAAGCTGATTTAGAAACTCATTAAAATAATACTGAGCCAAGGGGACAGGTCCCTTGGCTCTTTTTAATGTTATGCCAAGAGACAAGCCCCTGTGGCTAGCTTTGTTTAACTTTTCATAGTTAACACATCCCGGAGCAGGATCCAATTCCAAAACATCCTTAGGTACTTTTGAAACTGCCGTACTGAATAGTCTGCTTTTGCACAAATTCTCGATATCGATGGCTAAGTGGGACCAGACCCCATGGAAAAGCCAAAAAAAAGTTCCGCACGCCATGTCCATTTCCCATTCACATCTATATATAAGAGGTGAACAAACAAAAAGGAGTGATTGGGGAATGCAGATGCAGATGAATGGGTGGACGCAGTTTGAGAGGCAGGTTCGGTGGAGTGAGGTATTTCATCATGTGGAGGATTTGCGGTTGTATTTGCTGCTGAAGAGTGATGCGATGGTGAAGGATGAGGTGCCGTGCGGTGAGTTAGTGCTGAATGCGGGGCAGTATGTTCGTTCGATCACTCTGCTGCGGGAGGATCTGTGGTTTTATAATGTGAAGAAGAAGGATTTTTACAGTCATTCGCGGATTCAGCGTTCGATTAAGCGGCTGGAGAAGCTCGGTCTGATTACGGCAGAGCGGTTTCCGCATGGGTTTTTGTTTACGGTGCTTGGAGTGGAGGAACCTGCGGATGGCCGAGAACTGGCTGAAATGGGTGTGGAGGAACCAGCAGATGGCCGTGAACTGGCTGAAGTGGAAGCGAAAAATACGGCAGAAGTACAGGCTGAAAACGGACAGGATCCTTTTTTGCCGCCTGCACGTGAATCGGACGTGGAGGACTCGCGAATCGAACCTGAAGACACAATAGAGAAAAGAAATAAAAGAGAGAAAAGAAAGAATAAAAACAACAACAACAACAGCATCTCCGAAGATGTCCGGAGAGCAAAAATCGCTGCTGTTGCTGAACATTTCATGGTGAGGAGAGGCAAAGGATTTTTCCTGACAGCAATGGATTTGGCAGCGATTGAAAGAATCTGTGAGTCTCCGCTATCGACTGAGCAGCTGACGGCGTTTATGGATGAGCAGTTTGACAAGGTGGAGCAGGGCGATGTGCATGATACGATCAACAGCCCGAAATATTTGGAGAAGATCCTGGAATCGTATGAACCGCCGGAGGTGCTGGAGCAGAGGCTGGAAGAGGCGCTTGCTGCCTTGGGCGAGAGAGTGGAGAATGCATGACACTGGAGGAGTTCAACAGGGTGATCAAGGAAATCCATCTTGCTTTTCCCGGAAAGCGGATGGACCTTGATACCCTTGAGATCTGGCATCGTCATTTATCGGAATGCAGGTATCCGGCCGTGAAGCAGCGGCTGGATGCTTATATCAGGCAAAATTCATATCGGCCGGCACTTGCTCATCTTTATGTGAGGGATGAGACGGAGACAACAGTGCTGGACATGATGAAAGAATGGGAGCGGGAAGGGGAGAAGAAGATTGGGGACAGAAGGTATAGGGATAAACTACGACCGCCTTGGGAGGAGTGATCAGCCGAGGGAGAAGCTGCTGGAGGCAGAAAGTATGATTCTTGGAGCAGTCCTGCTTGAGCCACAGGTGATTGAGCAGCTGACTTTGGGACCGGAGCATTTCACACAGGCGGAGAACCGGCAGATTTTTTCCGCGATGAGGGCTTTGGAAAGCAAGAAACTGAAGATTGATATGGTCATGCTGGTAGAAGAGCTGGGCGAGCAGATTGAGAATGCCGGTGGTGTGAGTTATCTGGTGGAAGTCGCCAATAGCTGTCCGACGGCAGCCAATCTTGATCAGTATGAACAGATTGTCCTGAAGTATTACCAGCTGGGCCTGATCCGCAAATCTGCCCACTACTTCCTTGGCGATTTTACCCCTGAATCTGCGGCAGAGCTTTATAAGACGCTCATCCAATACCACACGATAAATAACAAAGACAAAATGACGAAAGATGAACTTTTACTCCAGCTGTATGAATCGCTATATGAACAGAAGACAGGACTCCCGGGCGTGGACACTGGATTTGAAACACTGAATGGGCTGACAGGAGGCTGGAAGGAAGGGGAACTCATCATCCTCGCAGCCAGGCCCTCGATGGGGAAGACGGCGCTTGCCATCCAGCTCGCCTGGGAATGTGCAAGCAGGAACGGGATATCGCTTGTCTTCTCACTGGAAATGAGCGCAAAGCAAATCTTCCAGCGGCTGCTCTGCAGCCTGTCCGGCATCAACATGATGAAATGGCATAATCCTCATAAATACCTGTCGATGGAAGAAATGGGGAGGATGCAGGAAGCCATGAACAACGTGTATAAAGCCAATTTGGCCGTGGAGGAAAACGGTCTCGTCACCCTCATGGAGATCCGCCAGCATATCATGAACCTGAAGCGCGAGTATCCCACCGAGCCATTCCTTGTCGTCATTGACTACCTGCAGCTCATCACCGTCAAAGAGCGCTTCGACCGCCACGACCTTACCATCGGGTACATCACCAAGCAGCTGAAGAGCATGGCAAAGGAATTCAAGATTCCGATCATCCTCTTGTCGCAGCTGTCCAGGGGAGTGGAGTCAAGGGCGGACAAACGTCCCCGGCTCTCGGATCTGCGCGACTCTGGGAATATTGAGCAGGATGCAGATTTGGTTTTGTTTTTGTATAGGGATGCTTATTATGACAGCAAGAGTGAGGTGGGGAATGAAGTGGAGGTGAATATTGCGAAGAATCGGAATGGGCCGGTTGGGATGGTGAGGTTGGGGTTTGAGAAGGAGTTTGGGCGGTTTTGGGGGTGAGGAGCCAGGGGGGACAGACCCCTTGGCTCACCCTACATCAGATAAAACTTTAAAGCGTGTAGAGTGAGGTACCTTCTCTTATGCAGATACGCTATTACCGTCAAATGCCGCCAGAAATACGGATGTTATCCGCTAGAAATGAAGAGAAAAAGTTATATTCATTAAAGATAGAAATTGGGCACATATAAAGGACTCTATGCGTTCTTTTTTATTTACGGTCTAGGAAATAAATGTATATAATTATAAAGAGTCGACATATAGGGAGTTAGTATGAAAGCATACTCTTTTGTCCAGCAAAAGGGGGGATCTAATTGAAAAGGTCAGAAACGTTCTTTACATCTATTTTTCCTGCTGCAGTTACTATCCTAAGTTTCTTTTTGCCAGGTTTAACCTATCCCATAAAGGTTATCGTTCCTTTAGCATTTGGGACACTTTATTTTGTTATTGTTAGCATAGTACTTCAACATAAGGTTAAAATTGCACAACTAGAGTCCTCTGCGTTAAATTGCCAAATTGATAAATTAAAAGATGAAAAGACTATTTTAAATGGTAAATTAGAAAGCTATTCTGCTTTTACTCATAAAAGAGAGCTATTTATAAAGCACGATTTAACTGAGTTAAGCGAGTTGTTAACCGAATACGAAGGATACGTAAAAAATACATACCGATCACAGAAACAAAAAGAATTAAGAGAAGAAGCTGGAACAGTAAAGAAAAGGGCTTTACAAATTATAAATAACGAAAAGAGGAGTTTCGATGAGCAGTTATACAACGTTCAGAGTGATTAAGATAATTGATGAGTATAGCCTCGTAATAAACGGTGGGATTGACGATGATATTTCATTAGGAGAAGAAATTGAGATATTCTTAGAAGGTGATGAAATAACCGATCCATTTAAAGGCGATAAAGTACTCGGTACATTAGACTATATAAAAGATAAATTAGAAGTTACTGAGGTTTATCCGGACTTCTCAGTTTGTAAGAAGATAGAAAGGAAAGAAGTATATCACCCATCAGCGTTGCAAAGAGCATTTGCAGCTTCTACTGAACTAGGTGGCACAAAAGAAACAATTACAACAATAGAGAAAATTAATGTTGAAGGAACTCAAATAACTGGTAGAAAAACTGGGGATAAAATTATTAGAATTGGAGATGTAGCCCGAATCGGATTAAATAAATAAATCTTAAAGGAGCCAAGGGGACAGTCCCCTTGGCTCTCTATTGATAATTAACAAAACCCGGAGCCGGATCCAACTCCAAAACATCCTTAGGTGTCATCAACGGCTCATCCTTTTTATAAAACACTTTGAATCCGCCATACTGAATAGGCTCCTTTTGCACAAATTCATTGTATCCGGCTCTTTTGATGGCATCCAGTCCATGGCCGTCGAAATTGATGACGACTTCTGTGTTGTCTGTAGGATGGATGGAGTCCTTGTTGGTGAGGACATTTCCTGCGAATTGATGGACGATGACCATCTTGTCAGGCAGTCCATTTTCGGCTGTTAGGTTTGATACATATTCAATTGCCTCTTGAACTTCCTTCCCATCGACTGTCCCTAAGTCCACTCCGGGAATTTGTCCTTCTTTGACATGGAATTCGGTATCGATGGCTAGGTGGACGAAAGGCAGTTTGAGGTATTTTTCCACCGATTTCACCTGGTTCATGACGGTATCACGGGCAAGCTGGACATCCAGGATCAGCAGGGCGTTGTTTTCTTCGGCCAATTTTGCATACGTTTCAATATCTTCTTCGGCTGTCGGGTGTATGTAATCACCATCATCTCCCGGGCTCCGCTGGGCGACGGTCGAAATCAGTTCAATCGCCGGGATGGCTGGCCGTTCAGGGTCCAGTTCGGAATATTCCTTGGTCTGGGCCAGCAATTTTTCCATAAATACTTCAGGACTGTATTCTCCCAGGATTCCCATGTTTTTCGAATTGGGATGCCCATAATAGGAAACGACTCTATGTTCCTTAAGCGGTCCGTCTGTTTGATCTTCTGCGCCAGAAGTCAAGGTCTGGCCTAAAGGAACGCTTCTTTTCGTGCTGCCTCCATGTGCCTGCGTCTTTGGCATTTCCTCAAGCTGCTGGCTTGTGTAATTGGTTTTCAGCGGCTGTGCCCCTTCAGAAGGCTCGATTGCTTGATATGACGCTTCACGTGCAAATCTGGATGACTTTGCAGCTTCGTCAAGCGTATACTGCATCTCACTAAGAGGCAGCTTCGACTCTTCATGCATCTTTGATCCTTCTTCTGACGACGTTACCGATTGCGAGCAGCCTGCTAACATCAAATAGGGGATGGCTGCCAGACAAGCCCCTGTTCTCAATCTCTTATTCACGTAATCCCACCTAATAAAAATTTAAGGGGACAGGTCCCTTGGCTCCATTTGTGGTTGGGCTGGGGACCTGTCTCTGTTAACCTCTTTACCCTCTGGGAGGGGAATCTATTACTCTATGGTAACATTCATTGAGATGAAAGAGCCAAGGGGTCTGTCCCCCCGGCTCCTCCAGATTTGTGTAAATACAACTCCAAGTCATTGAAACAATTCATGGATACAACAGGGATCTTTTACTTATTCACAAAGTATGTAAAAGTTCCCTATCATCTACTAACCAATACAAAAATATGGTATTTTATTAGGATAAAGATATCAGAAAGAGGAGAATCGGTGTGCTGAAAGATGTGTTGATAGACCTAACGGAAAATTTTCATGAACTCGGCCATAACGGCTCGGAAGTAGATGCGATGATGGACTCCGTTAGTGGAATGGGGCATCGAATAAAGTATGGTCATGATCTAGAAGGGGCTATTGAAGCTTTCCATATAGACGGGATTGAAGGAATCGGGCTTTGGTTTGATCATATGCTGAAGGATTTTACTTCACCGCAGGGTATTCCTCTGCCATTTTCAGAGGCTATTTATGAGGCAACTGGAATGGAGATGGATATTGCAATTGACTGGTTAACGGTAAATGCTGCTGATGCTATCGAACTTGGTGGACAAGCTGCATTAATGCAATTTTTAAAAAAGAATAAAAAGGCATATAAAGGTGCGGTTGCAGCTGGAATGGCATTAGGATTTGTTGATGACAATCCATTGTTAATTTCCTATAATACGCTCCTCTGTTTGAATATGTACAAAAAATCAGGAAAGCAATTACCAGTACTAGATCAGTCGTTACACTTCCTTCAAAAAGGGATGGCGATTACATCCAAAATATGCGTGGGGGCAGCGGTCATCGACATTGGGCTTGCGGCTGTTGGCATTAATCTCGCCGAGTTGATAGAAGGGACAGGAGCACTGTTTGATAATGTAGATCTTATCGTGGAAGGTGCATCCGTAACTGCCGATTTAGTTGACGGTGCGGCCACATTAGGGCTGGGTATTCTCCTATCAAGAGGTGTAAAAAAAGCAGCGAAGGTCATAAATCAAGACAAACAGGATCAGTATGAGAAAAATGCCCCAAAAGCACATGCTTTAACGTCATTATCAAAAGTGCTGAAGATTGGCGCTCCTGTTGGAATGACAGTTGTATTGGTAGATTATTTAAATGGATCTGTTTGGAATGACCAGGACCTGCTAGAGGAGTGATTGGGATGGTTTTAGGTGCTTTTTTACAGGGAGCAAAAGGAATTCGCGATAGTAAGCAATTGGATAAGAAAAACGAGGATATTGATCGCGTTCTCCATAAATACTCCTCTCGGGAAAAGTTTCTTCAGGATATTGATGACATATTTGAGCGTTCTATGGCGGAAAATCAGTTATTAATTGCTGATTATATGATAAAGCGGACAGAGTATAAGCACGATATGGAAAAAACCGATAAGGCATGGGCAAAGGTGAAAATAAAGATGAATGAAAACATTAAACAAGTAGAAGAGCAATTAAATAGGGAAAAAGCAACAAAGCTCGATGTAGCAAAATTAATCACAGGACTTTCCCAAATGTCAGGGGAATTCGATAAAGAACTAGAGCACTTAAAACAGGAATATACAAAAGATAAAGGCTTAATCGAGCAAACAAATAGTTCGGTTACTAGCCTAAAAGCGTTTGTAACTAATGAACTAAAGGATAAGGAACAATCAGTCCAAAATCTGGAGCAAACCGTAAATACGAAAGTAACACTACTCGACAAGAGGATTGATTATACATGGACGGAAATTCAAAGCAAACTGAACACATCATTAAATCAAGTTAGTGACCAAATCAAGGAAGTGAAAAAGGAAGCAGCGCACTCAAATAAAGTGCTTTCTGACAACATAAATGATTTAAGCGAAGGTTTTAAAGTTACAACACAACAATTTGAGTTAAAGTTGAACGATCAGAGTAAATATATGAAGTCGGTCAACGACGATTTGAAAAAACAGTTAGCGTTAATGAAAAGCAATCATGCACAATCACTGAAAGAACAGAGAAGATTTATGCTAAAGTTAATCATCCCGCTCTATTCGATAAGTGTAGTAACAGTTGGGGCATTGATCTATTTGTTGGTTAAGTAATGAAGCCAGGGGGACAGGTCCCTTGGCTCTTTTTATGGCTGGGCTGGGGACCTGTCTCTGCTAATCCCTATACCCTCACGGAGGGAAGTCCGTTACATCATGATAACATCCATTACCATATACCGCCTCTGACATAATAGTTACTGCCTAATGACGAAAAGTATTTCACAGAATGGCAGGCTGCTTACCAATTACCCATTGCATTACGTAGTAGACACTTCCTTCGCAGTAAAGCTTTTTATATATTTATAGAAATTTGTGAAGAAATGTACTCAAAGTAAAGCGGGAGGTTACTAGAAGAAGGATTTTCTATATACTCTCGAGAAAGTCTTAAAACCAAACAAAGCTTTTCTCGGAGGAAGTTATGAAAGAGTTTAAAGTGAAGCAATTAATAAGTTTGTCTTACAAGGATTTAACCCATTTAGTGAAGGAAAGCAAAGAAGAGGGTTTTCGGTTTCTTGAAAGGTTAGTTAAGGATTATGAGAATGCTACTAATAACTTTAATAAAACTGGGGAATTTTTATATGGTTTGTTTAACAAAGAAGGTGCATTAATTGCCATCGGAGGGGTTAATATAGATCCATTTTCAAATAATGAAGAAGTTGGACGGGTGAGAAGGTTTTATGTTTCTAGGGATTATAGAAGGATTGGCCTTGGTAGACTTTTGTTGACTCAAATTATTAAAGATGCAAAACCTTTTTTTAAGATTTTAGTACTTCATACAGATACAGAACAAGGAGATAAGTTTTATACTTCCCTTGGATTTTCAAAGGAAAATATTCATCCAAATTCAACACATTATTTAAGCCTACTTAATAATTGAAGTGTTATTAAGAAAAAATGGTGCATTATATGGTCCAGCTGCCAAACCAGGTGGCTTTGTCTTCCTGAGCAAAAGAGGCAGTGCAGTTGATAGAAGTTATGTTATAATCCCTATAAAAAGAGAGTAATAAATGAGGATAAATGAATGAATTCACTGGAAAAATTTGCTGAATTTTTAATTCGAAATGCCGAGTCAATAAGCAGAGAAATCGTAAATTACAGTTTGAAAAATTTAAAAATCGAGCTGCCATCAGAACTGATCGAGAGCTCCATAAGCACCAATAGAGATTTCTTGGAATTTGCAGGGGAAACATTGAATTTAACGGACGAGATAGTGAAACAGGAGTTTATTCAATGGTTTAAACAAAAGCAGGAAGAATCGCAAGCTCAAATGCAGTCTCATCCTTCTGTTTTCGAGAAATTATCCAGTATTATAGAACCTTATGCGGAAAATCGCCGCCGATTGATAAGAATGCTAGGTAATATCTCAATGGAACAAGGTCTTACCGTAGAGGAAATCATTTGTGTAACTGAACGCATCAATTATTTGCTCGACTTAAGCATGACTCATACTTTTATTGAACGGGAACAATTAGCAATTGAAACGAATAAAAAAAATCAGAAAGTCATAATGGAGCTCTCTTCACCGGTTGTGCCTTTGCAAGATGGTATAGCTGTTCTCCCATTAGTCGGAGAAATTGGTTTGGATAGAAGTGATTATATCTTAAACAATGTTATACCTAAAATCAGTCAACTGAACATTGAGTGCCTTATTATTGATTTTTCAGCATTAGTTAAAATTGATACTGAAATTGCCGGTCGGATTTTTAATATTTATGATGTTCTTGCATTGCTGGGAATAAACACCATATTCACAGGGATTCGACCTGACTTAGCGACAACAGTTGTAAATGCTAAAATTAACTTCCCTTCTTTGAAAACATTCGCTACCGTAAAGCAAGCACTGCTTAATAATATTTAAGAGCCAAGGGGAAAGAGCCAAGGGGACAGACCCCTTGGCTCTTTTCTGATAGTGGGCCAGGGGACCTGACCCCGTGGCTCTTTTTTCGGATAAGCCAGAGAAAATAAGGGAATAGTTGGATACTAAAGTCGGCTTTGCATTAGTCATTGGCATTGTGGGTAAAGAAATAACAAAATCACAGTTCAGATTAAAAAAGGGTGGAGGGTTGTGAATAAAGAGCTATTTGAGTTATTGACAAATATACTGAGAGACGTTGATAGGGTTAAATCATATCTAATACAAACGATAACAATACGTAATGATGGAATCGATATGCAGGCAGCAGAGAGAATTATTAAAAGGCTGGAACGCATTGAACAAGACGCAGATGAGGAATTAATTCATACGCTAATCAGAATCGAGCAGAATTTCGATTTAGAACAATCTAAGTATAGAATAACTAAGGAAGAATCTTCAGTCAGGAATCACACAAAGGATTAAAGCCGTCCTAAAAAGCCAGGGGGACAGACCCCTTGGCTCCTTTTGTTTGCGCATTAAATTTACTTATAGAGGTTATTGGTTTTTTTTGTACATATTGTTACCATTAAGAGAACAGAGTGAGTTCCGGGAGGGTTTATAATCACAAAACTGTTACCCGAAATACAGTCAGATAAGGAGCTCTTTAAATAAAAGGTGGGATTTTTTGCTTTGGTTTATACTGGGCTTTATATTTGCGGTATACGTAATATTTAGTCTTTCAACAATTAAATATCAGTTAAGAATGATTGTTAGACACCTTAACATTAATGGTGAACTCCCTAGAGTTTCTAATGAAGAAATTGAAAGGGAACTGGAAGAAAGCAAACAGGATTAATAAGGATCAGCTGCCAAACCAGGCAGCTTTTCTTATTGGAATAACGCAGATACGTTTTAAAAAAAAATGAAATAAGGTGACGGCAAGGTGGTTAAGACAATGTTATTTATAAAGCCATTCACAGAGTTTTATGTTAAAATATCCCAAAAGGTCTTAGGGGGAATTGAATTTGAAGAGGCTCTTTGCTTTTCTTTTTATAACAATAATCCTTCTTACTGCTTGCCAATCTAAAACATTGTATTTTGACGGCGTGAGTCAAAACTGGTACGGAAAAATCAGAGTAATTCAGACAGAAGATACACAAGAACAAAACTTCACATTAAAGTACGAAGGGAGTAATCTAAAGAGTATTGCAGGTAAAGAAATTAAATATCGTATTGAAGCAGATTCTGGCTTTACTGAGGGACAGGGAACTTTGTCTAATGGCGGGGTTCTGCAAAGTCATGATTTTGGAGATATGTGCAGTGGGTGTGCGTTTATCCAAGAAGATACTGTGATTACAATGACTGTTGAATGGAATGAAAAAACAGAAAGTATCAAATTAAAGAAGGAATGACCGCCATATAACGTATAATAAATAGTGCTTTTTTTCTATACTCAGTTCGATCAGCAGCCACTGCGAGGCGGCATTTTTATAAATAGTTATGTTAGTCCATCACTAAAGACCATATCCTCCCTTTTTGTATTAATAAATATAATATTATGTTTAATAAGAGGTGATTTATGCTTTTTCATTATCATTTTTGGACTCCAAATGTAGAAGAAACGGAAAATTTTTATGTAGATAATGGTTTTCGCATATCTCAACGTATAGGTAGATACCAGGGGGAATTTCAAGAGTTTAATCCTCCCTTAAAATGGGATGACTTTCGGGAGGAAAATATCCTTTTTCGTATTATCGAAGCAAGGAAAGGAACTATAAATATACTTTTGGGTACGGAAAAAAGATAATGTTTGACCATATTGGTTTCTTTGTTTCCGAAAAAGAACAATTGAAGATATGTGAAAATGCGAATAAACTCAATTGGAAAGTTGATAAAGGAGAACGAAGAACCTTTATTGCAACACCATATAATTTTAGAATTGAGCTTCAATCTAATGAAAACGCAGTAGACTCTTTGAATGACCAGGTAAAAATCCAACAATTAAAATTGGCAATAAAAAAGGCAGGAATAGAAAGTGACCTTTTACTTTGTTTGGTAATTCCTCATATAATATTAGCTCAGAAGTTGAAGATGTGGTTACAATTAAACATGCGGTAGTAAAAAATCTCGTTTCAGTACCTATTGTAGACCTTATTGCGTTGAAATTAAAAGCGACCAGGTTTTTAGTTTGTGAAACAATGTACTTAAAGTAACGGGTGCTTATTTTCCAGATCAGCTGCTAAACAAGGCAGCTTCTTTTATTGAGGGAGCTTTGTTTAACATTGCATGGATTTAAAGGAGGCTAATATAATGAAAAGGTTAGTTGTTATTACTGTAGGCAAAACCCATAGTGGGAAAAGTACATTTGCTAGAGATTTAGAAATAGAACTAGAAAATTCTTTTGTTTTAGATCAGGATAATCATGCTGAATTTATTAATACGTATTACCAAAAGTTACAGCCGAAAACTGGACCTAATACTCTTAAACATTCTATCTCTAAGTTAATTGCTAATTATGCAATAGAAAACACGGATCTTCATATCATTGCTAGTAGTGCAAATCGAACTAGAAAAGGTAGAAAGTATTTGCTTGAAGAATTCTATGTTAAAGATAAGTTTATACGTATCTTGGTTCATTTTGATATTCCAGATGAAATTCTAAAAGAACGGGTTATCAATAGTAAGCGTAATACCAATATTTTTAGGGGCGTCTATTCTAATTTTGAGCAAGTACTTATTCGGCAACAAGCCGAATCTTTACATGAAGATGTACTAGACCCAGAAGAAGGGGAAGCAGATTATTTATTTGTAATTAAAGATAACAAAGAGGTTAATTCCGTCATTGAAGAAATTATAAGTATATCTAAATGAAATGATAAACTCTCGGTTTTATAATAAGGGTTCTTATTGTGCTAACGGGAGCTTATGTTCCAGATCAGCTGCCAATTGTGGCGGCTTTTCTTATTTTATAAAAGGGGCAGGTTAGTTGAATAGGGAAATGTTGCGGAGAAAATCGTGGCTGGTAATTAAAAGAAAGGAGGAGTGTTCAGACACTCCTCCTTTCCTATTTATATTTCTTTAATGGGTTGTTTAGCTAAAAGTGAAGCTATCACACCGATAATCGGGAAAACCAATAAGAGAAACAAACTTTCTTTATAGCTGTGGAAATGGTCGAATCCAATACCCAGGGGCAGAGGGCCAAACGCAGACCCGATTACCATGATCATCATAGCAATTCCATTAATGCTGCCAATGTACCTTCTCCCGAAGTAGTTTGGCCAGATGATATTAAGTGTGATTCGTTCCAAACCATTGCCGATTCCCCATATGGTGCCAAACACGACTCCTGCCAGAACTGAGTGGGTATAGATTAAAAGAATTAATACAGCAATTTCAATAACAAATACAACAGTGAGTAAAAGGGTCGTTCTGACCTTTTCGAGTATAAATCCGGCTGCCAATGAGATCGGGAAGCCAATGACTGCCATCATGCTCAGAACGGTCGCCGCAAGTTGTGGTGATAACTGGCTTTCTCCAAATATGGAGAGCAGATGGAATGTGATCCCTGTATTGACTAGAGCCGGGATTCCGACACAAATTAAGATCGCCCAGAATGCTCTCGTTTTCATGGCCTCCTGAAGGGTCCAGTCGTCATCCTTAACTGGCTTTTGTAGCTTTTGTTTGGAATCCGGTGCCTCTTCCGCTTTTAAGGGTATGGCCCTATCGCCATCTGGCAAGAGACCCATATCTTCGGGCCGGTTTCTCACGCCAAAGAACGCCAGGGGTGCAAACAGGACTAGGAGCAATATTCCCCAAACCCGCCAAGCCGCTTCCCAGCCCCATAAGTCAATTAGCCAGGCATTGGCGATGGGGAAAAAAGCTGCACTGGCAAACCCTCCCATCGCCATAAAGCTCATTGCACGACCGCGTTTCTTAATAAACCATTGAGGAACAAGGGTATTAGGAATTAAGGACATACTTCCCTGACCAAATAAGCGGACTAAAAAGAAACCGATTCCGAGCATCCATATATTTTGGACGATACTGTTGAAAAAGCAGGCTACGCCTAAAATGATGCTTACAACAACCATCATCTGTCGCTGTCCGAACTTATCTACATATCTGCCTACCACCATCATCAAGAGACCTGCAGCCAGCGTGGCAGCTGAATAGATCCCGGAAATTTCGGATCTGGACCAGCCAAAAGTATGTATATATTCATCAATAAAAATAGAATTTGAATATGTCTGTCCGGGGCCGGAAAAAAAGCTGCCAAGAGCAGCCAAGCAGACGATAATCCAACCGTAATAAATACCTTTGTACCTTTCCTTTATCATTCCCCGTGCTCCCCTATCTCTATAAGTCCCGAAAGGTGGCAAGATACAATGGGATCAGCCTTCTAAATACCGATAAAGGGTCGATTTGCTGATGCCTGTCTCTTCTTTGATATCCTTCAGGCTGTATTGCTTGCTCTGATACATCTCAATGGCCCGCCTGATATTCTTGTCAGGCTTTCTCGGTCTTCCAGCAATATTTCCCTTTTCTTTAGCAGCGAGTAGCCCTTGCTTCGTTTTTTCACTTTTGACATCGCTTTGAAATTCAACAAGATGCTTGGTTATGTAGAGAAAAGAGTAGCCAGAATTGCCTGTATCAATGTTCTCCGCGAGTGAGAAAATAAAAGCATTCTTTGAGTCCACTTCTTCGAGCAATTCAACAAGGTGGCGTGAAGAATCCGCCAAACTGAATAATCTTGTGACCACAATTTTATCTCCGGGCTTGAGCCCTTCCAGCAGAGAAGTCAGCTGCGTCCGTCTCTTTGGGGACGCATGCTCTTCCGCCAGGATGGTTTCACAACCTATTTCTTGTAGTGTTTTCTTTTGATTTTCGCAGTTTTCATCGCCTTGAAGAGGCCTCATATATCCAATCAACATGATTTTCTCCTTTAGTGAAAGGTTTACAAACAGCATAACACATTATGTTTTTGTAAATCTAGGTTCAAAATGGTTCCTTTTTGGAACGATTCGTGCTAGACTGTCTAAGTTGGGTTTTGGTTATTCATTATTTTTATATATAGGAGGATGTAAAATTGGTCGAAAAAATTAAGAAAGATTGGTTTTCAAACGTAAGGGCGGATATCCTTGCCGGCATCGTTGTCGCACTTGCATTGATTCCAGAGGCTATCGCCTTTTCTATTATAGCAGGGGTCGATCCGATGGTGGGGTTATACGCTTCGTTCTGCATCGCTGTTATCATCGCCTTTGTGGGCGGCAGGCCCGGGATGATATCAGCCGCGACAGGGGCCATGGCTTTATTGATGGTTCCCCTCGTCAAAGATCATGGTTTAAATTATCTTTTGGCAGCTACTATTTTGACTGGTGTCCTGCAGATTATTTTCGGTGTGTTAAAAGTAGCCAAGTTGATGAAATTCATTCCACGCGCCGTCATGATTGGGTTTGTGAATGCCCTGGCCATTCTGATTTTCATGGCACAGGTGCCGCATTTTATTGGGATATCCACCATGACATACGTTTTTGTCGCTATAACGCTTGTAATTGTTTATGTACTTCCAAGGTTTTTGAAATCTATTCCGGCTCCTTTGATTGCAATTATTGTTTTAACAGCTATTGCAATTTACTCGGGTGCAGAACTTCGCACTGTAGGTGATTTAGGGGCCATTACGAGATCATTGCCTTCTTTCTTTATTCCGGATGTGCCTTTTACATTTGAAACACTGACTATTATCTTTCCATACTCATTAGCTCTATCCATTGTAGGTTTGCTTGAGTCGCTGCTTACAGCTTCTATCGTCGATGACATGACGGGAACTGAAAGCAATAAAAACAAAGAATCAAGGGGACAGGGAATTGCAAACCTTGTGACAGGATTCTTTGGAGGCATGGCAGGATGTGCGATGATCGGACAGTCTGTCATTAATGTAAAATCAGGTGGAAGAGGAAGGTTATCAACTCTTGTTGCCGGGGTTTTCCTGATGTTCCTGATTATTGTCCTCGGTGATCTCGTAGTGCAGATTCCGATGCCGGTGCTTGTCGGAATCATGATTATGGTATCGATTGGGACATTTGATTGGAGCTCCTTCACTTATTTGCGAAGAGCGCCAAGAACGGATGCAATAGTTATGCTTGCAACGGTGGCTATTGTAGTAGCTACCCATGATCTCTCTAAAGGAGTTCTAGCAGGAGTCCTCTTGAGCGCCATCTTCTTTGTTTGGAAAATCTCAACCGTTAGGCTGGTTAAAAGAACTGATAAGCAAAGAGTGGTGTATGAAGTGGAAGGACAATTATTCTTTGCTTCTGTTGAAAGCTTTCTTGATTCACTGGATTTTTCTGTTCAAAATGAAACAATTATTTTGGACTTTACAAACGCCCACCTTTGGGATGACTCGGCTGTAGGTGCAATTGATAAGGCCGTCTTCAAATTCAGAGAAAATCATAACGATGTTCAAGTTATCAATTTAAATGCCGCAAGTAAAAAACTAGTAGACAAACTGGCTGTTTTTAATGATCCAAACGCAAAATTATCAGCACATTAATGGAAATGGGGAATAAGAATGTACAAGAGGATTCTGCTGGCCATTGACGGCTCAGAACATTCAGAGCGAGCAACAGATGAAGCTGCTAAAATCGCAAGATTATGTGTGACTTCTATTGAAATCGTTTATGTAGCCGATTATTCCAAAGCTATGAGCGATGTCCTTCATACACAGAGCAAAGAAGACCTGGACTTAGCCAGGCGGGAAAAACTTCTGCCGTTTGAGGAAAAGCTAGAGTCACTCGGTTTATCCTTCAGTGTAAAGATTCTTCATGGAGAACCAGGTCCGGCGATCGTGGAATATGTCAATTCTTCCGATGCTGACTTGGTCGTTATAGGGAGCCGCGGATTGAACGCTCTCCAGGAGATGGTCCTCGGAAGTGTCAGCCATAAAGTCGTGAAAAGGGTCGACTGCCCTGTCCTTATCGTGAAATAAATAAATGCCCTCCGGGTCCGGAGGGCAATAAATTCTTTATTTATCTTGAGTCAAATAGCTATCAGCCAAAGAAATAGATATAATCATTAATAAGTTGCAGGAAAGGCTTTATTTTACGCATAAATGAAAGCGTTATCATTTTAATATCGGGAGGTTATCATATGTACCAAAAGATATTATTAGCAACAGACGGATCAGAACATAGCAAGAGAGCTGCTGAAAATGCCATTCATATCGCCAAGTGCAGCTCAGACTCTAAGATTGAAATAGTTTATGTCGCTGATCCTGATAAAGCAAAGTCGGAAACGCTGAACCATTGGAATTCTGCTGATCTTGGTGACGGAAGGAAGAGGCGGCTTATCGAGGTGGAAAAGCTGGCAAGGGAATCAGGGGTCCAGTATGAGATTATTATATTGGATGGAGATCCCGGGCCTTGTATTGTCGACTATGCGAATAAAAACAAAGCTGATATTGTGATTATTGGGAGCAGGGGGCTGAACGTCTTGCAGGAATTCGTCCTTGGAAGCGTCAGCCATAAGGTGGCTAAACGTGCCTCCTGTCCGGTACTGATTGTTAAATAATCTGCGTATACAATTTATCTATTCTGAGGAGGCCGGCTTTTATACGGCCTCTTTTTGCTGTTAATAGGAACTACTCTTCCTGAATTCCCCTTTACCAAAATGGTTCCTTTTTGATTCTGAACATGTTACACTTTTTTTATCTAGAAGGAGCTACTATTAAAAATAAAAAACTAGCAGCGTATAAAGGCTGCATTTTCAAAGGGAAGGGTTGTAATGAGATTATTTTCAATTCAAACTGCTGCCAATAAATTTACCTTCTTTTTCTTTACAGCAGTCATGTTTATTTGGCTCAAAACCTATTTTGTTCAGTTGACCCAATTTAATCTTGGTGTCGATAATGGTCTTCAACAATTTTTGCTGTTCTTGAATCCGTTGGGTTCCTCACTATTATTCCTGGGACTTGCATTTCTTTTCAAAGGGCGGTCTAGATATATCGCCCTTATAGTCATTGATTTGTTCATGTCGATTTTGTTATATGCCAATGTGATGTATTATCGCTTTTTCAACGATTTTATCACATTGCCCACATTGACACAGACCCAGAATTTTGGGGATGTGAGCGGCAGCATAGCCACTCTGCTAAAGCCTTGGGATTTTTTCTTCTTTGCTGACGTTCTGCTGATCGTGGCTTTGCTGCTCTTCCAATTTAAACAATTGGAGGTGAAACAATTAGCACAGCGCAAGGTAACGGCCCTGCTGCTGTTAGCTTTAGCCATATCAGGACTCAATTTGGCCCTCGCAGAAGGAGACCGTCCTCAATTATTGACAAGGGGATTCGACCGCAATTACATTGTCAAGTATTTGGGCATGTACAATTACACGATCTATGATGCTGTCCAAACAACGAAAGCAACGGCCCAGAGGGCATTTGCAGACAGCAACGATATGACAGAAGTGATCAATTTTACGAAATCGAATTATGCAGAACTCAATCCTGACTATTTTGGGGTTGGCAAGGATATGAATGTTATATATGTGCACATGGAATCAATCCAAAACTTCCTGATTGATTATGAATTGCATGGTGAAGAGGTGACTCCGTTCCTGAACTCTCTTGCAGAAGATGAAAGCACCCTTTACTTTGATAACTTCTTCCATCAGACAGCCCAAGGAAAAACTTCTGATGCTGAGTTTATGGTAGCCAATTCGCTTTATGGTCTGCCCCAGGGCTCTGCTTTTACGATGAAAGGTCTCAATACCTATCATGCAGCGCCTGCCATCTTAGCACAAAAGCAGGACTATACATCTGCTGTCTTTCATGGCAATACGGGGAGCTTTTGGAACCGGAATGAAATTTATAAATCATTGGGGTATAACCATTTCTTTGACGCTAATTATTTCGAAATGGATCCGGATCAAATGGCTGATTATGGTTTAATGGACAAGCCTTTCTTTGAACAGTCTATGCCGTATTTAGAAGCATTGCCAGAGCCCTTTTATGCAAATTTCATCACCGTCACTCATCATTTCCCGTTTACGATTGTTGAGGAGGAAGCAACCATTGAAAAGCATACAACTGGCAACAAGACAGTTGATAATTACTTTCAAACGGCTAGGTACGCCGATGAAGCGCTGGAGCAATTCTTTGGGTACCTGAAGGAAACCGGCTTGTATGATAATTCTATTATTATTATGTATGGGGACCATTATGGCATTTCCAATAATCACAACAAGGCAATGGAAGAGGTAATCGGAAAGGAAATTACGCCATTTGAAAGTGCAGGTCTGCAGCGGACGCCATTATTCATTCGTGTTCCGGGAATGGAAGGTGGAATTAACCATGAGTATGCAGGTCAGATTGATCTACTTCCAACCCTGCTCCACTTGCTTGGTATGGAAACGAAAGATTATGTACATCTGGGATCTGATTTGCTGTCAGAACAGCATGATGAAATTATTCCTTTCCGGAATGGTGACTTTGTAAGCCCGGCCATTACCTCTGCTGACGGAAAGTTCTATGACTCTAAAACTGGCGAATTACTAGAAGAGGAAAGCTTGGGGGAAGCTGAAAAATTCAAAGAAATAGCAGAGCAAAAGCTTGCTTTTTCCGACCGAATCGTCAATGGTGATTTGCTACGTTTTTACACGCCGGAGGGCTTTACCCCAATAAAACGGAACGACTATAAGTATTACGAACCTTCTCAGGAGGAGAAAGTGAACAATAAGGACAATTAAAGAAATTGCTGTCATTCTAAATGGCAGCTTTTTATAATGAGGGGGAAGTAACCCTAATAAAGATATGAGAAAGTACAAGTTTGTAAAGCTCACACTTAAACTACCATGAAAATAAAATTCTGTAACTAAAGGAAAATGGCCATGCTTAAATAGACGCAGCTCAATCAGTTTTTAAAAAAAAGGAGAGCGCCTGATCCAATTCGGATGTTCAATAAAAAGACTAGGAAGCTTCCGAAATTGTCACCGTATATCCCAAGTTTTCAAGCCTCCGAACCGAATGCCGTACGATTGAAACTTGTCTCTGCTTGTCAAAGTAGTCTTCACCCAAATCAATGTACATTTCTTTTCGGGTGAGAAGGTAATACGCGATCCGCAACATCGCATGTGCAACTACAATGGCTGCACGTTTCTTTCCTTTTCGACCGGCTGTCCGCCTATATAGAGCACCAAGATAGTTCTTCGAACCTCTGACTGATTGAGCTGCTTCAGTTAATGCAGAACGCAATTACTTGTTTCCTTTTTTGGCTCTTGTAGATTTCCGCTTTCCAGCACTTCCATTATGGCCAGGCACCAAAGCTGCCCAGGAACATAAGTGTGCAGCACTAGGGAACTGCGAACCCACATCGGGACCAATCTCGGCAAGTATTTGTTCGGCCATTCTAGTGGCAATGCCAGGGATGGAGTCAAGCCGCTCGATATCTTCCTGATATTTACTGACTCTCTCAGCGATTTCTTTGTCGAGCAACTCTATCTGTTCAGTAAGAAAATCAATGTGGGTTAAAATTGTCTTGAGCATCAATCGTTGATGCGGATTCACATAGCCTCGAAGAGCCAGTTCAAGTTCATCTTTCTTCTTCTTCAACGTTCGACGTGCCAAGTTTGATAGTTTTTCAGGATCGTCTTCACCATTTGCGATGGCGTGAAGCATATCTTTTGCCGAAACCCCCATAATATCAGAAACAACAGACCCAAGTTTAATGTTCGCTCCTTCGAGTACTTTCTGAATACGGTTGTGTTGCCGGGCACGTTCCTCAATAATGCTTCGGCGATAACGCACCAACTCCCTTAGTTCCCGTTGCGTCCGATTTGGGATGAAGCTAGCTTTTAATAACCCATGTCTGAGTAGTTGGGCAATCCATTCTGCATCCTTGACGTCGGTTTTCCGACCGGGGAGGGACTTCATGTGCTGTGCATTGACAACGAGAAATTCAATACCTTCAGCTTCCAACAGATTGACGACTGGTTTCCAGTAAACACTTGTACTTTCCATCGCAACGTGACTGCATTTTTGTTCCTTAATCCAATCGATTAACTCCAGGAGAAAAATGGTTTTAGTAGAAAATGTCCGAACCTCCTTTCCGTCAGATGTCATGATGCAGGCAGTAATACTGTCCTTATGGACATCCAGCCCGCAAGCTCTTTCAATGATTACATCCATTGAACTCTTCCTTTCTTGGCCAGTTAAAATGGAGGCTGGTGCAGCAACCAGAATTAGGATTAATCTACCATGAGTGCTTCCCCGAAAGGGGAGCGACAGTCGGTGGTGCACCGTGGTCGTTGGAGTCAGACTAACGGATGGGCTCTAATGGCACCATAGTTGATCGACCTTCCTCTCCCAGCCTAGGAACAGTATTGACGGTTTGGAGCCATTTTCATTCTCTGTGGTGAATCGCCGGTTTTTGCGATTCATGGATGGCTAACGGGTGCTTATGTTAAAGATCAGCTGCCAAATGAGAGGGCAGCTTTTCTAACGGAGCAGGTTAGTTGAAGAAGGGGCTTGGAAATTTTGTTTAATGTTTCACGTCTGCTTTTATAAAAAAGGGGGAGTTGATAGTGAAAATCAGAATAGTCTCAATTGCTCTTATATTCTTCATCCTATTAGGATGCCAGAATAAAAGCCTTAATCTAGATGAAGATGTTACCAAAGTTGAAGTATATAATTGGGAGAGTGAAGAGTTAATAAAATCCTTTGAAGATACTGCCTTCATTGACTCACTTGTTACTAAATTAAATAATGCAAAAGGTGCTGCAATATCAGATACTTCTGATATTGCAGCACCACCATACAAAATAACATTTAAAAACAATACGGAAATATTGATGGAACTAGGGTTATTCCAAACTGAAAATGAAGGTCGTTTTATGGATATTGATAATGAAATTATGTACACCGTTGATACAACTATCCCAATAGATTAGTTTAATTGTTGCACTAAAGGGTGCAATAACCGAATAAAAAACTATTAACTTAGTATAATTTCAGGTTTTCAGGTGAACACTAGATGTAAAAGTACCAGGGAGTTGTTCATGATGCTTGTTTCTGAAGCCTGGCAATTATATAAAGCAGATAAACAAATTCAGGGATATTCCTTTCAGACATTAAAGGTGTATAAGGTTCAGCTGCTCTTGTTGATTAAATACTTTGGAGACATCCAAATCACTGATATTACGACAGAATCTGTAAAACTTTATCTTGGAGAAGCTGCAGCCGAGTTAAAGGCATCAAGTCTCTGTCATAGAATCCGTTTTATTAAATCTTTATTCAAATGGGCTCAGGAAGAGAATTATGTCCCGGTTAATCCTGTATCAACCATTAAAGAACCAAAGCCAGAAAGCAGAATTCCTAAGTTTTTAACCGAGGAAGAAATCGAATTGCTACGTGAAGCCTGTGACTCCACTTTTGAAAAAGCTCTATTCGAATTTATGTATTCAACCGGATGCAGGATCGGAGAGGTTGCAAGCTTGGATAAGCACGCAATCAAATTTGCAGAACAGTCGGTTATCGTATTTGGGAAAGGGAAAAAAGAAAGGGAAGTGTACTTTAATACTCGATGCAGTATTTGGCTAAAAAGATATATGGAAGAAAGAACGGATGATCAACAAGCCCTGTTTGTTACAACCCGGGCGCCACATCGCATGAGCATTGCACAGATGAGATATGTCATTAAACAGATCTCCATAAGAGCAGGGATCAATAAGTGTATTCATCCACACCAGCTAAGGCACAGTTACGCAACGACTCTTATTAATAATGGAGCACCCTTAGAGGTCATACAAAATTTAATGGGACACGAAAAAAGCGAAACAACCAGAGTATACGCTTATCTAAGCGGACATTTAAGACGCGAGTTATACAAGAAATTCTTTTGAAGCTGCAGATGCAGCTTTTTTTATTTGCAAACAGGGGAGTAGAAGAAGGGTGTGGATTTTTATGGTAATATTGGTTAGAAAGGATGAACTATATGAAAAGAAGCAGTCTACTAATTTCCAACACAATGGTTTTAATCATTGCCTGTATTTTAATAATAAGAAATATTTATTTTGATATTAGTTTTTATACCACTAGTTATTCGCTAGCTGTATGTGCTTTTATTATTTCATCAAGCCAAATTATAAAAATTTTAATAAAAAGAGAAGATAAAAATGGCTAGTTGTAGGGCGTCTTAGAACGCGGTTGTTTAGCAAAGGGTGCTTATGATCCAGATCGGCTGCCAAACTAGGCTGCTTTTCTTATGCGACAAACGGGGCAGGTTACTGGAAGAAGGAGAAATAAAATCCTGGAAAGAATTATTATTCATTCAGACTTCAAAAGTGCTAAGTATCTAATATCTGGAAAGAATATTTAAGCAATATCTCAAAAGAGTATGTCTGATTAACATACTTTAATTCTATCCATAGACTTCAGGAGGGCAAAATGCAACTTGGAAGTGAAAATTATCAATTTGAAGACAGTTTTTTTGTTGTTGTACATCCATTTACATATGTTGTAATAGGCATTTTGGTATTAGTAAGTGTAATAGCTATTATTGCATTTAAAATAAGAAAAAAGTAGAAAATAATAAGCTAAATGATTCCATGGTCAGCTGCCAATATGACAACTTACTTGGTTCGCTAAAGTGGAAATGGGATTGCTTTTATAGAAGGGAAGAGGGATGAGTGTGGTGGAGAATACCTTTAAATTTTATTGTAATTATAATTGTTTCTTACCTATTATTTAATCTAATTGCTTATATACTTCCAGATAGTCCAACAGAAACAGATGTATTAATGTTGGTGTTGACTATACAAACATCTTTTATTATTTCTATTCAATTATATATGCTTCAAAAAAGGAAGAAATAGAATAAAGTGTGAAGGTGCGAAACTCGGCAACACTAAATATCTAAACGGATATTAGTAAAGATAGTTAAATTTATCTTGTTATATAAGGAGTAATTTGGTGTTACTTAAGTGTTTGTATATTTTATTAAAAATACTGGGTATTAGTGTTTTTATTGTACCTATTCTTCTAAATAGGCTTAATTATATTGCTGATTTAAGCATGTTCACAATATTTGTGCTGATGCTTGTTGGTTGTTCTTTATTGGTACTGGGTAATGTTTCTGAAAAGAGATACAAGCAAAAAAATCAGTATCGTCAAGATAACAAATTATAATAACGGGTGCTTATATTAAAGAACAGCTGCCCAATCTTGGCAGCTGTTCTTTAAGTCCATAAGGGGGCCACAGCATTCCTGTAATAAGTGACTCCCTGCTTAATGTAGAAAAGGGGCAGGTTTGTGGAGGAAAGATTCGCCACTTCTTGTTGGGGAATAGACACAATTTTATTCATAAGAACTAGGCGTGAATACGTACTTATTTAAGACCTATAATACTATAAACACATTAAAACAGGTTCTGATAAAGCACCTGTTTTAAGGGGGGATATTTGCATGAATCAGTCTGTCGAGAAAATTTGTTTTTGCCAGTGATGATAAATAAAGATTATTAAAGATAGTCCATAAATTACTAACAAATACTCCCAAGGAGAAATGTTTTTATATTCAGCTATTCCTAACTTATCCAAGAGAGGAAGAGTTAAGTAACACATAACTGCATCCATAATTAAATTTACAATCAAATACAGTTTCAAATTATGTGAAGTAAGAATAAAAATCCAGAAAGTCCCAACTGCAAATATGCCATATGCAAAGCTTACATCAATCATATAACCCCAAGGCACTATGTATTCATGGATCACCCACCATTTGTAGGTGTAGGCAATTTGAAAAATAATTGTCATTAAAAAAGATGTAAATATGGTTACCGGCATATACCTTTTTATTGTTTTTTTAGATACGAAGTATAAAGAAAGCCAAGGGAGAAGAGAGATAACAAACAAGATAACACGAGCCGTCATTGGTGTCCCCTTTCATTTCAGCTGCTTTGATTTCTTAATCGCTTATTATTCTTAATGATACAGCTGATTATTATTGTGCTGTAGATGCTAGAGAGTATTGCTGATCCTATACCCATCCAAATGAGTAAATTTAATTTTCTTTGATCGCGTATAAACATTGGTTAACTCCTTTTGTTTATTATCTGTAGTATTTACTACAATTTTTAAAGGTATGTAAAAAAACAGGCTTTATGTGCGCCTGTCGTTCATTTTTAAGGCTTAATCTAGCTGTAACTGATCGAAGTAAATAAATGATTATTTTTATAATGATATTGATACACTTTTTGAAAAAATGTTCAAGGTCGCTGCAAATTTTGGTGGCTATCTTATTATATAAAAGGGACAGCTTCTTTATTGAGGGAGGTTTGTTAAAGATGACTCGGGCATACAAAATAAGGTGTCAATCCGATTGAGTATCATATATCCTCATTACCATTAATCCAACACCAAACAAATCCCTGCAAGAATCTATGAGCGGATATCCTAAAAAAAGGTAGGTATGTATTTCTTCGTTACAATCAATATTCATGATAACTAAAGAAGAAGATTTCAAGTTTATAACTTCTTCCTTAAGTTTTATGAGGTTACTGCTATTTGGCCAAAAGTCACTCTCGTCGTCTCTTAATCCTATTAAATTATCTGCTTTCTGCTGATGATTTGGACTATAGATCCAGGTGTATCGCAAATCTAAATCGCTGTGCGCTAATAAGCTACCAGTTTGGGAAAATGCCTCTTTAAAAGCCGATGAGTCGAACAGCAGGAGTGATGGGTCGAAATTTAGAATTCTTCCTATGGCTTTGCTAATTGGTTCACTCGGATTCCTTACACCTAATTCGATTTGTGAATAATATCCTCTATTTATAGGTATCTGACCAGCAATGTCAGCTTGTTTTAATTTCTTAGATTTCCGGAGTTTTATTAGCCAGTTTCTTTTCAAGTATTTTCAACTCACTTTTAGTTAAAATCTTTAGCAGAAGAGTTAGCTGTTGAAATCCCTTTAATTTAAAGGCAGTAAAGACTACCTACTTATTGTACAGCACCACGATACTGCTCAGTTAGAAATATTCCGCAAGATTTTATGATGAAAATGACTCCTTTAAGGGAAAAATGCGAATTAATAAAAACAGGTCCCGGATTAGGTACCTGTTTCAAGAAAGGGTGATAGTTGTATTGCAGTCAACTAATATAATTTATGCGTTATTTTAAAAAAAGTGGCCAACAGGTTTTTCTTTAAAAAATTCACATATAGAATTATATCCTACTCTTAATCTACACACATGATAAAAGGTTTCCTTTTTAACTTGGAAATACATTTATCCCCTTTGGTATTACGAGAGCTCAATTACTGGGTGCTCCAGGAGGGTAGTAGTAAGGAGGCACTTTTATCCAGCCTCTTTTTCTCATAGCATGTTTTAACGAGTAACCATACTTCATTTTTTCAAGTAGACATTGTGTAAATAAACTCGAGACATCAATTCGAATTGATTGGCTAGCTCCAGCAGCGCAATGCGTAATTGCAGTAATAGTTTTGATGCTCAGCCCGTTCACAATTTCGTCATCAGTTAATTTGGTTCCCAACGGTACAGCGTTAGGATCTGAATTAGGCCGCGGTTCACTGGTAGGAGGTAAATGCACTCCCTCTACTTGCATAAATTTCTTGAAGCGCTGTCTTTGGGCATCACACTGTTCTAAGCTCTCTTTCAATAGGCCTATAACCTCGTCATCATTTGTGGAATTAAGCCCTATCTGTATGTACACTGTTGCTTCGTCCATAAGAGCTAAATACATCCAACAACTCATTACTTCGCCTACGTGTAGTGGATTTTTAGGTTCATTATCTAAACTTTGTTGTAAATAAACTTTTAATGCTTCAAAGATAGATGTCATTTTATTATTTTATCCCTTTCATTTTAGAGTTCATTAGATGAGGTTAAGCTTCTTTCTGTAATCAGTTCTTTTATACTCCGTATCGAAAAATATAAAAGGTATATGCCAGTAAACAAATCCAAGGGAGTAGAGAGTTACAAACAAGAAAAACCGAGCAGTCATTGGTGGCACCTTTATTTTTAGCTGATTTGATTTCTAATACGCTTATTATTGTTGCAAATAATAGTAATAATAATGGTGCTAAAGATGCTAGAGAGTAATGCTGAACCAATACCCATCCAAATGAGTAAATTGAATTTACTTTCTTTACGTATAAACATTAGGCCAACTCCTTTAGTGTAGTATTACTCCATTTTTCAAAGGTATGTAAAAAAAACATGCACTTCTTAAATGTGCCTGTTCTTAAGAGTTATAATGGCTATTCTCACCTTTAACTAAGCGATAAAACAAATGAATTTTGAAGTAATATGATGAATAGTTGAAAAAATTTCCGGAAAAAGTGATTTTTAATATCGCTCAAATTATACAGCTTTTATATGTACAAAAGGGTCAGTTTAGTTAAAGAAAGCCTATCTAATCATTCATTTTGGGTGATTAGCTAATAAACTTTTTAAAATTATATAAAAAAATCTATATATATCTTTTTT
>NZ_JASHIV010000024.1:0-58185 GCF_030733525.1 Bacillus sp. MMSF_3328 | reverse complement strand
TTAACAGTAAACATTCTAACCAGATTAACCTACGATGTTACGAGTAGGAGCTAGTTTCGTTCATGATAACTCGCGCTGCGCGCTGCGGGGTCTCAGCATTGCCGCTGCAATCCCGCAGGAGTCTACGTGCCTTGCACTGCAATGAACAGGTTTATTTAAACTTTGATGGCAGTTAGAACCGCTTTGGAAGAATTCAAGTAAAATTCCCCCCCATCTTATCGCCTGCCTTTGTAAATAAATACTTCACAGAACAATTGGACAGATTGAATGTCAGAAATGTGGGTGAAACATGGAATAGCACAACCAAATAAAAAGCGCCGGAATCCGGCGCTTAGGATGCACGAACAGTCATTTCTTCCGACTGTTTTAGCTTTTTATCATACATGATGGTTGTAAAGATGGAAATGACCAGCAGTCCGATCAATACGGAGAACAGCATGCCCATCCCATTTAAATCTACAAGGATGCCTCCAAGAAGCGGCCCGATCATCCGGCCGCCGGTCGCCGTACTGTTGACGATTCCCTGGTAGAAACCTTCCCGCCCTTTTGGGGCAAGATCATTGGCGATAGTCGGCACAGCCGGCCAAATGAGCATTTCACCGATTGTGAGAATGACCATGGAAGCAATGAATGCAGAGAATTGCTCAGCAGAAGCTGCCAGGGCAAATGAAACGATGAATATGATGATCCCGGTAATGATCTGTGTCTTCAGATTCTTGCCGATTTTTTTCAGAATTACATTTAAAAACGGCTGTCCAAGGACGATAAGTGCTCCATTGATTGTCCACAGCAGGCTGTATTGCTTCAGGGAAATATTAATTTCCTGTGTATAAGCTGCAATCGTGGACTGCCACTGGACATAGCCGACCCAGCACAACAGATAGCCGGCACAAAGGATCAATAATGCGTACAGCTTGGCATGGTTCTTGATCCTTTTGTTTTCTTTCAGGACAGATGTCTGGTTTCCGGAAATCGTCTGGATCCCTTTATACCCAAAGACAGCTATCAAAAGGAAAATGATATACATCAGTGCATTCGCAAGAAAAATCAATTGGAAGGAATATGAGGCGACAAGCCCTCCAAGAGCTGCTCCAACCGCGACACCCAGATTCTGAGCTACATAAATGGCGTTGAACGATTTCCTCCCGCCTTCCTTCCAGACCGAACCGGCCATGGCATACATGGATGGAAAAACAATCCCGGATCCGAATCCGATGACAGTCAGGAAGATCACATAATGCGGCCATCCATGCCAGATGGTAAGGCCTGTGAGAGCTAATACTGTAATGCCTATTCCAAGGAGGATTGATTTATATCCCCCGATTTTATCAAAAAGATATCCGCCGTATAAATTTCCGGCAACACTGGCTGCAGAATTGAGCATCAGCACAATCCCCGCAACCGACAGCGACTTGCCCAGATGGTCGTGAATGTAAATGGCATTAAGAGGCCACAAAAAAGAAGAGCCTGTTACATTCACCGCCATCCCTATAATTAAAAGCCAGAGGGCACGAGGCATGAAAAACGCTCCTTTGCTTAAATAATATTTCGAACACCAAAACAATTCTAGTGGTTTTTACCCTTCCCTGCAATAGAAAAGTTTCATGTTTTTTCGCCTAAACTTTCCAGGGATTGAATAAAAATAAACAGAAGAAAATATCGTCCTGCCCAGCAGCTGTTTTTCTCAATGGAAAACAGGCGGAAAGCGTGTATAGCATGTGGGTTTATATTCATTTTCCATCTAAAAATAAAGGAGGAGTTTTCATGCCAAGGGCAGCCATCAGCGATTACCTTGAACTGTATTATGAGGATTCAGGAAGCGGGACACCGGTCATTTTCATACATGGCGTCTGGATGAGCAGCGCTTTTTTCAGAAAGCAGCTCGGAAGGATTTCCGGGGCGAGAACCATTGCCGTCGATATGAGGGGGCATGGGAAATCAGGCAAGCCGCACTCCGGCCATACCATTTCTTCATATGCCAGGGATCTTCATGACTTTATGGAAAAGCTTGAGTTAAAAGATGTGGTCCTTGCCGGCTGGTCAATGGGAGCTTTTGTCGTCTGGGAGTATATTAAGCAGTTCGGGGAGGAACATCTTAAAGGAACGATCGTCGTTGATGAACTGCCTTCTGATTTCAAGTGGCCTGATTTTCCGATGGGTGCGTTTGATATGCCTGCCCTTATCCATTTTATGCAGGAGATTCAAAATAACAGGCACGGGTTTGTGAGCGGATTCCTGCCGCTGATGTTCAAAAAAACCATTGCGGAAAGAGATTTTGAATGGATGATGGATGCTGTTACCGCAATGCCTGAATCGATCGCTTCAAGCATCTTGTTTGATCAATCAATCGTTGATTACCGTGCGCTCTATCCCACCCTGAAAAAGCCGTCCCTGCTCTGTTATGGACGGGAGGAAAAACTGATACCTGTCGCGGCTGGCCAATATATACAGGAGCACAGCACTGATTCTGAGCTGGTCATCTTTGAAGACAGCTGCCATTGCCCTTTCCTTGAAGAAGCTGATTTATTCAATCAAACGGTTGAAGGCTTCCTTGCCAGGCTGGGATAATAGGTGAAGCCGGCTCATTCTGGATGAGCCGGCTTCTTTTTATGAAAGCTGTTCAGGCTCAGGATGCTGCTTCGACTTGATGGGCTGGCTCCCGAGATTTTTTTCATATTTCTTTTTTGATTCTTTTACAGGATCATAATCCCTGCCAAGCTCAATATCCTGGTTATTGATGCCGTTTCTTGTCTTTTGTTCCGGATTATTCTGCTTTGAACGTTTTTTCATCATGCTTCCCCCTTAATGCCTGAGCAGTGTCATGCTGTTCTGAAGCTGCTGCAGCTGAAGCCTCATCCTGTGGAGCTGCTCCCGCTGCTGTGCATTGGCGCTGTGGGCAAGATCAGCCATATCATTGAAGGCAGCCTCAAGCCCCTGCATTGCATCTGTGTATTCATGATTATTGAAGTGTTCCTGCATGCTTGCCTGCTGGTACTGCTCGTTTGCATTTCTTATCGCATCTTCACACTGCTGAAGAAATTGTTCTACAGATTGACGGGTAGCCATCTTATACCCTCCTTATAAATCAGTGGAGAAGCTTTAAGCTTCCCTATTAGTGTGTTTCACGGGGACATTTCTATCACAGACATAAGGCGGGAAATCATGGCAGACCACTCCCATATCGAGCTGATTGGCAATTTTGCTCTGTTAAAAAGTGCTGTTGAATTTGGGCTCATTCAGCTAGATAATTATCTGCCAGTTTTTCAGCACAGCTCAAAGGCATGTAAACTTTTGCCTCAGACGAATAGCCCAAAATCAATAAAGTAAATACCGCATGCCCCTTCAATTTAATTTATGGTAAAATCCATAATAGAAAAGCGGATGCCCCGCGTCCATTAAAGGAGGTGTCTGACATGAATCAGGCCAATCCTTTTTCATTTGCCTCAGACAATAAAAGATACCATACGTGGAATTACCATCTCCGCCAGGTTTTTGGCCATAAAGTCTTCAAAGTGGCTCTTGATGGAGGTTTTGACTGCCCGAACCGGGACGGTACACGTGCCTTTGGCGGCTGTACTTTCTGCAGTGCTGCCGGCTCAGGCGACTTTGCCGGCAACCGGGCTGATGATCTGGAAAACCAATTTAATGAAATTAAACAAAAGATGCATCATAAATGGAAAGATGGCAAGTATATGGCTTACTTCCAGGCCTTCACCAACACACATGCACCTGTCGAAGTATTGAGGGAGCGCTACGAAAAGGTGCTTGCCCAGGAAGATGTTGTCGGCCTGTCGATAGCGACACGCCCGGACTGCCTTCCAGATGATGTTATCGAATACCTGGCTGAACTGAACGAAAGAACTTATCTATGGGTAGAGCTTGGCCTGCAGACAGTGCATGAGGGTACTGCCCGGCTGATCAACAGGGCGCATGATTATCAGTGCTATACTGACGGTGTCAGCAAACTCCGCAGGCATGGCATCCGCGTCTGTTCGCATATCATCAATGGCCTTCCGCTTGAAACGCCGGACATGATGATGGAGACGGCCCGTGAGGTGTCCAAGCTTGATGTTCAGGGAATAAAAATTCACCTTCTTCACCTCCTGAAAGGAACACCGATGGTCAAGCAGTATGAGAAAGGGATGCTTGAATTTCTCTCCCAGGAAGACTATGTCCGCCTCGTCTGCGATCAGCTTGAAATCCTTCCTCCAGAAATGATTATCCACCGGATAACGGGGGACGGACCGATCAATCTTATGATTGGCCCTATGTGGAGCGTCAATAAATGGGATGTCCTCAATTCCATTGATGCAGAGATGAAGCGCCGCGGCAGCTGGCAGGGAAAATATTATACACAGCCTTCTGAAACCGGTGCTTTACAGTAAGTCATGTCCGCATCAGCTGCACCGGAAACGATCGGTGCAGCCTGTTTTGTCTTAATAGCTTATACCTATAATACATACAGTTATGCAATTGGAGGTTTGTCATGAAACTTGAGAGAATTCTTCCCTATGCCCGGACCATCCTTGAGAAAGCGGTAAGTCCCGGGGATATTGTTGTAGACGCCACTCTTGGCAATGGCCATGATGCCCTTTACCTGGCCAATCTGGTCGGGCCGAATGGGCGGGTATATGGGTTTGACATCCAGGAACAGGCTATACATAATAGCAGAATCCGCTTATCCGGACATGGCATGGAAGAGCGCGCAACCCTTTTCCACAGCGGCCACGAACAGCTCCTGGAATGCATACCGCCTGTCCATCATAAGAAGATTGCTGCGGCCATCTTCAATCTGGGCTATCTGCCGGGAAGCGACAAAACTGTGGTTACCCGGCCGCGCACAACCATTTCTGCAATTGAACAGCTCCTGGAAGTCATGCCAGCAGAAGCTGTCATCGTCCTGGTGATCTACCATGGACATTTTGAAGGAGCGGTTGAAAGGGACTATCTCCTGCGATATGTTAAAACCATTGAGCAGGAGCGCGCTCATGTCCTGCAATATCAATTTATCAACCAGGCCAATAAACCGCCTTTTATTATAGCCATCGAAAAAAGATGAAAGCCTGCCGCTGTGCAGGCTTCTTTGTTTTAGCGCTGCAATGACGGGAGGAAAGACTTCGGGGTGCAGGCCGGGCAGGTTTTAATGCCTCTTTTATCCAATAAAAAAAGCGCTGACCTGGGACAGCGCTTTACAATGCAATTTTTAAAAAAGCAGCCTGGCTAATCCAGCGGGCACCCATTTTTGCACAGTCCGATAGGCCCTTCCATTCACATAAAAGAAATAGCTGACCGGACCGCCTGTTTTTATGATATGGCGGGCCAGGCGGCGCACATGCTTTTGCCTGCGCACTTTTTCATCGGAGAGATAAATGCCGAGCAGCCCCCTGTTGATGAGCCGGTGGAAGCTTTTGTGCGGCAGGCCTTCAATATGCTTATCCGCCTCGGCAATAAAGTGCTGCAATCGTGCAAAAAGCTGCTGTTCATCCTGATAATAGAAGCAGAAATTCAAATCTCCTCCCTCCAGGTCTTCCTCCTGGTCGATCAGGTAATCGAGGAGGATATGAAGTCCCTGGATATAAGGAAAATAGCCGCGGCGGATTTTTGCTGCATCCTCCTCGGCAAATTCATCAGACAGGGCGCAGGACACAAGACTGAAAATCCCGAGTGTAGAGCCTGAACAGGCTGAAAATTCATACCACTCCATTTCAGGAACAAGTCCTCTGTATTCTGCATGCCAATTTTGCAGCCTATTGACCCGTTCTTCGGGACAGACATGTTTATGGATCTGCAGATCGGAGTAATAGCGGCAAAGCTCCTTTAAATAAGAGCGGATGCTTTCATAATGCCTGCAGCCCCTCAGCATCCCCCGGCAGGCTCCGGCCAATTCTGCGAGATAACCGCCGTCCTCTTTCTCCTGCCGCTCCCGGTAGTAATCACCTGATCCCGGCTCCAGGGAAAGGGCATCTTCCATAGCCTCATGAAGGGCGGAGAAATCAGCAGGATCCTGGGAGGTGCTTCTGTCACAAAGATTGTCCAGATAATCGCTTACCGTCTGATAGGCGACAATGAACCGGACAGCCTCCTTATACCGGTCCTTGGCCAAAAGGGCCATGATGGCGCCTCCCTCGCAGTGGAAGGCTTTATGGCCGATGCTTGCCAGCGCCTGCTTTCTAAGCTCAGGATCAGGGATGTTCCCGGCCCTTTCCCTCCAGTACGCCAGCTCGCGGTGGACTTCAGGGATGATTTTTTTATATACCTTTGTCATTAAAGGGATTGGCATGGAAGGTACAGTCATTTCAACACCTCTTATACAAGGTAGCCGAGCGTTTTCAGCTGGCTGTCGACAAAGTCCTTGGCATATTCGAAAATTTCTTCCCGTTCCGGTTCATTGAAGATTTCATGATAGCATTTAGGCCATTCCTTGAACCTTTTTTCAGACAAGGGCGCCTGATTGAACCAGTTTTTAACCGTCGCTTTATTGACAATCTTGTCCTCCCCTCCCTGCATAACAAGCATGGGGATATCCTGTGTCTTTTCCTGATTTTCAAAAGCGAGCTTAATGGCATGGACCAGCTCCCTGTACCATCTGACAGACACCTTTGTCACATAAAGGCTGTCATTCAGATCTGCCTCCTGGACATCCTTGTTTCTTGTGGCCATTTCAATCGTCAGTCCGGAACTCATCCTGAGGCTCGGCGCCACTCTATTAAGTCCGTAAGATAAAAGATTCAGCATACCGGATGGCTTTTGAATGAGCCCTAGACATGGCGAGGACAAGATGATGCCTGCCAGATTCATCCGTTCTTCCTGAAGCAGCCTGATTGACGCCAGGCCTCCCATGCTGTGCCCCAGCAGAAATACCGGCAGTTCAAACTGATAGGCAGCCTGGATCCAGTCCTTAATCTCAAATATGTATTCATCAAAGGAGTCGATATGGCCTCTTCTTGATCTGGTTGTCATGCCCTGGCCGGGAAGATCGCCCATAATTACATGAAAACCGGATAAACGCCACATTTCGATAAGCCAGCCGTATCGGCGATGATGCTCCATAGCACCATGGACCATAACGATCACCGCTTTAGCTTCACCTTCAGCTTCCCATTTCCACATAGTCTTCCTCCTGTTAGTACACAAATTTTCTACTAGCATTATCCTATAATCTGAAGCTGTTTGCCAAATGGCAGCTTCGCCAGAAAATACAATCTCCTGAAAAAAATGGCGGCTTGCTCCGACAAAAAATGATAAAATCTAACTATTACAACTAGGGAGTGTATAAAATGATCTACCCATATAAAGGGAAATTCCCCCGCATTTCGCCGACAGCGTATATCGCTGATTATGCGACCATCACCGGGGATGTTGAAATTGGCGACGAATCCAGCATCTGGTTCAATACGGTTATCCGCGGCGACGTAGCACCGACAATCATCGGCAAAAAAGTAAATGTGCAGGACAATTCCGTCCTTCACCAAAGTCCTGGCAACCCGTTAATCATTGAAGATGAAGCGACCATCGGACACCAGGTCATCCTTCACAGCTGCATCATCCGCAAAAAAGCGCTGGTCGGCATGGGGTCTATCATCCTCGACAATGCCGAAATCGGGGAAGGCGCCTTTATCGGGGCCGGCAGCCTGGTAGCTCAAGGCAAGAAGATCCCGCCCAATACACTTGCATTCGGAAGGCCAGCAAAGGTAATCAGGGAACTGACAGAAGAGGATATTAAGGATATGGAACGGATCAGCCGCGAATATGCCGAAAAGGGCCAGTATTATAAGTCGCTCAAAGACTAGAAGGCGGCTGCATAACGGACAGGCTAGTTACTTTATAGTTACCCTATTGGAAAAAACTTATGCTTATCAGCCAAAAGCGGCTGAATGGGCTGGAACACGATAACACAAGGTGGTGCAAATGAATTATCTCTTTATTGTTATTCTATTGCTGCTGATCTTTTTTCTTTCTCTTCTTTTAAAAGCAAAGAAAGGAAAGCGTCTCTTCAGCCCTTTTATTCTATTTATCTTCATTGCTGTACTCCTTGCAGGGGCCATAGCCATTGACCATAATCAGCCAGGTTCGCCAGGCGGTATTGCAGACCGGATCAAGTCCTGGATCAAATCTCCTTTGACATCGGCGAGTTCCTTTTTGGACAAGACACTTGACCGGCCTATCATAAAAATCAAGGATGAGGTGCTGCTTGACGCCCCTGTTCTGCATCAGCTCCCTGAGCTTCCGCGGGGCTGCGAGGTTACTAGTCTCAGCATGCTGCTGCAGCATGCCGGGGTTCAGGCAGATAAAATGACGCTCGCAAAGGAAATAGAAAAAGAACCGACTCCCTACAAAAAGGAGAATGGCAAAGTATATTACGGCCATCCGAACGACGGCTTCATCGGTGACATGTATTCCCTTGATGGGCCAGGTCTTGGTGTATACCACAAGCCGGTCAAGGATCTGGCCGAAAAGTACCTGCCTGGCGAAATAATTGATTTGACCGGTTCTGATTTTACAGAGCTGAAAACGCATCTATCAGATGGACAGCCTGTCTGGGTGATTACGAACACGGCCTATCAGAAATTGGCTCCGGATTATTTTCAGACATGGGAGACGCCTAGCGGGCCGGTTAAGATCACTTATAAAGAGCATTCTGTCCTGATTACAGGATATGATTCTGGATACGTATATTTTAACGATCCGCTCACAGGAGAGAAAAATAAAAAAGCACCCATTGATGGCTTTGAAGAAGCCTGGGTGCAGATGGGAAGACAGGCAATTACCTATCTTTCCCGCTAGCCTTTCATAGGCTGAAAGGATGGTTCGCTGATCAGTTCCTTTTCAAATGAATATTTCTTTTCGACATACACATCATGCCAGAGCATAAACATGAGCACAGTCCAGATTTTCCTGCTGTTGTCTGCTTTATCCTGGCAGTGGTCTTCAAGAAGCTTCAGAATATAGTCTTTATTAAGCAAATGATCCGTGCTGCTTTCGCGGATTATTTTTTTTGCCCATCCGTTCATCTCGTCCTTCAGCCAGTGGCGGATCGGGACAGGGAAGCCAAGCTTTTTGCGGGTTAGCACATGGTCAGGCACAACGCCCTCTGCCGCTTTTCTCAAAATATATTTGGTCGTTCCATTGGCCGTTTTCAGGTTTGTCGGAATCCTTGAAGCTACATTGAATACCTCTTTATCAAGGAATGGCACGCGAAGCTCAAGGGAATGGGCCATGGTCATTTTATCAGCCTTCAATAGAATGTCGCCGCGCATCCAGGTGTGGATGTCGATATACTGCATACGGTCCACAGGATCATAGCCCTGGCTCTCCGCATATAAAGGCCTTGTGATATCTTTATAATCGATGCCGTTCTGGTAGACGCCAAGCAGCCTGCGCTTTTCTTCTTCAGTGAACATTTTTGCATTTCCGATATATCTTTCTTCCATCGGAGTCACGCCGCGTTCAATAAAGCTTTTGCCTTTCATGCCCTCAGGCATCATCCTGGCAATCAGCCTCAGGAAAGCTTTCCCGACCTGCGGTATTTTATTGAACATTTCAAGCGACTGGGGCTCACGGTAAATATTGTAGCCGCCGAACAGCTCATCCGCACCTTCACCTGAAAGGACAACCGTTACATGCTTGCGTGCTTCACGGGCAACGAAATATAAAGGCACACATGCCGGATCTGCGAGCGGATCATCCATATGCCACATGATCCTCGGCAGTTCATCCATATACTCCTGCGGTGTGATCACATAGCTGATGTTTTCAACACCCAGCTTATCCGCTGTTTCTTTGGCTACATCAATTTCGCTGAATCCGTTCCGCTCAAAGCCGACAGAAAATGTCTTGATATTCGGATGGTATTGTTTTGCAATGGATGCAATGATGGAAGAATCGATGCCGCCGGACAGGAATGAACCAACCGGTACATCGCTTCGCATATGCATTTTAACAGAATCGAACAGGACGTCTTTTATTTCTTTCACAAATTCCGGCTCAGACTTTTGGACAGGCTGGAACGAAGCTTTCCAATAGCGTTTGATGTCCATCGGAGAACCGATTTTCTTTGTGAAATAATGGCCCGGTTCAAGTTTATGGATGCCAGCGGACATTGTTTCCGGCTCCGGAACAAACTGGTAAGTCAAATAATGCTGAAGGGACTCATAGTTAAGGACGTCATTTTCCAGCGCCATCAGGATACTTTTCTTTTCAGAAGCAAAAAATGTTTTCCCATCATTTTCGAGGTAGAAGAAAGGCTTGATTCCGAAATGGTCTCTAGCCCCGTATAAGGACTGCTCCTGTTTATCCCAGATGACAAATGAGAACATGCCGCGGAGTTTTTCAACCGCTTTTTCCTTCAGGTGGCTGTATAGCGCGATGATTACTTCTGTATCTGAATTGGTCTCAAATGTAAGGCCTTCTTTTACGAGCTCTTCGCGAAGCTCCACATAGTTATAGACTTCGCCATTGAAAATGATCCAGTATCTCTCATTTTCATAGGTCAGCGGCTGATGGCCGCATTCGATGTCAATGATGCTCAGGCGGCGGAAGCCGAACTGGATATGTTCATCATTGTAATAGCCTGCATCATCAGGCCCCCTGTGGGTAATGATATTATTCATATTTTCAAACTGCTGCTTTTGCGCATCGTTCAGAACTTGCGCATTTTCATGGACACAGCCGATAAAACCGCACATTATGTAGTTCACCTTCTTCAATTTAGTCAAAATCCCATTCCGTCTGAAAAAAACAGCGGAAGGCATTCATGCCGGTGCAGTGCTTGCCCGGCCAGCCATAATCTGCCATATCACACATTAATCCCAAAAAACATACTCTCTAATACTACCACTAAACCTGAAAAAATGGCACTATCAACATGAAAAACAGGCAGGGGAAAAATTAGGCATTTACAAGAATTATTCACAGATCAGCAGACCGTTAAACGCTCTATCCCCTTAGACGAAATATAAAAGCGGGAGCTGCATATTTCAGCACTCCCGCTTTTTTGTTCTTATAAGGATTATTTTCCAGCCTGCTGGCGCAGTGTATCTGCTTTGTCAGTGCGCTCCCAAGGAAGATCAACATCTGTACGGCCGAAATGTCCGTAAGCTGCAGTCTGCTTGTAGATAGGGCGGCGCAGGTTCAGCATATTGATGATGCCTGCCGGGCGAAGATCAAAGTTATCGCGGACAAGGTCGACAAGCGTATCTTCGCTCACAGTTCCTGTTCCGAATGTATCAACAGAAATGGAAACCGGCTGCGCTACCCCGATGGCGTAGGCAAGCTGCACTTCAACCTTATCAGCAAGGCCGGCAGCGACGATATTCTTCGCTACATAGCGGGCTGCATAAGCTGCTGAGCGGTCAACCTTTGTAGGATCCTTGCCGGAGAATGCGCCACCGCCGTGGCGTGCATATCCGCCGTAAGTATCAACAATGATTTTGCGGCCAGTCAAACCTGCATCCCCTTGAGGTCCGCCGATAACAAAACGGCCAGTAGGGTTGATGAAGTATTTTGTATTTTCATCGATCAGTTCTTTTGGAACGACCGGATTGATGACATGTTCTTTCAGGTTGCGCTGGATTTGCTCCAGGCTGATTTCAGGATGGTGCTGTGTGGAGATGACAATGGTATCGATGCGTACCGGCTTGTCGTTCTCATCATACTCAACAGTCACCTGTGTCTTGCCATCCGGACGCAGATACGGAAGAATTTCTTCTTTGCGCACTTCTGTCAGGCGGCGTGATAATTTGTGCGCCAGGGAAATCGGAAGAGGCATAAGCTCTTTCGTTTCATTGCAGGCAAAGCCGAACATAAGGCCCTGGTCCCCTGCGCCGATCGCTTCGATTTCTTCATCTGACATTTGGCCTTCACGCGCTTCAAGCGCCTGGTCTACACCCATTGCAATGTCAGCTGACTGCTCATCAATGGAAGTCAAGACAGCACATGTTTCGGAATCAAAGCCGTATTTAGCACGGGTATAGCCGATTTCCTTGATTGTTTCGCGGACAAGCTTAGGAATATCAACATATGTAGATGTTGTAATTTCACCTGCAACAAGGACTAACCCTGTTGTAACAGATGTTTCAGCAGCAACGCGGGCATTTGCGTCTTTTGCTAAGATAGCGTCTAAAATTGCATCAGAAATCTGGTCACAGATTTTATCCGGATGACCTTCAGTAACTGATTCAGAAGTAAACAAACGGCGTTTATTTGACATCTGATTTCCTCCTTATTTATAAGAATAGAGTGAGGTTCTTATCCGGCGCTACACCTTATTCTTCCCCTCGGATTGATACGGTACTCATTCCCTAAGTAGTATTGAATAAACATGGAGTTTTTATCCCGCTCTCGCGTATGCATTGCTTCACAATCTGCATAACCGGCTGGTTCCATCCCCCGGTACGTGCATTCTCAGGCAAGTGCTGAAAAGGCAGGTCACCGCCGATGCAGAAAACCGGTCAAAGGCATTATATATAAGCCAGGCACAATAGAAATTGTATGATTTTATCCTGTTAAATGCATAGCCCTTGTAAATCAGCTTTATGCAAAAACTTCCATAATATGCAATTAAAAGACATCCCTCAAAATGCAAAATAAAAAACCTTCCCAAAGTGAAAAGGTTGAAAGCAAAATGATTCGCGCCTTTCACTCTTATCGTTCAAGGAATCTTCCTTGCGTCAGGTTAGCACCTTTGCTAAAAACAGACCATTGCTGGCTGGTAATTTGAACCGTTATGCTCTTTTCAGCATATATCCGTTTTCAAAAGCATCATTAGCAGGTTGCTGGGTTTCATCGGGCCTGTCCCTCCACCAGCTCGGGATAAGAGAGTATCCGTTCAAGGTAAAATCATAACGTACAGATGTAGCGGCGTCAATCATTTTCTCCGCTATAGCAAGAAGAATTCATCCTGCACCTGCAGAAAATCCGATATGGAAATTAATCACAGGGAACAGCTGCCGTCCTTGCATTTCTTCCTAAGCAGTTTGTGTCTGTTCCGTGCAATCCACCGGTATACCGGAACCCCGGCAGCAGATGCGAAAGGAAGGTGCATAAAGAGCCCGAAAACGAAGGTCAGGGGGAACAGCAGCAGCAGCCTTCTTACTGCATAGAAACCTTTCAGGACCTTTTTTTCAGGAGTTATAATATGAAGCTCTTTCCTCAGCTCCCTGCTGCTGAACTGAATTTCTCCATGCTCCTGTTCATATTTCTGGAGTGAAACCCAGTCTACCCTGTGGAGAAGGTCAAGCTTTTGGAAAGATTTTTTTGTCATCTGGCAAAGCTGGCAAGTATTGTCGTAAAGGGCCATCGTTTTCACATTACCATCTCCCGCCTGTAAAATCGTGCATTTTATTAAATTTTACCATACCTTTCAATCAATATAGAAGCAGTGTAAACTTATATCTATATAATATATGTTTCATTATATATAATGCCTCTTCTGCTTAGCTGCAGGAGTTTCCCCCGCCTTGGCAAGCCCCCTTAATTTCTGTTGTGCAAATAATATGCCGCAAAGTTCGGAAAGAATTTCTATCTTCTTGAACAATTTGTGACACCTTTCACATTCTATTGAATTACCCTTTAAAATTGCTTATGATGATAACAGATTGTGAACTATGTAACATATACACTATTATTATGTTATTAAACTTTCAGCCATTGAGAAAGGGGCTTATCCATGAAAAAGAAATATTCTTTGCTTTTAGGAATATTTACAATCATTACTATTCTATCAGGCTGTGAGCCGCTGATGGTGCTGGATCCCAAGGGGCCTCAGGCCGCCGTCCAGGCAAAAGACATCATCCTGTCAACGGCAATCATGTCTGTCATCGTCCTTGTGGTTTTTGCCATGCTTGCTTATATGCTCTATAAATACCGCTCTTCAAAGCAAAGCAAGGATTATGAACCGCCGCATATTAAAGGAAATCTTCTGGTCGAAGCGGTCTGTGTCGGTATCCCCGTCCTGATCGTCATCTTCCTTTCGGTTGTATCCACACAAAGCAACTATAAAGTGGAATCAGCACCTACAGGATACGGCGACAAAGAGCCTTTAGTCGTATATGCATCATCTTCTAACTGGAAATGGCATTTCAGCTATCCAGAAGAAGATATCGAAACAGTCAACTATCTATATGTACCGACTGACCGCCCGCTTGAATTTAAGCTCTATTCATACGGACCGATCACAAGCTTCTGGATCCCTCAGCTTGGCGGACAAAAATATGCCATGGCTGATATGGTCAACACATTGCACCTGGGAGCAGATGAACCCGGTGAATATATGGGGCGCAATGCCAACTTTAACGGAAAAGGCTTTGCTGAAAATACATTCAATGTAACAGCCATGCCGCAGGAAGAGTTTGACCAATGGGTTGATGACGTGAAAGATACGGCTGAGCCTCTTACGGAAGAAAAATTCAATGAACTGCTTGAACCGGGGCATCTTGGACAGTCGACTTATACCGGAACACATCTTGATTTCATGCCCGCACCTGAAGGCGAGCATGGCGGCCATAACCATGGTTCCAGCTCTGACAGCCATGATGCTGACTCAGATCATGAACATATGGATATGGAAGAGGACGGATCTGGCGACAATGGCCACTCAGAACATGAAGGCCATTAATAAGAACAGACCCGCTACCCTAGAAAGGAGTTTAAAATCCTATGGAATTCTTTGAACGTTTTGCCATTCCGCATCCCAGCCCTGTTATCTATGCGTCAATGGTTGCTATAGGTTTAACGGTTATTGCCATCATTGCAGGCTTGACTTATTTTAAAAAATGGGGCTATCTGTGGAGAGAATGGCTGACAACAGTCGATCATAAACGGATTGGGATCATGTATCTGATTTCTGCCCTGCTCATGCTTTTCCGAGGCGGCGCAGATGCCATCATGATGCGTGCCCAGCTGGCTGTGCCGGACAATACCCTCCTTGACGCACAGCACTATAATGAAATTTTCACAACGCACGGAACAGTTATGATTCTGTTCATGGCAATGCCATTCATCATGGCTTTTATGAACTTTGTTGTGCCGCTTCAAATCGGGGCACGCGACGTTGCTTTCCCTAAACTTAATGCACTCAGCTTCTGGCTCTTCTTCATGGGTGCCATGCTGCTGAACATCTCATTCGTTATCGGCGGTTCGCCTGATGCCGGCTGGACTTCCTACTTCCCTCTTGCAGGGACTGAGTTCAGCGAATCAGTCGGAACCAACTATTATATGTTCTCACTGCAAATCGCTGGTTTGGGTACATTGATGACCGGTATCAATATGGTAACCACCATCCTCAGGATGCGTGCTCCTGGCATGACATTGATGAAAATGCCAATGTTCACATGGTCATCACTTGTTGCCAGCATCATTATCGTATTTGCTTTCCCTGTACTGACTGTTGCTCTTGCAATGGGATCTCTTGACAGATTATTTGCCACCAACTTCTTTACGACCAGCAATGGCGGTATGGATATGCTGTGGGCAAACTTCTTCTGGGTATGGGGACACCCTGAGGTATACATTCTGATACTTCCTGCTTTCGGTATATACAGCGAGATCATCTCAACGTTCGCACGCAGGAACCTTTATGGCTATAAATCAATGGTAGGATCCATGGTGATCATTTCACTCTTGTCCTTCCTTGTCTGGACCCACCACTTCTTTACAATGGGCCAGGGAGCTTTGACAAACAGTATTTTCTCTATTACAACCATGGCGATTGCCGTGCCGACCGGAGTTAAGATCTTCAACTGGCTCCTGACGCTCTGGAAAGGGAAAATTACGATTACGACGCCAATGCTTTATTCCCTTCTCTTCATCCCGATTTTCACAATCGGCGGGGTAACAGGTGTCATGCTCGGAATGTCGGCTGCGGATTACCAGTATCATAATACAATGTTCCTGGTTGCCCACTTCCATATGGTTATTATTCCGGGTGTAGTTTTCGCGATGCTTGCCGGTTTCCATTTCTACTGGCCGAAAATGTTCGGCTACATCCTGAACGAAAAGATCGGAAAGCTGACTGCATGGATTATCTCCATGAGTACACTCCTTGCTTTCATGCCGATGTTCTTCTCAGGATTGGACGGACAGGCGCGCCGCGCGTACACTTATTCTGAAGCTACTGGATACGGCATCTGGAATATGCTTTCCTTTATTGGAGCTGCAGGGCTTGCTGTTGGCTTCGCCCTGATTGTATACAATGTGTATTACAGCACACGCTATGCTTCAAGAGACATCGGTTCAGATCCTTGGGATGCACGTTCACTTGAGTGGGCGACAAACACACCGGTGCCGGTATATAACTTTGCCGTACTGCCTGAAGTGAAGACTTCTGAAGGCCTCTGGGATGCGAAGAAACACGGACACAACCTATTCCCTGGCAAATATGAAGAAATCCATATGCCGAATAACAGCGGCTTGCCATTTATCTTAAGCTGCATCTTCTTTGCATGGGGCTTCTCCTTCATCTTTGCTATGTGGATTCCAGTCATCATCACAACGATCGGCATCTTTGCCTGCATGGCAGTATGGTCGTTCCAAAAGGATTATGGCTACCATATCCCGGTTAAGGAAATCGAAAAAACTGAAAATGAAACTAATATGCGGGGTGCTAACTAATGAAAATAGATCACTCGCTGCCGCTTGAATTTAGTACTGAAGAAAATAAGACAAAGATATTGGGATTCTGGATTTTCCTTGGTGCGGAAATCATGCTTTTCGCAACACTCTTTGCCGGATATTTTACCTTGGTGGACAGGACCGGAAGCGGTCCGTCTGCCGGTGAAATCTTTGAGATCTCACCTGTTTTGATAGAGACATTTGTTCTTTTGACGAGCAGCTTTACGATCGGGCTGGCTATTCATGCCATGAGGCTCGGCAATAAAAAAGCGATGCTTGCATTCTTTGGGATTACCATCCTTCTTGGACTTGGATTCCTGAGTGTAGAAATATACGAGTTCATACACTATGTCCATATCGGTGCAGGACTTCAGACAAGCGCCTTTACAGCGATCCTGCTCACTACACTGGGGACTCACGGACTCCACGTTACGTTCGGGATTTTCTGGGGACTGGCAATCATGCTGCAGGTGAAAAAACGCGGATTGAATCCCCACACTGCCAATAAGTCATTCATCTTTTCACTGTATTGGCACTTCCTTGATGTTGTGTGGATCTTCATCTTCAGCTTCATTTACCTGAAAGGACTGATGTAAACAATGAGCGAATTATTTCCTCGCAAACAAGTGATGGGCTTTGTATTCTCACTAATCCTGACAGCAGTGGCCCTCATGGTTTACTTCTTTGACATGTCCTATGCAGTCGGGCTGACGATCCTTGTTATTACGGCATTCATACAGGCTGCACTGCAGCTGGTCGTATTCATGCACGCAGGTGAATCAGATGACAAAGGAACGATTTTTACCAATATTTATTATTCGATCTTTATTGCCCTGGTGACTGTGTTTGGTACATTGCTCACTATGATTTGGGGTTATATGTAAAACTAAAAGCGGAAGCGCCTTGCTTTAACCATAAAAAATAGGAGCGTCAAATGGCGCTCCTATTTTTTTTTGCCTTATAAATGAAGGCTGTTGATTTGCGTTCCAGGCACTTCGCTTTCCGCGGGGCGGCGCTGAGCCTCCTCAGAGCAAGCTCTTGCGGGGTCTCAGCTTTGCCGCTGCAATCCCGCAGGACGTTGAATCCTCTTCCTCGATGTTTCTTCGCACGAGAAAAATGCGCATGCATTTTATGAGGAGTCTACGTGCCTTGCACTCCAATCAACAGGACTAATTAACTTTTTTGCAGGTTTGATTCCGGCATTTCATTAATCCATTACTGTACCTCAGAATAAAGATTGGCTCATTTCGTAAAGGGTCGTTGCTTATTCTTATAACCAAGAACAGTTTACATTTTGTGGTATCACTTTATGAGAGGCTTATTCGAATGATTGAGCAGTTTAGTGAAGGATTGTTTATAAAAATCTGGAAGTCTTCCCCTTACTTGAGTGGCCAGCAAGCCATAAAATAAGCGGAGATTTTCCGGCTAGGCTGCTGAATATGGGATGGCGGGCATAAATAAGCGGAGATTTTCCGGTTAAGGGAAGCGAAGTTGCCCTTTTTCCTGTTTTTTGAGTTGATAGCCGGAATTTCTCCGTCTATTTGAGCTATTTTTAAAGCTTTTTAGAAAGTAGGGGGAATTCATCCACTTATTTTACAACCTGTCACTGATTCCCACATTCAGGTCCGGGAAGGTCTGCTCTTTTGAACGCCCCCCGTATAAATGAGGACTGCTGATTTGCGTTCCAGGCACTTCGCTTTCCGCGGGGCGAAGTTGACCCCCATCGCGCTCCGCGCTGTGGGGTCTCAACATTTTCGCTGCAATCCCGCAGGGGTCTTCGTGCCTTCCACTCCAATCAACAGGCTTACTTAACTTTTTGTGCTTTCGGGTTCCGGCGATTTATTGCCATTACTATACCTAAGAGAGATAAGGAAATCAGAACATCAGATCTTATGTGGCACCTAGAAATCAAAAAGGGGACTGAAAAGCTTTCTCAGTCCCCTTTTTCCTGCAAAATAAAAGGAGCGTCATCCGACGCTCCTATTTTTTGTGCTGTACTGTCAGTCTGCAGCCTTCTGTTTTTTCGAGCATTTCTTCTGTTGCTTTAAAGAAGATGCCCATGAGGAAAATGAAAACTGCTCCGATGACCATTCCGATTCCGATAGGAGTCAGTAAGCTGGAACCGTTTGCAAAAAATCCAGCCAGAAAAGTGAGAATTCCAGCTGCCAGGATGGCTCCGCCGATATTTTTGGTGAAGATTATAACCTTTTGATTGCTGTTCATGCTTATCGCTCCCCTTTTTTCCTTATTATCCCTCTTCGTTCACCATATTGTCAATATATATTCACGAAATATCCCTTGACTTTGTTATTTTTTTACCCTTAACAACAAAAAATTATGCAGCTTTCCTCTCAGAATAGGTGAATTGTTACAATTTCTTGTTAACACAAGGAAAAAAGTTAAATAGTATAGATTAATAATTTAAATGTGTTATACTATTTTTGAGATGTAATCACTTTCAAAAACAAATTGGCAAAGGAAGGTATTCATCAGATGAATTCTGTAAGCATCCCAAACGAACTCAGCACCCTATTGCAAGGCCAGAATATTCAAATGCAATTGTCTGTACCCCAGCTTGTGGAAAAAGTACTGAATAAACAGGAAGGCGTCCTGACGGCAACTGGTGCAATCTGCGCCACAACCGGAAAATATACCGGCCGGTCGCCAAAGGATAAATATATTGTTGAAGAAGCATCCGTGAAGGATAAGATCGACTGGGGACCAGTGAACCAGCCTATTTCCGAAGAGATCTTTTCCAGTCTTTATACTAAAGTGATCGATCATTTAAAAGATAAAGAAGAAGTTTACGTGTTTAAAGGTTTTGCAGGAGCCGACACAAAGCACAGGCTTCCTATTCAAGTAATCAATGAATATGCATGGCACAACCTTTTTGCCCATCAGCTTTTTATACGTCCTTCTGAAGAAGAGCTGCTCGAACATGAAGCTGCCTTCACTGTCATTTCCGCCCCTGATTTTAAAGCAGATCCGGCTATTGACGGGACACAGTCCGAGACGTTCATCATTGTATCCTTCGAGCGCAGGACTATATTGATTGGCGGCACGGAATATGCCGGGGAAATCAAGAAGTCGATATTCTCTATCATGAATTATGTCCTTCCGGAAAACGGCATCCTGTCTATGCACTGTTCGGCAAACGTCGGCACAGAAGGCGATGTGGCCCTTTTCTTCGGGCTGTCCGGAACAGGGAAAACGACACTTTCCGCTGATCCAAACCGCCGCCTGATCGGAGATGATGAGCACGGCTGGTCATCAACAGGAGTTTTCAATGTCGAGGGTGGATGCTATGCAAAATGCATCGGCCTGACACGCGAGAAGGAGCCGCAGATTTTTGACGCCATCCGCTTCGGATCTGTCCTGGAAAATGTCATCGTCAATCAGGAGTCACGCCTTCCGGATTATGACGATAATACATTGACTGAAAATACCCGTGCGGCCTATCCGCTCCAGGCTGTCGACAATATCGTCGATCCTAGCGTCGCCGGCCATCCGAATACGATTATTTTCCTGACGGCGGATGCGTTTGGGGTACTGCCTCCAATCTCCAAGCTTTCTAAAGAGCAGGCCATGTACCATTTCTTAAGCGGCTATACGTCAAAGCTTGCCGGAACTGAGCGCGGCATCACTTCCCCGCAGGCCACATTCTCAACCTGCTTCGGGTCACCGTTCCTGCCTTTGCCGGCAATGAGGTATGCTCAAATGCTCGGCGAGAAAATCAGCGAGCATAATGCCAACGTCTTCCTTGTCAATACAGGCTGGACAGGCGGAGAGTACGGAACAGGCAGCCGCATGAAGCTTGCCTACACACGCGCAATGGTTCAATCTGCTTTGATCGGTGAACTGAATCATGCTGAGACAGCAAAAGATGAAATCTTTGGCCTTGAGATTCCGCTTCACGTGCCTGGTGTTCCTGATGATGTCCTTCAGCCAGTAAAAACATGGGCAGATCCGGAAGCATATGCCGAAAAAGCAAAAGAGCTTGCCGCCCAATTCAGGGCCAATTTCAAAAAATTCACAGACGTACCGGCTGAAATCGAGGAAAAAGGCGGTCCTTCAGAGGCCTGACTATTGATTAAAGCTGAGATTCTTTTAACAGTGAATAGGTAAAAGCAGCAAGCCGTGCCCGGAATCCTGGCACGGCTTGCTGTTCTATCCATATTTCTTTTGATGGGCTTTTTTTAGTTCCAGGTACTCCTGGTCCTCTCTGATCAGGTTCCATTTTTCCTTAAAAATACGTGCCGACTCCGCTTTTTCCTCATCAAGGGTCCTTTCCTTTACCTCCCCATCATCATCATACTTGCGTCCGCCTTTATAATTCGCATACCGCCTTGCACGCGTATAACCCATCTGAATGAATTTACGGCTCATGTCCATGCCGGGAAAATCTCCTTTTTTCTTATACTCCAAATAAAGCTGATAAATCTTTTCCGATGACTCCTTTGCAATCTCCGGCGTCCGGAAACGCCAATGGGGAAGAATTTCACTTTTATATGGTTCGACCAGCAGCACCCCCTGCTCCCCTCTCCCAACCCTGTATTTCTCCGGATTTTTGCGGAAATCGATCTGTTCAAAGTCCATTTTATAATCAAATGCCACTGTTATCATCTCCCTGCTTATCCATTCCTTTTCAGCCAGGCTTCAAAACAACATGCAGCACTTTGCCCTCTTTTAGATTCTGTAATTGGATAGAAAGCTTAAAAATTCCCTCTGCTTTGAATGGCTGTACCGCATGATTGCATAGGCAGCTGCTTCCGGCAGCTGTATATTCCTGCACTCTACCTCCAAAAGCCGTCCTTCCAGAAGCTCCCGCCTCACAGTCGACTCAGGCAGGAAAGATACACCAAGGCCTTCGGCTATAAAGCGCTTGGTTATATGCGTCTGCGACACCCGCATCATTTTCACGCGGGGATAACGAATCTTTACCGCCCTGCAAAGCTGGTCCCAATAGCCTGGGTGGTTATGTGTCAGAAGATAGGCAGACAAGAGAACCTCTTCTTCATCAAGGGGCGGGGCACTTTCCGAATCTCTCCCGTCATGTCCGGCGACAAGCATTACCCTGTCATTGTATAGAAGCTCTGATATCATTTGCGGGTCAGCGGCCGGAAGACATGAAAGGCCAATATCCACAACCCCCTTGCTGACAGCTCCTTCTATATCGGAAGAATCAGCGATGACGACTGAAATCTCGACCTCTGGATGCTGTTTTATATAGCTTTTCAGTACATATGGAAGGATGGTATCAGCAACCAGCGGGGAAATAGCAATATTCAGCGATGAAGTGAACCCCTGTGAAATGGACTGCAAATCTTCGAGACTTTCCTGATGGACAGCCATCAGCTTCCGGCAGTGTTCCAGATATCTTCTGCCTTCTTCGGTCAGTTCCACCTTTCTGCCTCCCCGTTCAAAAAGAGATGCCCCGGTCTCTTTTTCCAGCTGCCTTATATGAACTGTAACAGTAGGCTGTGAGATATAAAGCAGGTCTGCCGCTCTCCGGAAGCTGCCAGTCTCTGCCGCTGCAATAAATGTTGTCACCCAGCTTAAATCCATAGCTCCACCCTTCCTGATTAATTTTCTTAATCATTTCAATTAAAAATAATTAATTTTCTTAATAATTGATATTTTATACAATGAAAGCAGATAAGGAAAGGAGAATGAGAATGATTGCTAAAGGATTAAAAGGAATCATTGCTGCTGAAACCTCCGTTGGCCATGTGGATGGATTGAAGGGACAGCTGATTTACCGGGGCTATGAAATCGGAGAACTGACCAGGAAGTGCTCTTTTGAAGAAGCAGCTTTCCTGCTTTGGCATGGCCGCCTGCCCGCCCGCGGGGAACTGGACGATTTGAAGACTGAACTCCACTCATTCAGGGCGATTCCTCCGCATGTGGCCAGCATTATAACAGCCATGCCCGTGTCTTTCAGCATGATGGACGTGTTAAGAACCGCTGTATCCTCACTAGGAGGAAGCCTGGAAAAGCCAGCAGTAAGGCAGGCTGTCCAGCTGACCGCTCTCATACCAGTGATGATCGCTTTCAGGAGCCGGCTGCTGGAAGGGAAGCAGCCGGTAGATCCTGAACCCTCTTTGGGCCATGCTGCCAATTATCTTTATATGCTGAAGGGACAAATCCCTGAAAAGGCCCATTCAGAGGCTTTGGAAACGTATCTGCTTCTTACAATGGAACATGGGATGAATGCTTCGACTTTTTCAGCAAGAGTGACTGCATCCACAGAATCAGACCTTATTTCAGCCATTACTTCAGCAATCGGCACAATGAAAGGCCCGCTTCACGGAGGGGCTCCATCAGGAGTGATAGAGCTGCTGGATGAAATAATGGAGCGGGGAGATGCAGAAGCTGTCATCAGGGAGAAATTGGAGCGGGGGGAAAAGCTGATGGGGTTTGGCCATCGCATATACAAAACGCTGGATCCGCGGGCAGCAGCATTAAAGGATAAGCTTCAGCAGTTTGCCGGCCATGATACATGGCTTGATATGGCGCTGGAAACGGAACAAACAGCATTGAGGCTTCTGGGGGAATATAAGCCGGGCCGGTCATTATATACAAATGTCGAATATTACGCAGCAGCCATCATGAAAGCCCTGAAGATGGATTACTCCCTCTTTACACCTACATTCACTGCTGCCCGGATAGCAGGCTGGACAGCACACGTAATTGAACAGGCCGACAACAATGCGATCTTTCGTCCAGAGTCGCTGTATATCGGTCCGCTTCACTAATCTTTCCTCTTCGGCCGGTTACAAAAAATGAACAGGCCTCCATCACAGGGGCCTGCCTTTTTAGTTAGTCGAATTCAGTGCTACCAGCTGATAGGTGATGCGTGTTTTTCCATCTTGCATTTCAAGCTTCCTGATCAGGGCAGTTCCGCTTAGATCAGCTTCTTTTGTTTTGCGGACTTCTACGGGGATGTCCAGCGGATAAATCCTGTAGCCTTCTTTTTCAAGAGTAAAATAATTGTCTTCAAGCCTGGTTTCCCTGCCCTTTGTCACAATCATTGTATTTAATTCCAAAGGCATTCCCATAGGATATCTCTCCTTCATTCTCTAATCTACTCTTATAGTACAGTATTCAGCCTGTTTTTTCATCCATGCAGTTAAATCGGAAACCACCCTGCGGTTGACAGCCGGCGGGAAGTAGTGGGTATATTCGTTGAAATACCAGCTCTCGACCGGCTTCCCCAATGCCTTCAGCCGCTTTTCAAGCCTGTAGGCGTGCTCGACAGAAACATTGTGGTCCTTAGCTCCATGAATGATCAGCACGGGAGGCCCCATATCCTCAAGATGGTAGAGGGGGGTCCTGCTTTCGTACCGTTCAGGATATTTAACCGGTGTTCCCCCAATTACCCGCTTCATCATTCTCCGCAAATCCTTCCTCTCCACATACGTCAATGCCATATCGCTGACTCCGCCCCATGTAACGACAGATGCCGCTTCAGGATGATGGATGGCTGCAAGGAGCGCCATGACTCCTCCCCTGGAAAAGCCAAAAATATGGACTTTATCTATACGGGGATGATTCTGAAGAAGGCGGAAGCCTGAAAATGCATCTTCCCTGTCTTCACCTGCAAAATCTTCATTCCCTTCCCCGCCCTGGTTTCCCCGGTAAAATGGCGCAAATACAATGAAACCTTCTGAAGCAAATTGGACAATCCGCCCCGGCCTGACTTTCCCCACATTTTTGATTCCGCCCCGCAAATAAAGGAATCCGTCATATATCTCCCCATCCTTCGGCTCTGCCAGCAGGCCTTTAATCTTTAATCCCCCGGCTGTATAAGTGATAAGGCTCAATTCAATGGCAGGGTTTGGGGAAGGATAGCGCTGCCTGTCTATAATCATTTCTTCCATCAATTCTCATCTCCTTAACCCTGCAGAATAATAGGCACAAAGCCTTCCTTTAAATTTCCGTTCCTGGGCATTCACACATTTTTTGCCCAAATCATACGATAGCTTAGATAAGAACACACACCTTTACACACGGGAGGCAATAGCATGAAAAGAGCTTTAAAAATAGGTTTTTCTTTGCTGGCTGTATTTGTACTGCTGGTGCCGCTGGCGGCTTGCGGCAAAGACGAAGTCCAGACTGTCAGGATTGCGGAAGTTACCCGTTCCATCTTCTATGCTCCCCAATATGTTGCCATTGAAAAGGGATTTTTCAAAGAAGAAGGCCTTGATGTCAAACTGACAACCACCCCTGGCGGAGATAAAACGATGACAGCCCTTCTTTCGGATGGAGCAGATGTGGCGCTTGTCGGATCGGAAACCTCCATCTATGTATACGGCCAGGGCACAAATGATCCTGTCATCAATTTTGCGCAGCTGACACAGACAGATGGAACCTTCCTCGTATCCCGGGAAAAGATCGACGACTTTACATGGGATCAGCTGAAGGGGAAAACCTTCCTTGGCCAGCGCAAAGGCGGAATGCCTCAGATGGTAGGGGAGTTTGTATTGAAGAAGCATGGAATTGATCCCCAGGAAGATTTAAACCTGATCCAAAATGTAGATTATGCCAATATCGCTCCAGCCTTCGCTTCAGGCACAGGTGAATTCGTTCAGCTTTTCGAACCGACTGCCAGCGTGTTTGAAAAAGAAGGCAAAGGGCATATTGTCGCCTCCTTTGGCACAGAATCCGGTCATGTACCTTATACCACCTTTATGGCAAAAGAAAGCTATATGAAAGAAAACAGTGAAACGGTTGAGAAATTTGCCCGTGCAATCTATAAGGCACAGCAGTGGGTTGATTCGCATGAGCCCCAGGAAACAGCTGAAGTAATCCAGAAATATTTCGAGGACACTGACCTTGACATCATCGAAATGGTAGTGGACCGCTACAGAAGCCAAGGCTCGTTTGCAGCTGATCCTATATTGGATGAAGAGGAATGGAAAAACCTCCAGGATATTATGGATGAGGCCGGCGAACTTCCAAAACGGATTGATCATGAAACATTAGTTAATACAGAAATTGCCGAAAAAGTGATGAAGTAGGCAAGGCTCTGAATTTAAAGAAACGGAGGGTGAAAAAATGGACTTTCTCGAGATTGAACAGATCAATCATACTTATTTTACCAAAAACACTGCAAACACGGCCCTCTCTGATATTACCTTAAGCATTAAGGAAGGGGAATTTGTCTCCTTCCTTGGCCCAAGCGGCTGCGGAAAGACTACGCTTCTGTCCATTATAGCAGGCCTTATAGAACCCTCAGAGGGCAAGGTCTCTCTTGAGGGGCGCCCAGTCAATGTTTCTGAACGGAAGATCGGTTATATGCTCCAGCAGGACTATCTGTTCCCCTGGAAAACAATCGAGGAGAACATCTTGATCGGCTTAAAGCTTGCAGGAGAAGACACCGGAAGCAAAAGGGATTATGCTTTCAGCCTGCTTGCTGAAATGGGATTATCCGGTGTTGAAAAACAGTTCCCCAAACAGCTGTCGGGAGGCATGCGCCAGCGGGTGGCCCTGGTGCGCACCCTTGCTGCTGAACCAAAGCTGCTGATGCTCGACGAGCCCTTCTCCGCCCTTGACTATCAGACTAAACTGAAGCTTGAAGACCTTGTCTCAGGCACGCTGAAAGCTTTCGGAAAAACGGCCATCCTTGTGACACATGATATCGGCGAGGCCATTGCCATGAGCGATAGGATATTCATGTTTTCCCCTCGCCCCGGAAGGCTCCATAAAACCTTCCACATCCCGGATGAACTGCGGAATCTCAGCCCTTTTCAGGCCAGAAGCCATTCTTTATATTCTACATTGTTCCAGACTGTATGGAAGGAGATGGAGTCCCTTGAGTCAGAATAACAGGAGGATTGAAGCCCTGCATCTTGAATACAAGAAGGGGCTGAGAAGCGAGAAAAGGCGGGTCCGCTTTTTTCAGCTGGTCATATTTGCTTTCTTTTTTGCCGGCTGGGAGATATTCAGCAGGAACGAATGGATCAATCCGCTGATTTTCAGCTCGCCATCAAAGGTATGGGAGCTGTTCCTGTCCAAGCTGAGCGACGGCTCTCTCCTGGCCAACCTCGGAATCACCCTTTCGGAAACTGTGTTCGGCTTTGTCCTGGGAACCTTCCTTGGCACATTGCTGGCTGCCATTCTCTGGTGGTCTCCTATCATCCAGAAAATACTGGATCCGTATCTTGTCATACTGAATGCCATGCCCAAGGTTGCTCTCGGGCCAATCCTGATTGTTGCCCTCGGTCCGAGCTTTACATCCATCGTCGCCATGGGCGCCATCATATCAGTCATTATTACAACCATAGTCGTTTATACATCCTTTAAGGAAGTGGATCCCAACTATCTGAAGGTGCTCCAGACCTTTGGCGCCACCAGGGCCCAATGCTTTAAGGAAGCCATCCTTCCAGCTTCCTTCCCTGTCATCATCTCCACATTGAAGGTCAATGTCGGCCTGTCCTGGGTCGGAGTGATTGTCGGAGAATTCCTGGTTTCTTCAAAAGGACTTGGCTATATGATCATTTACGGGTTCCAGGTGTTCAATTTTACGCTTGTCATGCTGTCGCTCCTCGTCATCGCTGTCTTTGCCACTATTATGTACCAGCTTGTGGATCTGCTCGAGAAAAAACTGATTAAAAGCTGAATGTTGCCAGCCTGGGCGTTTCAATTTTCCCCTGCCCTTTAATGGGGCTGTTGATTTGCGTTCCAGGCACTTCGCTTTCCGCGGGGCGGCGCTGAGCCTCCTCGTCGCTGCCGCTCCTGTGGGGTCTCAGCCTTGCCGCTATCTCCCACAGGAGTCTACGTGCCTTCCACTCCAATCAACAAAGTTTTTAAAAAAAATTGGGTCAAGGTTGCAGTCTGCTTATATTTATTGGTAAAACGTTTATGTTAAAAACTAAAAAAATGAAGCGGGAAAGCACCGCAGCAGATACCGACTTGCCGGCTTGGGAGTACCCTCCGACCGCCAATTTTGATGCACTTGCCAATCGGAAGGCTGTTGCCCTTCAAAGCTTTCCTTCCAGCATTTCAATGCTCCTTTTTACCACGTCATCCTTCATGATGAAGCTGAAGCGGCTGTCCATCCTCTCCGCCAGCAAATCCCCTTTAAATAGAACCGGTCCATCCGTCTCCAGATAAGAATCCTTTTTCTCCAGCTCTGCTGCATGCCCCCAGTAAATGGCCTTTACAAAAGACAGGCCATCCAGCTTTACCTCATATTCGCCGATAAACCGCAGATCATCAAGCAGGGCTCCTGTCTCTTCCCGAACCTCTCTCCTTGCTGCCTCTTCAATCGTTTCTCCCGCTTCACATTTTCCGCCCGGGAACTCCCAGCCCCTCTCCTGGTGATCCGTCAAAAGCCAGCTATCTTCATACCGGCATATGACAAGGACATGCTTTGCTTTTTCAAGGAATGATCCCTTCTGGAAAGACAGTCTGACAGTCCCCCCATTGTAATCTTTGAAAACTTCCATTCAAGTCCACTCCTGTTTTCCTTTTTCTCTATTATAGAAGAAGCTTTCAGCAGGAAACCACTTTCGCAGCGCATACAGGTAAATTTTTCATATAAAAACAGATTAAGCTCTTCCTAAATAGGGAAAGGACCTGTGAATCCATACAATTTTCCTATGAAACTCGCAGTGGATACATAAATATCCCTGTATAGGGCGTGTTATAAAGGGAGGGAGCGTAATCAGGATATTTATATTTAGGCTTAATGGACCATATTAGGCAATTCTCGAAACTTTTCGGCAAACCGTCCGTAAAAAAGATAACAAATACTAACAGAGGAGTGTATATTTTGAAAAAAATTCTATCATTAGCAGCTAGCCTCATCCTTTTATTCATGCTGGCAGCATGCAACCAGACGGCTGCCCCTGTCAGTGAGAGCAATAACTCAGATGAAAATGGCACGGCTGCAGAAAATGGCGAAACAGCAGAGAATGAATCTGACCTTACGCTTGAGGAAGTTTTGGATAAAACGACAGAGGCTTCAGAAAACCTAAATAGCTTTTCGGTCGATATGACAATGGATCAGATGATCAGCGCCGGCCAGGAGGAAGAAAACATGAATATCAGCTCTGATATCCAGATGGATGTCGTTACAGAGCCAATGGCCTTTTACCAAAAAACGGCCATGTCCCAGGACCAGTCCGGTGAAACTTATGAGACTGAAAGCTATTTTACTGAAGAAGGCATGTTCATGTATGACCCCGCTGGAGAAACATGGATGAAGTTTCCCAAAGAAATGTCAGACCAGCTGATCCAAATGTCCGGTCAGCAGACAAATCCGGCTGAAGAATTAAAAAAGCTGCAGGAATTTACAGATGACTTCACATTTGAACAGGACGACAATCATTTCATTCTCAAACTGAAAGCATCAGGAGAAAAATTCACTGAACTTATGAAAGAAACAATGGCTGATACACTGCCGCCGGAAATGGCTGCCGATGAAGAAGTATTTAACAATATGAAGATTGAAAACGTCGAGTACACCATTCTGGTTGATAAGGAAACTTTCTATCCTTCATCACTGAATATGGATATGACTATGGAAATGGCAGTTGAAGGGCAGACAGTCTCACTCAATCAAAAAATCGAGGGCAAATACTCAGACTACAACGAGGTAAAAGAAATCACAATCCCTCAAGAGGTTTTGGACACAGCAGTTGAAATGGAGATGTAAAATAGCAAACATAATCGGGGCGGGGAAAGATTTCCTTGCCCCGATTATGTATTTTATTGTGAAAAGTCTTTTTACCTGCATAGGGCATCGTGCGCTGAAGTTCAACTAAAAAAATCCTTCCTTTAATGGGGCTGTTGATTTGCGTTCCAGGCACTTCGCTTTCCGCGGGGCGGCGCTGAGCCTCCTCGTCGTACCTCCTGCGGGGTCTCAGCTTTGCCGCTGCAATCCCGCAGGAGTCTACGTGCCTTGCACTCCAATCAACAGGGCTTTGAAATAAATTGGGCAACTGTACCCCGCAGGCCAGACAGGAAAACAGATCCAATGAAAAGACTTGACTGTTAGAAATATATTCGTAAAGCACAGTAGTAACAAGATACTTCTTATACCTTCCTCATTCGCCTGAAACGAAGTATAGGAAACTTTTTTAATTTCTCCCCCCAAGAATACCCATCTCATCAATATGCTTCCTGGCTTCTTCATCCCCAAGCTCATAAATCATTTTGTATGCCCCGGCCAGGCCTTCATCATAGGCATCATTCTCCCGGTCATAATGATACTGGACATACGGAACATGGGCACGGAAGAAATTCTGCCAGTCAGTTGAGTGATTCTGGTCAAAATACTCCCTAAGCCTGGTGATTTCTTCGTCATTGGCCTCTATTTTAAAATTCCAGGGCGAACTGTCTGAACTCTGGGATATTTCTCCGCTGGCAACGCTTATATAATACACTTTCCTATTTTCCATCCTGGTCATCCCCTTTTTATTTCCTTCTTATCTTTGTTTCCCTCAAGGAAGGCAATTTTATTCTCGGGGAATACTTTTCATAATGAAGGGTATTTACTAAATATAATATAGAAAGACTGGCGGGCAGGATTTTTCCTGGCCGCCGCGAATATACATTAGCAATCCATCTTGAGGAGGTGTACCATATGAAAATTGTTGACGAGCTCTACGAATTGTACCGCGGAAAGCTGACAGGGGATGAGGAAGACATTGATATGCTTGCATTCGCTTTTCTTGAGGAAATGAGCTATGATGACCTTCTTTCCCTCCTGAAGGAAATGGATAAGCAGGAGCTTTACAGCCTGATGGGCCTTTATTTAATCGAAAGCCTGAAGGGCAAATTTGCCAATGAGGACTACGGCCAGGAAAGGCATCCGATATTTCCTCAGCGGAATATTCATTAAATTGATACATAAATAGAGAAAGGAAAAGCCAGTATCATATTCCAGGCTGCTCCTTTCTCTTCTTTTTTTGCATACCAAAAAAGCATCCGGCAGCTGCCGGATGCTTTTTATCCTTATCCTAAGAATGCTTTGAACATCCAAATATGCTTTTTCAAGCTCTGCTTCACAGACAGCAGCATATCCGCTGTGCCCTCATCATTTGCCTCTTCAGCAATTTCGATGGCACTTTGCAGTTCATCCTCCATCTTGATGAAATCATTGCAGATGCTCCTGACCATATCCTCTTCTTTTTCAGAGCCTGACGCTTCTTCAACAGAAGCCATTTCAAGGCATTCCCTCATCGTAGCAACAGGGCTGCCTTCCAGGGCAAGCACCCTTTCAGCAAGAACATCGATATGTTCATTTGCCTCGTTGTACAGCTCCTCAAATTTTTCATGAAGGGTAAAGAAGTGGCGGCCCTTTATGTACCAGTGGTAATTATGGAGCTTTACATATAATACCGTCCAATTGGCCACCTGTTTATTAACTGCTTGTACTAATTGATTTGACATACTATCAACCTCCCTTCTTTATAGTACCCACCCTCCGTTTTTTAAAAACATGCTGCTGCTTTTTTTATGAAAACCCACCAGGCCAATGTTTCATGATAAAATACGAATATTGGAAAACCCGCGATTATCAGGCAATTTAAAGGGAAAAATACAGAAGCATGTGGGCAGCTGTTCTTCCCGTCTATTCAAAAGGAGGGAAATCATGTATATCATTTTAATTATAAGCATCATTATTGTTTTAGTCGTACTGCTCCTGAGTGTTGTCACAACCTCCAAGGCTTATACGTATAAACATACCGTCGATCCAATTGAGAACAACCCCCACCTGAAAAATGAAGAGGGGGAAAATACAGAAGCAGAGCAAACAGAGACAGAAAACAAGGCTTAAACACCTATTCTAATTGCCATTTGAAACGGTGCATAAGCGGCCGGCACTATCCTATTATTGATGCCGGCCGTCAGACTGCTGGATGCAAGCGGTTTTGCCTTAGCAGGGAGAGTGTTTTTTCATGGATGTTTATTCGATATTTATCAGTCTGATTTTTGTGCTGAATGTGATTTTTGCCATCATTGTTATTTTCCTGGAGCGGAGGGACGCAGGAGGCACCTGGGCGTGGCTGATGGTCTTATTTTTCATACCGATTCTTGGTTTCATCATGTATTTCCTGTTTGGCCAGAACCTTGCGCGAAGGAAGATGTTTCAATGGGAGGACCGGGAAAAGGTCGGCATAGATGAAATGATCAGACAGCAGGTTCAATCAATTAAAAATCAATTGTTTTCCTTTCGCAATGAAACCATCAGGGACAGCTATGATTTGATCTATATGCATTTGATCAATAATGAAGCCGTCCTTACCCAGGATAACGAAGTTGAGATATTTACCGACGGAAGGAAGAAATTCGATTCTTTAATCGGCGATATAAAATCGGCACAGGATCATATCCATCTGCAGTATTATATTTTTAAAAAGGACAACCTCGGCAGAGGGCTTGTTTCCCTTTTAACCGAAAAAGCAAAAGAAGGAGTAAAGGTCAGGGTCCTGTATGATGAATTGGGCTCCAGAGGCGTGACTAAACGTTTCTTCAGGGAGCTGCGTGCAGCCGGAGGGGAAGTGGAAGCTTTCTTCCCGTCAAAGCTCCCTTTTATCAATATCAGGGTCAATTACCGCAACCACCGGAAGCTTGCCATCATAGACGGCAAGGTAGGCTATGTGGGAGGCTTTAATGTCGGAGATGAATATCTGGGACTGGATCCTTCCTTCGGCTATTGGAGGGATACCCACCTGAGGATTACCGGAGAGGCTGTCCACGCCATCCAGACAAGATTCATCCTTGACTGGAACCAGGCGTCACACCGCCATGATATCCATTATCATACCCGGTATTTTCCGGAAAGCGCCGGCAGCGGAAATATCGGGATCCAAATCGTCAACAGCGGTCCTGACTCAGAATGGGAACAGATTAAAAATGGCTATATCAAGATGATCAGCTCGGCTAAGGAGAGCATTATGATCCAGACGCCGTACTTCATCCCTGATGCGAGCCTGCTTGATGCACTTCGGATTGCTTCACTTTCTGGAGTAAAAGTAAAAATCATGATTCCGAATAAGCCGGACCATATGTTTGTCTATTGGGCAACTTACTCATACATCGGGGAAATGCTGAAAACCGGAGCAGAAATTTATATTTATGATAATGGTTTCATTCACGCCAAAACCATTGTGGTTGATGAAAAGATTTCTTCCGTCGGTACAGCCAACATAGATGTAAGAAGCTTCCGGCTGAATTTTGAGGTCAATGCCTTTATATATGATAAAGAGGTATCCGGCCAGCTTGCCGGCAAATTCCGTGATGATATTGAACTTTCCAGCCTGATGGATGCAGAGCGCTACAGCAAAAGAAGTTTTTACATCCGCCTTAAAGAATCCATATCGAGGCTGCTGTCGCCCATTTTATAATAGCTGACAGCAAAAAAACCGGCATTATGCCGGTTTTTGCGCACTGCGTTCTATTAAGCAAATACTTGCTTCAGATCTTCCTTGCTTTGATCCAGCCAGAAGCGCATAAGACGCTTTGCCCCTTCAAGGTCATGTAGCTTGGCCTGGCCGCACTGTTTTTCGTTTGCAGCCGGAATTTCAGTGATCTCAAGAGCATCCTTTAATGTATCTTCAAGCAAATCAATGATTTCTTCCACTGTCGGCTCCCCGCTGACAACAAGATAGTAGCCAGTCTGGCAGCCCATTGGAGAAATATCAATAATATCGAAATGATCGTATTTCTCTGCATGGGTACGGATATTAAAAGCAAGCAGATGTTCAAGCGTATGGATGGTGTCCGGCTTCATCGCCTGCTTGTTTGGCTGGCAGAAGCGGATATCGAATTTATTAACAACTCCGTCACTTCCCACTTTGTGGACACCGCAATGTCTTACATATGGAGCTTTAACGGCATTATGATCTAATTCAAAGCTTTCTACTGAAGGCATGTAATCACTCCTTATAAGTCTTAATTTCAATTATAACGCAAAAGCCGACTATTTTCATCAAATTAATATAGAATAAAATTCCCAGTCCGTTACCAGCATAACTATGCATGCAGATGGACTCTTATGATTCCAAAACAGTATAATCAATAATTATGATGTAGAAAGGATGAGGCAGTACATGCTTCAAAAGATGATGATCGGACTGATCCGTTTTTATCAGATTGCCATTTCGCCCCTTAAGCCGCCGTCCTGCCGTTTTTACCCGACCTGCTCCCATTATGGTCTGGAGGCCGTCAAAAGATTTGGCCCCTTTAAAGGAGGCTGGCTTGCTGTGCGCAGAATAACCAAATGCCACCCATTCCATCCTGGAGGCTTTGATCCTGTTCCTGAGAAAAACGAGAAATGACTATTGCCCGTACCCGTCAACCACCAGGTCCAGTTTTCCTGTTTCCGGATTGATGACAAGGCCATGGACCGGTACATCCTTCGGCATGAGCGGGTGCTTTTTGATCATATCGGCGCTGTGGGCGACACTTTCGCTTACGGAGCTGAATCCCTTAAGGAACTCTTCTACATTGATCCCTGAATATGCCAGCGTTTCAAAGGCAGACTCGTCCACGCCTCTCTTCTTCATTTCTTCAATCACAAGCTCCGGCTTGATGGCGCTCATTCCGCAGTCATGATGGCCGATGACGAAAACTTCGTCCGCCTGCAGCTGATAAACAGCCACCAGGATGCTTCGCATGATGCTGCCAAACGGATGGGCCACAAGCGCACCTGCATTCTTGATGATTTTGACATCCCCATTCGCAACATTGATGGCTTTTGGCAATAACTCAAGCAGCCTTGTGTCCATACATGTCAGGATCACCATCCGTTTATCGGGAAACTTTGTTGTTGCAAACTCCTCGTAACGCTTATTTTCAACGAAATCCTTGTTATGGTCTAATATTTGCTGTAACAGTTTCATAATATCCTCCTGTAGGCTTTATAATGATTCACTACCTTCTAGCATACATAATCCCGTTCTCTTAGACAAAATTTTTCCCTTGCTTTTCACAGAAAAATTTTGTAAGATTACTTAGTAAAATCGTAACGATTACGTATTATATAATCAACATTAAGAACATATGATCATGTATCACAATCAAATCGAAATAAATACGGTTTACTTATGAAAGGCGGTTATTATGAGAAAGTTAATCATGCTCCTCACCCTATTGCTGCCGGTCAGCCTTTTTCTGGCGGGCTGCGGGGACGGAAATGCAGACCAGGCGGAGGAAAATACAAAAAATCAGCTGAATGTGTATACAACGGTATATCCGCTCCAATATTTTGCGGAAAGAATTGGCGGCAGCTATGTAGATGCCCAAACCATCTATCCTCCGGGAGCTGACGAGCACACATTCGAACCCTCGCAAAAGGATATGATGGCTCTTGCCGATTCAGATCTGTTCATTTACATCGGCCTTGGCCTTGAAGGATTTGTGAGAAAAGCCGAAGGCACCCTCGAGAATGAGAATGTAACATTGCTGGCGGCAGGAGAAAATATTGATATGGCCGGTACAGAAGATGGGCACGCCCATGAAGAAGGAACAGAAGCGGAAGGCCATGAAGAAGACGGACACAGCCATGAAGATGATGGACACAATCATGGCGATGTTGATCCTCACGTATGGCTTGATCCTCTTTATGCTGCCGATCTGGCTGAAGCTATTAAAGATGAGCTGGCAGAGAAGATGCCGGAGCGCCAAAAGGAATTTGAAGAAAATTTCCAAAATCTTGCCGCTGAACTGGATTCCCTCCACCATGAATTTAAGGAAACTATTGATTCTGCAAAACATAAAGAAATCATTGTCTCCCATGCAGCATACGGATACTGGGAGAAAAGATATGGTTTAGAGCAAATCAGTGTTTCAGGTCTCTCCACATCCAATGAACCAACACAGAAGGAATTGGAAAACATTATCAAAACAGCCAGGGAGCACGGCTTGAACTATATCTTTTTTGAACAGAATGTAAGCTCAAAACTGACGGAAATCGTCCAGAATGAAGTTGGTGCCAAATCGCTGCAGCTTCATAATTTGTCTGTGCTGACAGATGAAAATATCGATAATAAAGAAACCTACTTTACCCTGATGGAAAACAACCTGAAAGGGATAGAGAAAGCCTTGAATAATTAAGGATACAGCAGCAGGTAATATTCCTGCTGCTTTTTTATATGAGCGAAATTCACCTGTCATTTTCTTTCTGTTTTCAAGGAAATGTTTACATATTCCAGAATGAATCGCAGACACTATGTAAATGGAAGAATTGGCGAAAGGAAGATAAATATGAATGACTTGGTAATTGCGCGCTCTCTGTTTGGGACAACAATGGGTTTCCATATTATTTTCGCGACAATCGGCGTTGGGCTTCCGCTGATGATGCTGACAGCAGAGCTTATTTATCAGAAAACAAAGGACCATGACTATGTCATCATGGCGAAGCGCTGGACAAAAGCCTTTGCTGTCCTCCTCGGAGTCGGCATTCCGACAGGAACCATTGCGGGCGTTCAGCTCTCCCTGCTTTGGCCGGGCTTTATGGAAGTGATTGGGCGGGTTATGGCCCTTCCGTTCCAGATTGAGATTTATGCCTTTTTCATTGAAGCATTGTTTATGTCCATTTATGTCTATGCTGCTGAACGGATCCCTCCGTGGATGAGGATTTCGAGCCTTGTCCTCGTTGCACTCGGTGCATTTGCTTCTGCTGTCCTGATAACAAATGTCCATGCCTTTGAAGGGACACCGCAGGGCTTCAGGATTGAAAACGGAGAAATTGTAGACATTGATCCCTGGGCAGCCTTCTTCAATCCAAGCTTTCTCGTGACAGCAGGCCATGTGGCTGTTTCTGCCTATACAACAGGCGCCTTTGTAGTCGCGTCTGTGGCTGCTTTTAAGATGCTGCGCAATAAGTTCGGGACAAGGGTATATGATTTTCATAAAAAAGCACTCATGCTGAGCTTGATTGTCGGCGGCATTTTCTCATTGCTGACTGCCTTGAACGGCCATGCTTCCGCCCAGTATCTCCATGAGTACCAGCCGGAAAAACTCGCTGCCGCGGAGGGGCTTTTTGAGACGCAGTCACATGCCCCGCTTGCAGTCGGAGGCTTTACCGACCGGGAGACACAGGAGGTAAAATGGGGCATTGAAATTCCATGGGCGCTCAGCTTTCTGGCAGGAAACAGCTTTGACACAGTGGTCATCGGCCTGAACGATTTTCCGGAAGAATTGTGGCCGCCGCTTTTTGTCCATACGCTCTTCAATGGGATGGTGGCCATAGGCAGTCTGCTGATCCTCCTTTCCTTTGTAGCGTTTTTCTGGAATAAATTCTTAAAAAAAGACAGGTTCCCAAAAATATTTATGTGGGCGTTTGTGCTGTCCGGCCCTGCCGCTGTCCTCGGGATTGAATTCGGGTGGATTTTCGCCTGCACAGGCAGACAGCCCTGGACAATTTACCGGGTACTGTCAACTGAGGATTCGGTAACGACGGCCGGGAACCTTGGCATCTTATTTGTCCTTTTTGCTGCCGTTTATGTCATTCTCGGACTGACGGTTGTACTGGTGCTTCTGTATTATTTCAAAAGAAATACGGTACTCGACGATATCAACCGGACCAAGGAAAAGGGAGTCCCGCTGTATGGCTCCAATACATAAGGGGTGAGAAAGCATGTCAGATGCTCTATTAGCCATCACAATCCTGTGGGGATTTGTATTCATCTATGCTGTCATGGCAACGATGGATTTCGGCGCCGGCTTTTGGTCGATGGTCTATATGAAAAGGACCAAAACAAAGGCCACTAACATCGCCAACCGCTATCTTTCCCCGACATGGGAAGTGACGAACACTTTCATTGTGGCACTCGTCGTTGCAATATACAGCCTGTTTCCGGGCGCAGCTTACACATTGGGCACCGTGCTGCTTGTACCTGGGAGCATGATCCTTTTATTGCTGGCCATCCGAAGCGCATTTCTTGTGTTCTCGAACATTGCGAGTGACTATAAAAAGCCGCTCACCATCATATCCGGGATTTCGGGGATTCTGATTCCCGGCCTATTGATCAGTGTGCTGCCGATTACACACGGCGATTATATTGACTTTTCAGATGGCGGCCAGTCGCTTAATCTGGCCAAGCTTTTCACAAGCCAAAACGAGTATGCCTTTTTCGGCTTTGCCGTCAGCAGCACTCTGTTTCTTTCTTCTCTTCTTCTGGCCGATTATTCCAAGGCAGCGGATGAAATGGATGCTTACTATGTTTACCGCCGGGATGCCCTGATGATCGGGCCCGTATCGCTCTTAATGGGTGTTGTCATTATGCATACCCTCAGCCTTGAAGCTGCCTGGCTGTATAATAAAATGATCGAGGATATGCCCATTCTGATGCTGTCAGTAGGTTTATTTCTACTGGGAATCCTGGCGCTGCTCCTGCCTTCATTTACAAAAAAAGGGGCGAAAGGAATCCCAAGGCTTGCTGTCATCGCTGTCACACTGCAATATTTGGCAGCCAGTTTTGTTTACGGAAAGGCACATCTCCCATACATGGTCTATCCTGAGGTCACCATTGAATCAGGGTTTACAGACCCCAATTCATTCAGGGCCGTGTTTGCCACCTATATTGCAGGCTTTGCCATTCTTTTCCCGGGTTTTGTCTACTTCTGGAGCCTTTTTATGAAAGACAAACGCTACCTGAGGCAAAAGGGCAGCAAACAGCCGAACTAAAGCTTCCCTTTTTCTGTCACGTATTCCCACCAGCCGGGCAGCAAAAGCTAATGCTGTATCAAATACTTTAAGGAGTGGATACAGATGGCACAGGATGTACTATGTGAAGTAAACAACTGCACCTACTGGAAAAAAGGGAATAACTGCGGCGCCGACCAGATTTATGTTGTCAGCCATCATGGCGAACAGGCCGAGAACAGCCATGAAACGGACTGCAAAACCTTCAAGCCGCATGAATAGGAAATGTAAAACGCCAAGCCGGGAAATTTGTCCTGGCCTGGCTTTTAAATAGTCCATTCTCCTGTAACCAGCGCAGACAATTTCAGCTTGCCTTCTGCATCTTGCTGAAATACCAAGTACAGACTCCTCCAATCCATCCCTCCATATTTATCTGTTCCATTCTGATAAAACTCTACCGTTTTTGAATCAGGAAAGACTTCTTTAATATTATTCTTCGTGTTGCCTCTCTGCTGCACATCATCCAATATGATCTGATCCGGCTCTGTAAATCCTTTATACCGGTCAAAATAAGCCTGCGGCACCGACCGGATGGGCTTGCCGCTTCCATCATGGTATCCCCACAAATATTCTTTTTCAATGCTGCTTAGATTCTCCATCTCTTCATTAGACAAGACGACTGCATCGCTTTCAATAAATTCGTATGGTGAAATCAACAGACCCTTCTCTTTAGAGACGTATTCTGAGATTGCGCCGTAGTTTTCATTTTCCAGCGCCTTCACAATGCTCTTTGCCATTTCTTCTGCCGATTGTTCAATTGGCTCATCATTTTTTTCATGCTCTTCTACCTGACCTTCCTTTCCGCCTTCTGGCTGCTGTCCATTTACATTCCCAGGACTGGCTGTTTCTTCCACGGCACCTGCTTCTTCCTTTGTACCATCCCCTGGCCCGCCTTCTGAACATCCGGCTAAAAGGGCAGCAAGAAGAACAGCAGCAGTTAGTTTATGCACCATAGATTAACCTCCTTTCTGTTATCTATATTATTCTCATTCACTATGCCGGGTTATGGTAAACATGAGTTGTTTGAGGATAAAATGGGGAGCAGACTAAAGGAATTGGGGAGTGTATTAATATATAACCTTGCGGTGAATATTCCTTTATATTCAAAGTTCAATTCCTGATTTGCGGGAGTTCTATTTTTTAATATTTGCGTTAAACTGACCCGCCCTATAATCAAAATCTATAAAAGGGCAATCCCCGCCCAGCCAAAAAAGGGCGACTTCCCGGACCTGAATAAGGGAACCGGTGATAGGTTGAAAAATAAGCGGAAGAATTCCCCCTAAATTCAAAAAATCTCTAAAAATAGCTTAAATAGACGGAGAAATTACGGCTATCGGATCAAAAAACAGGAAAGTGGGCAACTTCGCTCACCATAACCGGAAATTCTCCGCTTATTTACACCCACCAGTGCCATATTAAGCATCCTAACCGGAAAATCTCCGCTTATTTTAAGGCTCTATGGTCACTCAAATAAGGATAAGACTTCCTTTTTTATCTTTCCATCCAATCAAAAAATCAACAACAGACCTTAACAGAGCCTTATATTTAAAACAGACACTGCTATTAAGCAAGTGCCTGTTTTTTGAGGTTTAAACGAATGACACAGCTTCTTTCTTCAATGTCACTTCCGCCAGCCTGCGCCTGTTTATTTCAAAGCCTATTCCCGGCCCCTCAGGAACATTTATAAAACCATCCTCCACAGTGACTCCGGGCGTGATGATATCTTGTTCCCAGTAGCGCTCAGAGCCTGATATGTCCCCTGGTATCTCAAAACCCGGCAGTGAAGCGAGAGCGATATTATGGGCCCTTGAAACGCCGAATTCAATCATGCCGCCGCACCATACCTGAATTCCATTCTGCAGGCAATAATCATGGATCTGCTTAGACTCTGATAATCCGCCGACCCGGCCGGGTTTAATATTGATCACTTTACAGCTGCCAAGCTCAGCTGCCTTCCTCGCATCACTGAAAGAGACAATGCTTTCATCCAGGCAGATCGGGGTGCTGATGCTTTTTTGCAGGACACTATGGTCGATAATATCATCATGGGCAAGCGGCTGTTCAATCATCAGCAGCCTGAATTCATCAAGTGCCTTCAGCCTGTCTTTATCCTTGAGCGTATAAGCGGAATTGGCATCGGCCATCAGGTCGATATCCGGATATTCTTTCCGGATAGCTGATAACAGCTGCAGATCATTTTCCAGACTGATTTTCACCTTGATGCGCCTGTAGCCTTGCTGAAGAAATCCTTCGATCTGCAGGAGACTTTCCTTTACGGTTTTTGCACCCACAGCGACACCAGAGCCAATCATGCTTCTCGTTCCTCCCAGCAGAGAATGGAGCGGCGTTCCTTCCTGTTTGGCCTGGAGGTCCCATAATGCTGACTCCAGTCCCGCCTTTGCCATCTGGTTTCGCCTCACAGAGCTGAACAGGATGTGAGCATCTTCCGCCTTCAGGCCGGGATTCTCCTTCAGCAAAGGAATGAGAAAATCCTTGATGACATGATAGCATGTCCTGACAGTCTCTTCCGTGTACCAAGGAGAAGAAAAAGCAACCGCTTCTCCAAATCCGCTCAATCCGTCCCTGTCTATCAGCTCGATAATAATGGCTTCCCTGCTGCTGACGGTGCCAAGATGGGTGGAAAAAGGCTTTTTCAGCTGCATGCTGATCACATGCAATACAGCCTTTTTTATATTCATGATTCTTCTCCGCCCTTCCCCAGCATGGTGCGCAGCTCTCTTCGCAAAATTTTTCGCGATGCATTCCTCGGAATTTCTTCAACGAAATAGCAGGCTTTCGGTACTTTATACTTTGCCAGCCTTCCGAGGCAGAATTCCTCGATTTCTTGAGATGACAGTTCTGCACCATTCATGGTCTGGATGAAAGCAGCCGGCACTTCTCCCCAATCCGGGTCCTTCACACCGATGACACCTGCATCAGCAACTGCAGGATGTGAAGTGAGCACTCCCTCGATTTCTGCCGGGTATATATTTTCCCCGCCGGAAATGATCAAGTCGGATCTCCTGTCAAGTACATAAAGAAAACCTTCCTCATCAAGCATGCCGATATCTCCTGTGTAAAACCAGCCGTCCTTCATCGCCTTGGCCGTCTCCGCTTCCCTGTTCAAATATCCAGGTGTGACATTAGGTCCTTTAACGGCAATTTCACCAGCCTGGCCTCTTTCTGCTTCCCTGTCTCCCTCCATGATTCTCAGTTGGGAAGGAAATAACGGCTTCCCGGCCGAACCGAGCTTTGAGAAGCTGTATTCAGGAGCAAGTGTCACGATTTGGGATGAAGTTTCAGTCATGCCATAGCTTTGATAGACTGGCAGACCCTTTGCCGTGCATTTTTCGAGCAGATCGCGCGCAGCGGGTCCGCCGCCAAGAAGCATGCAGCGAAAATGAGATGGCAGCCCGTTATCTCCAATTGAAGCAGCAAACCTTGAAAGCATTGTGCTGACGACAGACATGATCGTCACCTTTTTCTCCCGAATGTCCGTGATGATCTGCTCCTCGCTGAAAGATCCGTGCAGAACGACGGGGATTCCGTAGATCAGGCTTCTCATCAGGATGGAGTAGCCGCTGATATGGAATAAAGGGACGGCGCACAGCCAGCAGTCATCTTCCCTGACGCCAAGATTGAAGGCTGATCCCGAGGCACTCCACCAGTGGTTTCCATATGTCTGAAGAACTCCTTTCGGATGTCCGGTCGTCCCGGAGGTGTACATGATGGTGCACACCTGATCCAGCGAAACTTCCTCCACCGCCATAATGGCAGCTGAAGGCTGTTCAGCGAGCACCTCCTTCATCACCAAGCTGCAGCCATCCAGTGACAGCTCCCGGGCTTTATCTGTAAATGCTGCCTCTGTAATCAGAAGCGTAGCATTGGAATCTGCCAGCTGCCAGCCGATCTCCTCAGCAGTCAGCCGGTTATTCAGGATAACCGCTGTGGCTCCCAATAGCTGAAGGGCAAGCAGGATGAAGACAGAATCAGAATGATTTTTCAGGAGCACCCCGGTATATGAGCCCCTGACTGCCCCTGCACCAGCCAGCTTTCCGGCCACCTGGGAGGCTGCATCGTATAATTGTTTGAAAGTATAGGCATTTCCTTCAAAATAGAGGGCGTGCCTGTCCGGTGTTAAATCGGCTCTTTTCTTTAAAAATTGCGGGAGAAATTCACCCATTGGCTTCACCTTCCTTGCATATCCAGCGTTTTAAAATGCCATAGAAAAACAGCCTGATGGTTTGCCATCAAGCTGTTTTTATTATCCTATTAATCAAGGGAAACGCGGGAATTGCCCAAAGTCCGGCTTGCGCTTTTCTTTGAACGCATCGCGGCCTTCCTTCGCTTCATCTGTTGTATAGTAAAGAAGCGTAGCATCCCCGGCGAACTGCTGAATTCCAGCCAGTCCGTCTGTGTCTGCATTGAACGCTGCTTTCAGGAAGCGGATGGCTGTCGGGCTCTTCTCAAGGATTTCCTCGCACCACTGAATTGTTTCTTCTTCCACTTTTTCAAGCGGCACAACTGTATTGACAAGCCCCATATCAAGAGCTTCCTGTGCGCCGTATTGACGGCATAAGAACCAGATTTCGCGTGCTTTCTTATGGCCGACGATTCTTGCCAGATAGCCTGATCCGTACCCTGCATCAAAGCTTCCGACTTTAGGGCCTGTCTGTCCGAAGACCGCATTATCAGCAGCAATAGTCAGGTCACATACGATATGAAGGACATGGCCTCCACCGATTGCATAGCCTTTTACCATCGCAATGACAGGCTTTGGAATGACACGGATAAGTCGCTGCAGATCCAGGACATTCAAGCGCGGGATTTCATCTTCGCCCACATATCCGCCGTGCCCGCGGACCTTTTGGTCGCCGCCGGAACAGAATGCTTTCTCCCCTGCACCAGTCAGGATGATAACACCTACGCTTGCATCATCGCGCGCATAAGCAAAAGCATCAATCAGCTCCATTACGGTTTTCGGACGGAAGGCATTATGTACTTCTGGCCTGTTAATTGTGATTTTAGCAATTCCGTTGTAAGTTTCGTATAAAATATCTTCATAATTGCGTCCAGCAATCCATTCTACAGTCATAACGGAATCCTCCTTTTTATAATTTCTGCAAAAACTCACTTACTATTGTACCAAACTTTTCTGGTTCTTCCACATGTATTGCATGTCCGGCTCCAAATACAGTCTCCCATTGGCATACTGGAATCAGCTTGGACATCCTTTCAGCCAGGGTGCAGAATTTTATATCCTCAGAGCCTGTGACCAGAAGGGTGTCTGCCTTTATATGCGGGAGCTTGCCCCACCAGGATGGCTGGGCCCCTGTCCCCATCCCCCTCAGGCTGAATTCAAGTCCTTCGGGGCTGTTCTGAAGCCGCTGCACCCTGATCTGCATTTGGACATCAGCCGGCAGCATTTTCTGCGTTTTGAACAAAGGGATGTTTTCCCAGTAGTCAACGAATGCTTCAATTCCGTTCTCTTTTATGTATTCCCCAAGCCGCTCATCCTGATTACGCCTATTCTTTCTTTCTTCAGCAGTCTCTAATCCAGGCGAAGCACTCTCAAGGATCAGCTTTCTGACTTTGCCGGGATATAGGGCGGCAAATGACAAAGCCAGACGCCCGCCCATTGAGTAGCCCAATAGATCGGCCTTTGGTATCTGCAGCGATTCCATCAGCTCATGGATCATCCGGGCAGCTGCAGTGACAGTATAGCTTTCTTCCGAAGCAGGCATAACAGTGTCTCCGTGTCCGGCGATATCTATGGATATGACCATGTATTCTGATTTCCAGCAGGGAATAAATGGATCCCAGGTGGAACGGTCGCCTGTGAACCCGTGAAGCAGGATTAGAGGAAAACCGCTGCCTTCTATTTCGACATGGTAGGAGCCTCCGCCGCTTACAAATTTCATTCTTATTCTCCTTTTAGGAACAGGTTTATTTCCCGGGAAACACGATTCCACAATTCTCGATGCTCAGCAAGGTTTTTGTCCCGGTTTGTCATTATTTCGGTTACCTTTAGGCTGTGATCACCATAGCCCTCTTTAATGGCACGCTCAAATTCTTCCCAAGTTTCAGCGCGGTCGTATTTCGCGCCGTAAAGCTTTGCCGCATGCTCAAAATCTAAATCCAAAGGCGTGCCAAAAAGGAGCTCAAAATTCTTTTTCTCGCCTGCCTGGGGCAGGAATGAGAATATACCGCCGCCATTGTTATTGATGAGCAGGATATGGACATTGATATTGTGGAGCTTTGAAGCAATCAGGCCATTAAGGTCATGGAAAAATGTCAAATCTCCCAGCACCAGATAAAGCGGCTGAGAATATAAGCCGGCACCCAGTGCAGTGGAAATGATTCCATCGATTCCGTTAGCACCCCTGTTGCCCATCGCGCGAATGCTTTTGTCATTATTATGGAAGAAGGTGTCGAGATCACGGATCGGCATGCTGTTTCCGACAAACAGTGTACTCTCATCAGGCAGTAGTTCTGCAAGCTGGAGGAACAGCTTCCCCTCGCTCATCTCTATGGCCGAGCCGGCCTCTGCAAGCACCAGCTTCGTTTTTTCATTAACCTCTTTCCATAGCGCACTATATTCGCCCCCAGGCTCCCTGCGACCAGCAAAGCTTTGTACCTTCTCACAAAAGAGGGCCTCACTGCAATAGACCATCTCTGAAGAAAGCAGGGACGGGTCACGCCAGCCTGCACCGCCATCGACAACAATTTGCCTGCTATCTTTGTTTTCCTTTAAGAATATGGTGAGTGCCTTTGAGACAGGCATCGATCCGAAGCGGATTACCACATCCGGATTCAGGGCTTCTTTCGCTGCATCTGTCCTCAGGAAGCTGTCATATCCGTCAATAACAAGCGCTTTATCATGCTTGCCGCTTCTCAGCTGTGAGAGCGGATCCGCTAAAATCGGAAAATCCAGCGTCTCTGCCAGCTTGACCACTTCAGCTGCAAAGCGGCTGTCTTCATGGGGTCCGCAAATGATGATGCCTTTTTGGAAGGATGAGAGGTCGTCTGCCATCTCTCTGAAAACAGAATCCGGAAGAGCAAGCTCCCCCTGCTGGATGGAAACAAAACCCTCAGGTCTTTCCCGGCTTTCGAACAGATTTTCATCGAGCTTAGGTATAAGGGGCTCGCGAAAAGGAAAGTTGAGGTGGACAGGACCGGCAGGGGCCTTCACTGACTCTGCATATGCCCTGGCACATACTGTCCTGGCATATCTGATCATTTCATCTGAGCTCTCGGGCGGAGCCATTTCTGCAAACCATTTAACATGCCCGCCGTAAAGGTGGATCTGATCGATTGCCTGAGGTGCTCCTACATCCCTCAATTCATGAGGACGGTCTGCCGTCAGGACGACGAGCGGGACTCTCGAGATCTTTGCCTCAACAACAGCCGGAAAGTAATTCGCCGCGGCTGTCCCTGAAGTACAAAGCAGTGCAGCCGGTCTGCCTGATGCTTTGGCGATTCCGAGGGCAAAGAAGCCGGCCGAACGCTCATCGACGTGAATATGCACATTGAGTTCCGGATGTTCCGCCATAATCATGGCCATCGGCGTAGAACGGGATCCCGGGCTGACAACAACGTCCCGGACACCGGTTTTGGCCAGCTCCGAGACAAATGCAGCAATATAAGTTGTTAATGCTTCTTGATGATTCATTCTGTTAGTCCTCCCAGAGCTGACCGCATAGGACGGAATTTGATCTTGGTTTCCATGAATTCGCTCTCAGCGTTTGAACTCTCCACGATTCCGCATCCGGCAAATAAAGAAGCCTCATTTCCCTGAAGAAGGCCGGAACGAATCGATACAGCAAATTCTCCATTGCCGCTGTAATCAAGCCAGCCCAGCGGCCCCGCATAATAGCCCCGGTCAAGTTCCTCAATCTCTCTGATCATATCCACAGCTTCCTGCTTGGGCAGTCCGCCGAGTGCAGGGGTCGGATGAAGTTTGTCAACCAGCAGGAGCAATGAAGCTTCCTCTTTCGTCATCCCCTCCACTGGTGTGTACAAATGCTGGATATGCTTCATTTTCATTAGCCGGGGCTTTGAAGGAATTATAATCTCCTCGCAGGCTTCATCCATGGCCGTTTTTATCATTTCAACCACATACTGATGTTCTATGAGATTTTTTTCATCCGATAATAATGCCTCCCCAAGTGCCTGGTCATCCGCAGGAGTCTTTCCTCTCGGAATGCTCCCGGCAAGGCAGGTCGAATAAAGGCTTTTTCCTTTCTTTTTAACAAGCCGTTCAGGGGAAGCCCCGATAAAACAGTCCCCTTGGGATTCAAAAGCAAAGATAAAGCTTTCATTCTGTTCATTGTGAAGCTTGCCCAGTACCTGCTCCGCTTTTATTTTCCCGGAAAAAGAAAGCCGGAGTTCCCTTGCAAGCACCACTTTCTTAAGCTTTCCAGCCTTTAGATTTTCGACCGCTGAAGTGACTGAATCCATCCACTCCTGCGGGTGAATTTCCTCTTCAGAGATAAGCCTGCTTTCCTCCTCCTGAACAGATGCCCCAATCCCTTCGAGCAGGAGGCGCCTTTCTTCCCTGATTTTCTCAGCAAGCGACACATCATCATGTTTCGTGCAGACAACATTTGTCGTCAGGAATGTTTGTCCTCCAGTCTGCGTCAGCAAATACCTCGGAACATGAAAAAGAGAATCCGGATATTTGGACCATAATGCGGTCTTTTCCTTTTCCGGATCAAAAGAGAATCCCCCGAACAGGGCAGGGCCTGCAGCGGCGGCAGAGTATTCATTATATATGACTGCATTGCGGATAAAGCGCTTCCACTCTTTTTCTACATGAGAAAAACGGCCGGAAGCCATATCCGACTGAATAAGTTTGCATATTCCCAAACCGGCTAGGATGGTTTCATTCGAAGGATCTTTCCAGTAAAAGCGTTCACCAAAAAACGCCTGTCTTCCTGAAGCAAAAAATGATAATGGGTCAATATGGTCCAGTTTATGGACTTCACTGACAAGGATAGGCTCCGAAAAAGCCCCGGCCCTTTTAATTGCTTCCAGGATTCCTTCCTTAAGTTCCGTATCCTGTATCGTAACCAAGAAAATCCCTCCAATAACAGCTTAACCGCTGTTATTCTTTCGTTTTTCAGCTTATTTTAAGATACACCTCATGATTATATGATGTCAACAACATCGGCCTGAGGATGCATGTATCATCAATATTATAAAAGCCGCTCTTCACGTTTTCCTTCCATATCTTATGTTTGGCAGCACGATGCCTGAAAAAAGGCGGAAAATCAGGTAATTCCCGCCTCGGCAGTATGCAAAAATCCATTGACACCCCATTGATCTTTGCTAAACTTGAGTATGTCAGGACATTTTTGACCTGCAGCTGATTTTAAGCTAAAATATAAAGGTTTGTTATACAAAGAATATATTAAGGGGAGAGTCAAAAATGCAACCACAAACGCATCCCGATCCTTCGCCTGCCATGAAATCGGGCGGATGGAGAGTCTGGTGGCAATTAACCAGGCCGCACACCTTGACGGCAGCTTTTGTGCCCGTCCTGCTGGGCACTGCTTTGGCAATAGATACAACAGATATCAGCTTCAGCCTTTTCTTGGCCATGCTCGTGGCCAGCCTTCTGATCCAGGCGGCTACGAATATGTTCAATGAATATTTTGACTTTAAGCGCGGCCTTGATACAGCTGAATCCATTGGGATTGGCGGCGCCATCGTGCGTGAAGGGATTAAACCTAAGACAGTGATTCAGCTTGCCTTTGCCCTTTACTTCATCGCGCTGCTCCTTGGCGTTTATATCTGCATGAACAGCAGCTGGTGGCTTGCCGCGGTAGGACTTGTCTGTATGGCAGCCGGCTATTTGTATACTGGAGGCCCTTTCCCGATTGCCTATACGCCATTTGGGGAAATTGTAGCAGGCTTCTTCATGGGTATGATGATCATCCTCATATCCTTCTTTATCCAGACCGGCACAGTTACCACGCTTAGTGTGATGATTTCAGTTCCTATTTTCATCCTCGTCGGACTGATCCTGATGGCCAACAATATCAGGGATCTGGATGGAGACAAGGAATTTGGCAGGAAGACCCTGGCAATTCTGCTCGGCAGGGACAAGGCAATATACTTCCTTGGGATCATGTTCACCATTTCTTATATATGGATATTCGTAATGATAGCTGCAGGCTATATCTCTCCGTGGCTGGCCATTGTCGCTCTCAGTATCCCAAAGGCTGTGAAGGCAACAAAGGGCTTCATCGGCAAAACAAAGCCGGCCCAAATGATGCCTGCCATGGTGGCTACCGCTCAGACGAACACCATTTTCGGTTTTCTGCTGTCTGTCGGCCTGTTTCTGGGATATCTGCTGTAAAAAATTGATATTATAGCCTTCTGCACTGTGCAGAGGGCTTTTTTTGAGGTCTTCCCGCCATGTTTCATTGGCTGAATAAAGGGTAATTTCTAAGCAAGGCAAATAGGCCTGCATGCAACTGTCTCTTTAGCCGGAAACGGCCTTTTATTCTAATAAATACTACTAATGGAACAGGATGTGGAACAATGATTACAAAGGATCAGATCAACGATTTGAAGTCTATGCTGGAAGAAGATAAGAAGACCATTGAAGAACAGCTGGACAGTGATACGAACAGCCGCTTTGACAATGAAAGCGCAAGGGATACAGTCGGTGAACTTTCGATGTACGATAACCACCCCGGTGATGCGGGCACTGAGCTTTTTGAAAGAGAGAAAGATCAGGCAATCGAAGAGCATCAGAACGAGGAATTGGATAAAGTGAACAAAGCCCTCCAGGCAATTGAGGATGGGACTTACGGAAAGTGCAGGGAGTGTGGAAAGGACCTTCCATTTGAAAGACTTGAGGCAGTCCCAACGGCTTTATATTGTGTTGACCATGCTCCTTCTCAGCATCCTGCATCAGACCGGCCTGCAGAGGAAGACGTGCTGAGTCCCAATCATGACAACCATTTTAATTTTGATGATTACAAAGACATTAATGATGAACAGGACAGCTTTGAACAGGCTGCCAGCTATGGCACCTCCGAAACACCGTCCGATTTCAACGGTCAGCATAAGGATTATAACAGTCTGTATGATACGGATCATAATGATGAAGGATTCACAGAAGAATATGAAACCTTCAGTGCGACTGATATAGAAGGGAAAAATCGAAGGGTTGTCCGCTCGGATACTGAAGAGCAATACCAGCAGGAATTGGAAGATGAAAATCTGGATGCGCCGTTCGGCAAGGTCCCTTATAAAAAAGGGGACAGCTATCTGGAGGATAAGGAAAACAAATGACAGCTGAAAAACGGCAAACAAAAGGCCTGGGGGTAACCAGGCCTTTTGCTTCGTCTGCAAAATTTATTTAGAATGGCTTGCTGCAGGCTGGATATGCCAAATTTCTTCGGCATATTCACGAATGGTCCGGTCGCTGGAGAAATGACCTGATGCGGCTATATTCATCAGGCTTTTCCGCTGCCAGCCAAGCCTGTCTCCATACGCATTAGCTGCCTGTTTCTGTATGGCTGCATAGGAATCGAAGTCGCGGAGGACAAAATATTGATCGTTATGCATCAGCAGCGAATCCGCGATGCTTTCAAATTCATCTCCGGCATAAGGGAAAAATCCATTGGTCAGCTGATTGATGATGGTGCTGATCCTTTTATCAAGATGATAATAGTCCATTGACCGGTATTCACCATTCTGCTGATAACGGAGAACTTCTTCGGCAGCCAGCCCGAAAATGAAAATATTCTCTTCCCCAACCCTCTCCAGTATCTCTACATTGGCGCCGTCCAAAGTACCGACGGTCAGTGCCCCATTCATCATAAATTTCATATTGCCCGTTCCTGATGCCTCCTTGCTGGCGGTGGAAATCTGTTCACTGATATCTGCAGCAGGGAAAATTTCTTCGGCAAGGGATACCCGGTAATTTTCAAGAAATACGACTTTAATCAGCTTATTCGCTGCCGGGTCATTATTCACTTTTTCAGCAACTGTATTGATGAGTTTGATGATCTTTTTCGCATAATAATAGCCTGGAGACGCCTTAGCACCGAATATGAAAGTCCGGGGCTGAATGTGGGAATCCCCCTCTTTTATCCTATTATACATATGCATAATATGAAGCACATTCAACAGCTGCCTTTTATAGGCATGAAGCCTCTTTACCTGGATATCAAAAATAGATGACGTATCAATGGAAAGGCCTGTCTGCTGCTTGACCCGGCGGGCAAGCCTTTGTTTGTTTTCCTCTTTGATCAGCTCAAGCTCCAGGAGCATACTGCTGTCTTCAGCAAATTTGGCCATCTCTCCCAAGCGCTGGGGCTCCTTTATCCAGCCGGGACCGATGGCTTCTGAGATCAGGCCCGCAAGGCGGGGGTTGGAATTCAGCAGCCACCGTCTGTGTGTAATGCCATTGGTTTTATTGTTGAATTTTTCGGGATACAATTCGTAAAACTGTTTCATTTCTCTGTGTTTAAGAATTTCTGTATGAAGAGCCGCCACTCCATTGACACTGTGGCTTCCGGCAAGGGCCAGATGCGCCATTTTCACTTCTCCATCGGAGATGATGGCCATTGACCGGATCCGCTCCCAATCACCGGGGTACTTTTCCTCCAGCTTCAGGCAGAACCGCTTGTTGATTTCTTCCGCAATCATAAAGATTCTCGGAAGAAGAGGCTGAAATAGACGGATCGGCCATTTTTCCAATGCTTCGGAAAGCGTCGTATGATTTGTATAGGAAATGGTTGAAACCGTAATATCCCACGCTTCCTCCCAGGCCATCTTTTCTTCATCTACAAGAATTCTCATCAATTCCGGAATCGCAAGCACCGGATGGGTATCATTTATATGGATGCTGATAAACTGATTAAAATCCTTCATATTTCCATGCTGCTTTTTAAAGGACTCTATAATCGACCGGATACTCGCTGATACAAGAAAATACTGCTGCTTAAGACGGAGGATTTTCCCTTCATCATGTGTGTCATCCGGATACAGGAATTCCGAAATCAGCTCAGTTTCCCTTTTGTATTGCATAATATTTTTATGCTGAGGAAAAGGAGAAGGCTCTGCACTCCAGAGCCTCAATGTATTGACTGTCTCAGTTTGGTACCCTGCAACCGGCATATCATACGGAACTGCAGTAACCGTTTCACCAGGCAGATGCCTGAAAACCAGCCTGCCTTCCTCCTCGCTGCATTCCACTCTTCCCCAAAAAGGGATTTCCACTGCAGAATCAGCCTTTCTTATTTCCCAGACGTTTCCGTGCCTCAGCCACTGTTCCGGCAGCTCGACCTGATATCCGTCGACAATCTTCTGCTCAAAAAGCCCATGCTTATAGCGTATACCGCACCCATGCCCTGGCAGATCGAGCGATGCAAGGGAATCAAGGAAACAGGCCGCAAGCCTGCCAAGCCCCCCGTTCCCCAGGCCCGCATCGGGCTCTGACTCTTCAAGATCGCCCAGTTCAATGCCAAGGTCCTGCAGCCCCTCCTCAACGACTTTATGAATGCCGAGATTAAGCAGATTATTGCGCAGCAGCCGTCCAAGAAGGAATTCAATGGATAAATAATAGACCTGTTTTTGCTTGATCATCCTGCTGCGCTCATTTGTGTTGATCCAGTTCATACTGACATATTCCCTCACCATATGTCCGAGGGTCTGGTACTGATCGCGCTTCGTGCTGTCAGGAAAGCTTTTCCCGCTGGTCATTTCAAGCCTTGTCAAAAAGACCTCCTTGAACTCTTCCTTATCCGAAAACATCCTCTCACTCCCCTGAAACAAGCCCTTCGTAAAGCTTGCTGTACTTGAACGCAGACTGGGCCCAGCTGTAATCCAGGCTCATCGTCCTCTTGACCAGCTCTTTCCACTCTTCTTTCCGGCTATAATAGTAAATGGCCCGGTTAATGGTATAGAGCATATCGTGGGCATTAAAATTAGTAAAGGAGAAGCCGTTTCCTTCTCCTGCCTCCCCATTATATGAATGGACTGTATCGTTTAATCCCCCCGTCTCCCTGACAATCGGTAACGTCCCGTACCTCATGGCGATCAGCTGTCCGAGGCCGCATGGTTCAAACTTTGAAGGCATCAGGAATAAATCTGCGCCTGCGTATATTTTATGGGCCAAATCCTCATTAAAGCGTAGATACGCTCTCACCTTTTCCGGATATTCCTGCTCCATTCCGGCGAAGAATTGTTCAAATTCCTCTTCTCCGGTGCCAAGGACAATGAATTGTACCTCCGCTGACATCAGCTCTTGAAAGACACACTTTACAAGATCAAGGCCTTTTTGGCTTGTCAGTCTTGTAATCATTGCAATAATGGGTACTTCCGGGTGTTCCGGGAGGCCGGCCATCTTTTGAAGGCTGCGTTTATTTTTGCCTTTATTTGTTAATAGATTCACATTATACGGCGCAGCAATCATCGGATCATTTTCCGGATCATAAAAATCAGCATCAATCCCATTAAGTATGCCGGCCAGGTCACCGTCCCGCATCCTAAGCAGCCCATCAAGCTTCTCTCCATAATATTCATTCTGAATTTCAGCTTTATAGGTAGGACTGACGGTTGTTATTTTATCGGCAGATGTAAGGGCCGCCTTCATAAAATTGATGCAGCCATAAAATTCGAGCTGCTCTGCATTAAAACAAAACTCTTCAAGGCCAAATAAGTCACCTAGCGCCTCTTTTGGCATGATGCCCTGGAACTGAAGATTATGAATGGTAAATACGCTTTTTATAGAAGCATATTCCTTTATGTGTCTGTATTGGACACTCAGCAAGAAGGGGACCATGCCTGTATGCCAGTCATGGCAATGAATAATATCAGGATAGAAATCAAGCTCTCTCATGCTTTCCAGGACAGCCCTGCTGAAGTAAGCAAATCTTTCTCCATCATCAAAATATCCGTAAAGCTGGTCACGTAAAAAATAATACTCGTTATCGACAAAATAAAAAATGACACCGTCATGGACAAGCTCTTCGATTCCGCAGTACTGGTTTCGCCAGCCCACGGAAACGCTGAACTCCCTGACCTTTTTCATTTTCTTCTTATAAGTTTCCGGTATGCTCCCATACTTTGGCAGAATGATTCTTACGTCCGTTCCCAGCTTTTTCAATTCTTTCGGCAAGGAGCCTGCCACATCGGCAAGCCCCCCTGATTTAACGAATGGCACACATTCAGATACAGCGAATAAGACTTTCATGAATTCATCAGCGCCCCTTGTATAGTTCCTTTCCGGATTACGATTGGCTGCACAGGAGAACCTTCCATGACAGTCCCTGATTCAATTCTGACATCTTTGTCGATGATGACTGAATCCAATATACAGTTTTCTCCGATCTGGCATTTTTGCATAATGATGCAATTTTTCACAACTGATCCTTTTCCAATCCTGACAGCCCTGGAGATGATGCTGTTTTCAACCGTTCCCTCTATAAGGCATCCGTTTGCCACCATGCTGTTCTTCACCCCTGCGCCTTTCAGGTACCTCGCAGGCGGCTCATCCTTTACCTTTGTATAAACTGGCTGATCTTTACGGAACAGCTTGTTGAAGGTTTCGGGCTCAAGCATGCTCATGCTTGCCAGATAGTAGCTTTCAATCGAGTCGATCCTCGCAACATGCCCTGTATATTCGTACGCACAGACCTTATAAACATGGTTCAGGTCGGCTGCTATATCGCTCATACAGGAATAGCCTGTTTCATTTCTGTTTTCGATGAATTCGATCAGCTGGGAAGTTTTCACAAGATACATTTCAAGGGATTTTCCGTTATGCCTGAGTTCCGTAATGTCACATCCGGATTGGATATGCCTCTCAAGGGCCGGCCGAAAGTCCATATTAAGAACAGTGTAGCAATTTGCTATTAAAGAATATTCCTGATTGCTGCGGTAGAAATAATCAAGGTTGGCTGCAAAATGATTGAAGGAACCTACCCCCTGCCTAGGCCCATCAAGGAGCGGAGATGGAAAGAAAAAGAGGCCGTCTCTCTTTCTGTTCAAATCCCAGTTCTTTCCTGATCCAAGATGGTCCATCAGTGACCTGTATTGAAATTTCGGGAAAATGGCCACACTGGCAATCCCTGAATTCACCATGCTGGAGAGAACAAAATCTATCAACCGGTAGCGGCCTGCAAAGGGCACTGCCGCAAGAGAGCGGTGGACTATCAGTTCTTCCAATCCTTCATGGTAGGTTGTTGCATCTATAACGCCCAGCAATCTCTTATTCAACTATATCCCCTCCTGATTTATATTCCTATGAATGGATTTCCTTAATCATTTCCTCTGTCACAAGGATTATTTCACCCTCATTTTCATCATCTCTGATAACCGTTCCGTCCGGTATGTGCATATCAGAAGGAACAATTGCTCTTTCAATAAAGACATTTTTTCCGATGACAGCATTCGGCATAATGACCGACTCTTTTATAATTGAACCCGCTTTGACCTCTACTCCCTGAAAGAGGACCGTTTTATAAATTTCCCCCTCAATAACACAGCCTTCATTGATCATGGATTCATCCACTTCCGCCATCGGTGCGATATATTGCGGCGGATGGTTGGGGTTAACAGAATAGATCCTCCAGGAATAGTCATTCAGATCCAGCTGGCAATCGTCATCCAGCAAGTCCATATTGGCTTCCCAAAGACTTTGCACAGTCCCCACATCCTTCCAGTAACCGCTGAAAGGATAGGCATAGAGACTTTTGCGGTCATTCAGAAGCCTTGGAATAATATCCTTTCCGAAGTCATGTGAAGAGTCCTTATCCAGATCGTCCAGTTCCAGATACTCCTTAAGTACGTCCCATTTAAATATATAAATTCCCATCGAAGCCATATTATTTCTCGGATTCTCCGGCTTCTCATCAAACTCTGCAATGCTCAGATCATCGTTCGTATTCATGATTCCGAAGCGGCTGGCTTCCTCCCAGGGAACTTCTTTGACGGAAATGGTAGCATCAGCGTTCTTTTCAATGTGATAATCAAGCATCAGGTCATAATTCATTTTGTAGATATGATCACCTGACAGGATGAGCACATACTCAGGTTCATGCTGTTTAAGATAGTTTATATTTTGGAATATTGCGCTCGCCGTGCCTGTATACCACTTGACCTCTGAAGATTCGGCATATGGCGGCAAAACGGTTACCCCTCCGTTCATTCTGTCCAAATCCCAGGCGCTTCCTATGCCGATATAAGAATTAAGTACAAGAGGCTGATATTGGGTCAGGACCCCGACTGTATCAATCCCTGAATTTGTGCAATTGCTCAAGGTGAAATCAATGATCCTGTATTTGCCTCCAAATGGTACAGCTGGCTTTGCAAGATTCTCAGTCAGAGAGTTAAGCCTTGATCCTTTTCCCCCTGCCAGCAGCATGGCCACACATTTTGTCTTTGCCATTCCCTTTCCTCTCCTTTCTATGTTTAACAGGACGCAGAATAGTAATACCAAACGGCGGGATAGCCATTTGAATTGAATAAGGCCGGCCGTGGTATTCCAGTTCTTCTGTTTTGACTACTTTTTTGTTGATCCAGCCGGATCCCCCATATTCTTCCTTATCGCTGTTGAATATTTCCCTGTAGCTTCCGGCATGCGGGACTCCGATCCTGAAATTCCGATACGGGTCGGCTGTAAAGTTGCATACTGCAATGAGGTGTTCACCCTCGGCAGCACTGAAGCGGACGAAAGAGAAAATCGATTGTTCCCGGTTATCTGCATCAATCCACTCAAAGCCTTCCTGGACATGGTCCAGTTCAAATAGGGGCCTGGACCTCCTGTAAAGCCGTATCAAATCCTTTGTATACCTGTTTGCTTTCTGGTGCATTTCATAATCCATCAGATTCCAGTCAAGCTCTTCTGAATCTTTCCATTCTGAAAATTGGGCGATTTCAAAGCCCATAAACAGCAGTTTCTTACCTGGATGTGCCATCATATAGCCCAGGAGCAGCCGGAACTGGGCAAACTTTCTCCAATAATCTCCAGGCATTTTATTGAGGAGAGACTTCTTTCCATGTACAACTTCATCATGGGAGAGAGGCAATATAAAGTTTTCCTTGAAAGCGTATAAGAGTGAAAATGTAATATTGCCATGCTTTCCAGACCTCGCCTCTGGACTGGTTTCCATATATGCCAGTACGTCATTCATCCAGCCCATATTCCATTTGTAATGAAAGCCCAGGCCGCCATAATGGGCAGGAGAGGTCACCTGAGGGAGATTGGATGAATCTTCAGCTGCTAAAAAAATGGAGGGATCATATTGCCTGATAGTGCTGTTGAGCTTGCGGAGGAATTCAATTCCATACGGATTCTGATGCTGTTCATGGGAATTGGGCCAATAAATAATATTAGAAACTGCATCCATTCTGAACCCGTCTATATGATAGGTTTCCAGCCAGAATAATGCATTGGAGATTAAAAAGCTCTGCACTTCATTTCGGCCCAGGTCAAAGTTTGAAGTGCCCCATACATAATTCTCCCTATCCTTCTCGTTCTTATATTCAAAGAGATGGGTTCCGTCGAATTTATAGAGTCCATGGGCATCTTTGCAAAAGTGGCCGGGAACCCAGTCCAGGATGACACCGATGTTATGCTGGTGGCATTGATCGACAAAATACATGAAATCCTGCGGCTTCCCATACCGGCTGGTCGGAGAAAAATACCCTGTCCCCTGATAGCCCCAGGAGGCATCGAGCGGATGCTCGACAAGAGGGAGCAATTCTACATGTGTGAAACCATGTTCAAGGACATAAGGCACAATTTCATCCGCCAGCTCCCTGTAATTCAGCAGACTGTTGCCATTATTCCGTTTCCACGTTCCGGCATGCATTTCATAGATGACTGCCGGTTCTGCAAAGGTATTTTTCTTCATCCTTCCTTTCAGCCATGACTGGTCATTCCATTTATAGCCTTCAAGCGGCCATACAACTGAAGCTGTGCCTGGCCTTTTCTCTGAATAGAAGGCATATGGATCAGCTTTGTGCAGCCTGGTGCCTTCTTGTGTCAATATTTCATACTTATAGAGGCAGCCTGCCAAATCCTTCTCAATTACTATGTGCCATACCCCTTCATTATTCATTCTATGTAATTTGAAATCATCCCCATTCCAGCTGTTAAAGTCCCCTACAACCCTGACTTCCTTGGCGTTAGGAGCCCATACAGCGAACCTGGTTAGGGTCTTGCCATCTTCAAATATTACGTGGGCACCAAAAAGACGGTGGCTGTCAAAAAGGGTGCCTTCATGAAATAAATGCATCTGATAGTCGGTGGGTAACATCGTTTTCACAGCCATCCTTCTTTCCAACAGATTTTAGTTCATTGACATTCTTTTTTATATTCGTGTTCAATGTAAAAATACCTTGTAAAAATAAATTAAATTTTTCGATATTTTCTCTTATAATTCGATTATTTTTGTAAAATAGAAATGGTTCTAGCGGGAATTGCCTATAATAAGCATATGTTTTTATGAAGGGTGGAATGAAGATGGCAAATCAGGAAGAAGAATTTCTCCTGCGGGAGAGAGAGGCTGCTGAAGAAAAACTGCCGCTGTTCGGTCCTGCAGATGGAAAAATCCTGGCGACAGGAGATATGTTCCGGGGGCCTTATACAGGAGTTGTTTCGGATATAGATCTAAATAATCCGGGAAACCGGCTGCAAAACAATGAAGAGCTTCCAGATTAAGCATCAAGCAAATGCTTAAAAGAAAATAATGCATACAAAAAAGCTGCCAGCATGATGCTGACAGCTTTTTTGTATGACCCCTACGGGATTCGAACCCGTGTTACCGCCGTGAAAGGGCGGTGTCTTAACCGCTTGACCAAGGGGCCTTATGGCGGAGAAGGAGGGATTTGAACCCTCGCGCCGGTTGCCCGACCTACACCCTTAGCAGGGGCGCCTCTTCAGCCAC